>NZ_DRGY01000077.1 GCF_011049865.1 Marinobacter antarcticus | reverse complement strand
TGGAAAACGGGTTGAAACTGGCAAGAAGCTGGGGTGATGGCAAGTCAGGCATCTACACGTCAACATACCGCCTAAAAGGCTTTCTACCCGTTCGTTCTGTTGAGCTCGTTGGCAGCAGTTACCGAAAAATACGGTCTACCAGAACGGAATACAATACGTTCTCAACAGCCAGTGATACCCCGGCAGTCGCCATTGGCCAGTTGGGAAAGCTGATGGATAAAGTCCCTTGGGGCGAAGCCATCTTCAATGATCTGCGAGCCGATTCAAGAGAGGTGACCGAACTCCAGGCATTAGCGCGCAACAAGCAGTGGTTAGTCAGGGTGGCAGCCAAAGATACCGCCTGGAAAATTCGCACAGACGATTCTTTTGGTGACTATCTGAAAGCCCGTGGGCGAAACACGCGGCTTCGCCTCTATAACCGACGCTCCGTACTGGAATCCCTGGGCAGTATTTCCCAGGTAAATGTTTACGACAGCGACCAGGATCCGAGAGTATTTTTTGGCTACCTGAACGACTTCCACAAGAGGCGTTGGGGAAAACCGGTTTACGGCGAAAAGGCTCTGGCTTTTAATACCGCTTTTCTGAAACGAGTTATCAGCGAGGGCGGCGAGCCCCAACTTCTGGCTTTGAAAAGTGACGGTAAACTGATATCCGTGCTTTATAACGTTAAATATCAAGGGTGTGTCTATAACCTTCAAAGTGGTTTTGAAGAGAATTTCCACCCCAAGCTTGCCATCGGCACCTTGCATCTGGGTTACGCTATTGAAAGGGCTTTTCAGGAAGAGGGCACCCGCAGCTTCGACATGCTGGCCGGTTCGGGCAAAAATGAAAACTACAAACAACGCCTGGCAACAGAGAGCGAGCCATTGGTTTCGCTTATGCTGGTAAAACATCCTGTTCTGAAACTGCTATACCGATTGAAAGACCGACAATGACTATCGGCGTGACACCCGCTCTTTGGCGTACTCAAGCCAACTACAATACTGCTTGAAGTGAGCCAGATTATCGGGGAAGCTGAATCGCTTCAACGCATAAAGGTTGTTATTTGCTCTTGTAAGATGAACGTAGCCAGGGTCTGCCGACAGCGCCCCGATTAAACCTGCCTGTTTCACGAGCTCCTGTTCTCTGGTGCCGAAATCAATACCCTCCCGGCCGCTCGGATAACAAAAAACTGGCACCGGATTGGCCATATTGGCTTGCAATGCTCGCCAACTACCGACGATTTCATCCTTTGCCTCTTCCAGGCTGACCTGAGCGAGAATCGGATGCCGCTGGGTGTGTGGCCCAAACTCAATGTAGCGCGACTCAAGGCTGCGGGCCTGCTCCCAGGCAATGGGTTGATACTCGTCAGGGGCGTCGACGGGAAGCGTTACTTCAAGGCGTTCGGCGAGATGTTTAACGGCCGCTTCTGCGGACTGATTCGGCAGGCGTTTGTTGATGTTCCGCAGGGTTCTTACCAGATCCCGCTTATCCTCGGAGTGTGCGAACACCACTGGCCTGGCGCCGCCGCCGAGATCGAGTTCCAGGCTTTGGTGAACCGTGTGCTTGAACACATATTCGAGTTTGTAGTCCCAGGACCAGTAACGTTGATCCTGCATATCCGTGGCCAAAAACAATGTAACCGGAGCCTGATAGCTTTCGAATACCGGCAGTGCGGTTTTAGCTTGATCGTAAAAACCATCATCAAGGGTAAAGGCCACCGCTTTCGGGGGCAGTGATTCGCCGCTAATCAGGGCCTCTACAACCTGGCGCACAGATACTACCGTATAGTCATGTCGTTTGAGGTACGTAAGCGCGGCTTCAAGATGAGCCTGCGAGTGGCCCCTGATGCCCCGGGATTCATCAGCGAACCGGTGCAACAGAAAAACCGGGACAACGTTCTTTCGAAGCGGCTGCATCAGTTTGGAAACCGGCGCACTTGTTAGAAGGTCAATCGCAGCTTGGGATAACATCATTATTTAACCAGTGCCCTTATGTACTGCTTGAATTCCAGCCAGGCCGGCATCAGATCGTGCAAACGGTTAACTTCGTGCTTTTGATGACGAAGTCTAATAGAGAGAAAGCTTACGACCCGCATAAATTTTTTCATCCAGGACTGCCGCCCCTTCAGATACAGGTAAAGACCATCAACATCACCCAAAACCCAGCGCAATCGCTGATCAACGCGGTAATCGTTCGTGCTGGCGACGGGTTGCCCGAGCTGAGCTTTAGCGAGCATCAGGGGGAAATCCACGCCGGAATCCACTGCCAGTTGCAAAGACCCCCAGAAGCGCGTGTTGACCTCCATAAGATAGGGTTTACCTTCCGGGGTAATGCGGAACTCGACCATGGCCACCCCATGCCAGTTGACTGAATCCAGCAGCTTCCGGGCACTTGTTTGCAGTTCCTGATCAACCGGCACGCTCCGGCTTAAAACGCTAACGCCCCCCTCGGGAGGCTTTTCACGGAGACGCTCGTGGGCAAAGAATTGCGCCGCCCTTCCGTTGTTGTACAGGCAAAAAATGCCGCCGCCGTGACCGGGTATAAAAGACTGTAGCATAAAGGGGGTTGTTCTGAGATAGGGGGAACGTTCCAACGCCTGCTGCAGTCCGGCCTCATCGTGAATGATTTTCACGTGGGTATGTATCCAGTCATTCCCGGTAAAAATGTGCGACAACGCAGGTTTGAGTACGCAAGGATAGCTGACGGCAGCGCCCACAAGCTCCGCCGAATTTTTGAACATCTGGCTGTCAGGCACCGGAATATTTAGGCTTTTGGCAAGCTCTACGAGGGAAATCTTGTCAGATAACGCCATGACCGTTTCGTAAGGCGCAAACGGAAGTTCGATTGCCGGTAGCTCATCTTTGCAAGAAAGCAGCAGTTGGCTGGTCACCTCGGTGGTAGGCATCACAAGATCAAAGTGTTGGCGGGCAGTGACATCCTTCGCCCAGGTAATAAAATCGCGCGGCTGCTGGCTTGGGTCCGGATGCTGCAGATAAACTTTGCTGTAGCGGGAGGCGCCCGCTAACGCCTGAGCCGTGGCATCAGCCGTAGTAATCGAGAATTGACCGGATTTGCCCAAGGAACGAGTAACCGCAAGAGCACTACGCTGGTTGGCATCCAGAACCAGCACGCTAAGCAGATTGGAATCCATTCACTACCTCTCGGAAATACAGGTTATCGAATCTAACAAATCCGTGTAGAAACAGCAGTGGCTCCACATTAGAGCGTAGGTTAACATAGAACGAATATCGAGAACGGATCAATGGAATGGCCAAACGTGAAATGACTCCCACCGTATTGCACGTAATCGACACGACGGGGCCGGGCGGGGCAGAAACGGTTTTTCTGGCACTGGCGGAAGGCTGCATTAAACAGGGCTACCGGAGTATAGCGTTGATTCGAGGGCCGGGCTGGGTAGAGCAACAGCTTAAAGCGCGCTCTATTCCTTATTACATCCGTGACTGCAAAGGCTCGCTGAACCTCAAGTTTCTTTCAGAGATGTTTTCCATTATCCGAAAGGAAAAAGTGACACATATTCAGTCCCATCTGCTTGGTTCCAACGTTTATACGTCTATTATTGGGCTCTTTACCAGGCTTCCCGTTACTGCCACGTTTCATGGCCATGTGGATATCTCTCCTGACGAACGTTTTCGCAATGCAAAACTGGCGCTTATAAAAATGGGTGCCAGGCATGTGGTGTCTGTAACGGAAGACCTTAAAAATACCATTAATCACACCACTGGTTCGTACTGCCGGCTTCATCCCACCGTTATCCCCAACGGCATTGATTTGAGTGAATTGGAAAAGCTTCCCGTTCATGGATTAAGACAGTCCGATAAGCCGTTAGTCATGGGATGTCTGGGGAATGTACGACCTGCAAAAAACTATCCCCTTGCCATTGAGTTTATTCGGCTTTTGAAAAGCAAACGTATCAATGTCAGGCTTCTAATCGCCGGGGATGATACCAAGAGCGGTGCCATCGAGCTTAAACAGAAGGTAAAGGAGTGGGGCCTTGAGGAAAACGTTGAGTTCCTTGGGTTTATCGATGACGTGCCTGGTTTTTTTGGGTCCATCGATGTGTTTCTGATGACATCTTCATCAGAGGGGCATC
This sequence comes from Marinobacter antarcticus, assembly GCF_011049865.1. Taxonomy (GTDB): domain Bacteria; phylum Pseudomonadota; class Gammaproteobacteria; order Pseudomonadales; family Oleiphilaceae; genus Marinobacter; species Marinobacter antarcticus_A. Next base: position 126,111 of record NZ_DRGY01000077.1, on the reverse strand, counting down.
CACTGGCGTTGACCCAGGCCCTGGCAGCAGCCAAGCCGATACTCTCTACCCGCAATGGAGTGGAGCGAGTGGTGCCTGAGCACTTGTTGTTCCTGGCCAACGAGCATTCCGCCGAATCGCTGTTTACAGCGGTGGAGATACTTCTACTGAGCGCGAAGAGCGCAGAGGGTTCAGATCGCCTTGTTGAAGGTCGAAAGTTCGTAAAGGATAATTACAGCGAGGATGTAATGCGCCAGCGGTACAGCAATCTCTATGAACTTGGGGCGGCATAATGTTCCGTGAATACATCATGAACAAATTCGGCAGTAAAAAGGGCCTGTTGCGGTATTTACGAGACGGGATCTCTTGTCGGATTGGCCTTTTTCGGCGTTATACTCAATGGGAAACGCCACCCGAACGGCTCGTATTCGTATGCCAGGGAAACATCTGCCGAAGCGCGCTTGCGGAATGGGTTTTCAAAAGCCATTCAAATATAGAAGCTATATCACTGGGCCTGAACACAAACACCGGAAAAGGTGCAAACCCCCGGCTGTTAAAAATTGCGTACGAAAGAAAAAACATAGACCTGTCATCCCACAAAACGATGAGCGTAAAAGACTACGTGCCCGGGGCCGGCGATGTTTTCGTGTGTATGGAAGCCAGTCATATAAAAGCCATTGAAAGCCTCGGGTATAGCGGGCCTTTCCTGCTTCTGGGATCCTTCGGCAAAAAGAAAACGTACCGCATTCACGATCCCTATTCTGCCAACGACACATTCATGGGTAAAACCATTGATGACATCGTTTACCATACTGTTGAACTGGCAAAAAGCCTAAAGAGGTAACCGGTGCTTTCTGTACTCAAAAAAGATCTAAAAACATTTCGACAGGATTTGAAAGGGCAGGACTCAATCTTTTATCTTGGGTTGGCCTTTATAGTTTTGTATTACTTGCGCCCCCAAGTCATAATTCCTGGACTTGAAGTTATACCCTGGATGGAGATTACTATTCTATTGGGTTTTTTGGCCATGATCAGTAATGGCCGGCTTAAAGTTACAGGCACTCATTTTCTGGTTTTCCTGTTTGCAACGCTGGCCGTGTTATCGGGTTTGAACTCGCTTTACCCAAGCATTTCCTCCAAGTATCTGACCACACCTTTTATATTTGCTCTTGAAGTTTTATTCCTGTCGAACTGTGTGAAAAACGTAAAGCAACTACAACTGTTGTTGGTCGTTTTCTTCTTGTGCATTTTCAAAATGTCTTTATTTGGCGCACGTACCTGGATCAGCCGTGGTTTTGGTTTTGCGGCTTGGGGTATACAGGGCCCCGCTGGCTTTTTTCAGAATAGCGGTGAGTTCAGCTTGCTGATGGCAATGTGTGCGGTTTTGTCGATTCCACTGATCCTGTACATGAAGTCAAAAACGAAATTGTACTGGTTATTCCCAATAACGGCGATTATGACCGTTATGGCCGCAAGCTCCAGGGGAGGGCAACTCGCTCTGCTCGTAGGCTTAATTTATTTACTACTGGCGTACAAGAAGATTCGCTTCAAAAATTTGGTGTATGTCGCTGTTTTCGCATCGTTCGTTTGGGCTATCGTCCCGGACGCGCAAAAAGCTCGCTTTGAAACAGCAGGCTCTGACCAGACTTCCGAAACGCGACTCGAGTATTGGTCGGCTGGGATTGATATTGCCAAAGAGTATCCAATGTTGGGTGTGGGGCTCAAAACGTTTCCGGAACATTATGACAGGTTCTACAAGGTTAAAGGTGGCGGCTATCTATCGAACAGAAAAGAGGTCGCCCACAATTCCCTAATCGAGGTGGTTTCCACGCTTGGAGTACCTGCTCTCGTTCTATATCTATGGTTCCATTTTTCGATATTTTCCAGCAGGTCGCTGTTGAAAAAGCACAAAGACCCAGGACAGGATTTAGTGTTCCTGGATAGCTTCAGGATCTCTCTAAACGGGGCAGTTCTGACTTATTTTGTGGGTGCGTTTTTCATGTCAGTCACGTTCTATCCTTACATTTATTTCTTGTTGGGTTTAGCGATAGCAAGAGTTAGGATTTTCAGGGAAAAAGAACGCGAAAATAGCGTAGAAAACGTAAATTTGATACCTAAACCATATATTTAAGACGAACTACTTCGTGAAATTGCGAGAGATTTTCTATCAGTTAGCTACCAAACGTATCTTTTATTTTGGTCATAGATTTAAGAAGTTCATTAAATTTAAAAAAATCGAGGTGCTGCGTGAGGCTGCTGTTTGTAGGTGATATAAATTTGGGTGAGTACTATTTAACATTTGGACATGGTCCCCGAACCACTCTGGAGACAGTGGATATCTTTGAGGATTTACGAGATATTTTCAAAGGAGCCGACGTTATTGCTGGAAATCTTGAAGCGTCACTAACAAATAACAAATTAGACATCAACAACCCTGAACGAGTGGTATTAAGAGGGGATCCAAAAAAAGCAGAATACCTCCGAAGTAGTGGATTTAATGTGCTTCAAGTCGCTAATAACCATACTGTCCAACACGGTAGGGAAGGGTTCGACGAGACAGTAGAAGCTTTGAGGCAATCAAAGATACTTCCGGTTGGATTGGCAGGCCAAGAGATGGAGGTTATCAACGTTGGGGGGGAAACTGTTGGCTTTTACGCAGCTTCTGACGTGCCAGACAATACAAACAAAAAGCAATTGAGCTACCAAAAGCTTGACAGTCATTTAATAGAGAGAATAAAAAAGTCGGTTGCCAAAGTAGATTATCTATTCGTTATGTTTCATTGGGGGTTAGAAGAATCTACGGTCCCGATGGACTACCAATTAGCCTTGATAGACGAATTAGTGGAAGCTGGAGTTACTGGTATTATTGGAAGTCATCCCCATCTTTTTTATGAGGTTTGGAAACAAGGGAATTCTATAGTTGCACCTTCTCTCGGGAATTTCGTATTTGATCTTTGCTGGGATCACCGTCTCTTAAAAACTGGAATTTTAGATATTGTAATTGATGGAAATGGCTTGCAAGCGAAAGTTTGGCCGGTCGAGATTACTCAGGATGGTGCTGTTCCAAGGTCGGTGGGAGTTGTTCAGAACGTTGATGATTCTTTGAAGCTCTATGATTTGGGTCCCAGTATGGAAAAACAGGCTATCCGTAAAATAAATTACTTTATAAGAAATTTTTTTAGAGGTCAGGTTAAATTAAAAGCTAAATTTATACTTCATAAGGCAATAAATAATTTATCGGTAATGATAAAACGTTAATTTTTGATACGAATTAGTATAATGAAAACGTCTTTTATAAAGGCGATCGTTTTGGCGTGCTGGGGGCGCAGAAAATTTATTGTTCAATAGATAGTAATTTTCCATTCAGATCTTGCGAAGGTATAAAATGAACGATGGTCTCGCGAAACGATTATTTGAGTTAGGTGCGAAAGTTCGGAATCCATCACTATTCCAACTTTATGACGAGCTTAAAGACACTGAATGGCTGAATCGGCAGCAGTTACAAGACTTACAGACTGAAAAGGCTCGAAAGTTCCTCTGTTTCGCGGGTGAAAGCTCACCTTTTTATAGAAAGTTGTTTGGCGAGGTGGGGTTTAAGCCCAATGAGTATAGCGGTGTTAGTGACCTGTTTTGTATTCCAGAATTAGATAAGCTATCCCTCATTGAAAATAATGCTTCGATCCATTCTGACAATATTTTTGAAAAGGTTAGGTTGGCGGAAACGTCTGGCACTTCGGGGCAGTCATTAAGTTTCAACCGGTCTGAGAGGTGGGATTCGCTGAATCGAGCTGCAATGATGCGCTCATATGACTGGTATGGCGTAAAGCCTTGGGATAGGAATGGGTATCTATGGGGCTATAACATATCGCGGAAGCAAAATCGGAAAGTTAAACTTCTTGATATGCTCCAAAATCGCTTTCGACTTTTTGGCTACTCCTCGGACGAGATAGACGCTTTTGCGCGGAAGCTTTGTGGCGCGAGCTTTCTAAATGGTTATTCTTCGATGGTTTATGAGGTTGCTAGATTAATCAACGAAAAAGGAATCGATGTTCCGGCTTTGAAGTTGGTTAAAGGAACGTCAGAAATGATTATGGATATTCATCATGTCGAGAGCATCAAGGCTTTTGGGTGTCGAGTTACTAGCGAGTACGGTGCTGCAGAAGCTGGTTTAATCGCTTTTGAATGCCCATATGGTGGACTCCATATCAATGTCGAGAATGTTATAGTGGAACAAAATTCTGAGGGTGAAATTCTTATAACTAATCTCGAGTCCCAGTCTTTTCCTATAATCAGATATAATCTTGGAGATATAGTATCGTTAAGTGAAAAATTTTGTTCGTGCGGGAGAGCCCACCCTTTGGTAAGCGAGATTCAGGGAAGAAAGGGTAATAACGTCCATGGATTAAATAAAAAATATCCTGCTCTTACGTTTTATTATGTGTTTAAGAATATAGCTCTTGAACATGAGATTTTGGTGAACTACAAAGTGGTTCAAAAGGAGATTGGCAAGGTTATTATTTCAATTGAGGGCGAACTTTCTTCAATCACCATCGATAGAGTTCAGGAACAGCTTGATCAATACTTTGGATTAGATGTCGAGTGTGATTTAGTTTTCGTTAAAAAGTTCGAGATTACACAAAAGAAAAGTCAATATTTTGAATCAAATTTGTGAGTAATTTTTCTTTTTGGTACGGCACTCGGCAATTCCCCCGAAAACCACTGCTCTTTGTCGGGGGGTAATCATTCGGCCAGATTTAAAATTTTAATAGCACCACTAATATAATATTATTTTATTGATAACTCTGAAGGCGAATTTGGGGCCAGATAGGTTGAGAGTAACGAGGAAGTCGAGAGTTTGAAATCGTCAATCAGAAATTCTGTATCTACGGGATATACGGCGTTAGCCCAGCCCATTAAGTACCCTGAGGTAAAGCCTTTAACGCTCGAACTAAGCTTGATCGGCTGGTCCTTAAAGTCGTGGGTTTTAGTGTAAGCAATATCTCCTTCCCACTTCCGCCACACCTCCATTACTCCATCGCTTGCGCCAGGCGTACTTTCACTGTCCGCATGAATTATTAAATGCATCCATTTTCCGCGGTCTCCGGGGACGCTTATAAATGGAACCTTACCTTTATCACCACCACCTGCAATCTTAGCAAAGAAATAGGATCCCCCATTTCCATTACCCCTGAATGACATACCTAGTGTTGTCCCATCTCCTTTGTTGCCGTAACCGTCCATCCAGAGCCGGAAAAGCTTTTGATTGTCGCTAGCCCCTTTAACTTTCGGGTGTGTATAATTTGTTGGGACCCTTAGCCAAAAGCTCATCCAGATTTCCGGTTGAGGTTCATCGAAGACGAACCGCTGTTCTGTCCAACTTCTCCCTGCATTATAACGCAACATCATGGCATGATCGCCAGTTTTTGCTTCCCATCGACTTGTTTTAGGGGCTGGTCGGGTGACCGGAGAAGTAACAAAAACTTCGGTATCTGCAGTAACTATAGAAGTTGTCATTGTGTCCAACCACTTGAATCCATATGCACTTGTTGTGTACAAATCTCCGGATTCGAAAGAGTCAGATACAATCATGTCGCCGTTGGCGAAGGTGCAGAGTGTGAACAGCCCCGCAGCAGTAAGAGCAACTTTAAATTTATTCATATAATTCCTCAGCATGGGGACATCATTCCTCGAAGCCTAGCTTGGAAGCGCACATTTGTATCCTGAATATGGGTGTTTTTTAGTTACCAACCGTTAATAAGGGGCTGGATTTTGTGATGATCGCTTAGGAGATACGGCCGCAGCACTGTCGAATTGTAAGTCCCGACTTTAGAAAGTGGTCGAATCATGGCTGCGAAGGGGAAGTGGGTCACAACTTGTCTATAAAAAGATATACTGTTTCTAGGCGTGTTCGCTTACCCAGTAGAATTCTGCCAACTTGAGCGCTGAGCTTCCAGTTCTTTTTTTGATTTTTTGAAAGGGCAGCCGCAACTGAACACTAAACTCCTCTCAATGGAAGTTTTAGGAATGGCCGTACTCATGTCAAGCTACCACACCCTACCATCGATATTTCAAGATGGAACGTTAAGTACATACGGTTTGGTATTGCGTCAGTTTCGATATGGAACAGCTTTTAATCAAACGCTCGCTAGCTTGGAAGTGGCAAAATCGATCTTTTACTGGATCAAAGTAGGCGCTTGAGGATATCGTGACAGCCGCACTGCGGGATACGGAGCACTGCAAACAGTTGCTTGATGGCCAGCCCTTTAACCGCGTTGGAAATAGGCTTGAATAACTTTACGAGATTTTTCACTGTTCTCAAAAAAGCAATGGTAAAAAAAGCATTTCCGCTTTTCATAGTGAAAGCTTCAGCAAAAATAGCACCACGACGTTGAGCATGATTGGTACAGCTGGTAATCCACGGACGCTACTCACAACCAAACAATCCATGAGGCAGAATTACGCGTTTCTTAATTGGTCTTTCGGTCAATCCGAGTTGATGAGTGCCAGAGCGGTGCTTCCTTTGCGGGCGGTCTCATTGTGCCTAAGACAAGCACGACTCCTCGATACTTGCGCAAGAATTATGCGATGAACATGCTATTGTGTTCTTTTTACTACTTGAGCGTCGCAGCTAACAGTTCTATTAAAAAGCGCTTGAGAGTGAGTGGCAGGGTTTTCAAAGACATGGTTGGGATTTCGGAAACTTACATTGTTCAAAAAACAGGGACATTGCAGCAGGTTAACTTGATCGCTTCGAACGAATATACGGAAGCGACCGAAATTAAAATACTCAATTTTCTTAAAGATCACGTCGGAGGAGCAATGCAGATAAGGTTTGAGTATTTGAATCGTAAATCTCGGAAAAAGACCGGCAAATTCAAATTTTGAAAACAAAGCTATGAGCGAGTCTATGTCAGACGAATTATTGCCATATGTTTCAATTGTTATTCCCGTGTTCAATGAAGAACGCTACTTGCTTTCCTGCCTCACGTCACTGATGTTGTTGAGTTATCCGAAAGACCGTCACGAAATTCTACTGATTGATAATGGCTCTACGGATCGAACTCTTGAAATAGCACGGAGGTTCAGTGAAGTCTCTATCCATGTTAAAGAGGATGTGAAAGTAGGTGCTGTTCGCAATTACGGAGTTCAGAAAGCAAAAGGCAGCGTCGTTGTGTTTTTGGATTCTGACTGTGTGGTCTGCCAGGACTGGCTGACCGACGGCGTGGGGAAGTTAACTGCAAATCCAGACAGCGTAATAGGGGGGCAATATCTATTGCGTGACAACCCTTCTTGGCTGGAAAAATATTGGATATTGACATCCCGAGGCCGGACAATAACGGAAATTTCGCTGGTGGGAGGATGTATCTTTACACCCAAAGAGATTTTCCAGAATATTGGAGGATTCGATGAATACTTGAACGCAGGTGAGGACAGCGACCTAGCCGTACGGCTAAAAAAAGAACACATTAATGTTGAAATTGACCCATCTCTCAGCGTCGTTCATCTTGGTAATCCCTCAAATGTAATGCCTTTTATAGGAAGGCAGTTGTGGCACTCATCTGACTACATCAATGGGTTACCACATTCGTTACGAGACAAGACGTTCCTGTTAACCCTGGCGTTCATGGCCGGGATGACCGGTTTGCTGGGATCATTAATATTTTTACCTGCAGCTAAATCGACTCTTATTATTTCCGCTTTTCTTGTATTTGCCTGCCCGGGTGTATTAAGTGTCAAACGTATCAGGAGATCCGGGGTCAATGATAAGCGACTTTTCGACTACGTCTCGATATATCTCGTAGACTGGCTGTATTTAATTGGCAGGACACTGGGGGTCTTGTCCGGCATAAAAAATCGCCTTAGTTTTAGATCTAACGCTAAAGTTAGAAGGCGTTAACACGTCTAGTTGTAGTGGTGCATTCAACCGGTCCATTAATTTCTGGCCTCGGCTTGGACAACTGCCCAAGATTGTACAAGCTGATGCCCTCCAACACTGGTAGTGTTGAATCTGGAGACGATAGACCTCTTCGGGAAGCTGCCGTACAGTATGTTAACCGGAAGCGATTCGCAGTGAGGTTAATCATCGGGTTGTGAAACTTAGGCCCCAGCTATGAAAAAATCCGTACAATGCTGAATACCGAATACTGGGCCGGATGGCGGAAAGCATGAATGGATTGTGGGTTAGCTACCAGAGAGGCATAGTTTGCGAAGTAGATATAGCCTAATTAGTCGCGGGTCTGTACAAGCCAGGCATAAAAATAAATAACTACGGTTCGCCGAAGCGAAAGTTCCTTGATCGTATGGTCTCTGCTATAAAAAATTGCTTGGCTATTTATGGTAAAAATAGATTTAGCCTTTGCTCAGCTTAAACTGAAGCTGAAACAGGGTGTAGGCGGCTAGGCGACGTAGACGTAGGCCGTAAAGGTTTGAAGTCTTCGATTACTTCGCTTGTTCTTCGTGAGATTAAATGGCTAAGAAAAATAGTGAGGATCACAGGCAATTCAGAAACTGCGAAATACTCTGCTCTTCAACCTTTTCCCATTCTAAAGAGACGGGTTTGGGGCTAGGAGTTGATCTTGCAATGGACATCTTGTTTAAATTTACGTGGAATTAATATGGTTTTATTTTCAGTTGTAATACCTTCCTATAACCGGTCTGACATGACAGTTGACGCCGTAAATTCGGTTCTTGCTCAAACCTTGCAAGATTTTGAAATTATTGTCGTTGATGATGGTTCAACGGACAATACCTCAACGGTGTTGAGTGAGTTTGGCGACCTGATTACGTATCACAAACAAGTCAATTCCGGCGTAGCCTTTGCTCGTAATCAAGGCGTTGCGTTGTCAACGGGTCGTTACATCTGTTACCTGGATAGCGATGACATCTGGCACACTGAGAAGCTTGCAATGTACAAAGATGCGCTAGATACGAGTCCCGAAATCGCGTTCCTTTTCTCTGATTTCCACAAGCATGACATTACGCTTCCAGAGCCCTACACCCTGTCAAACTCCGATATGTTTCCCTATATCTATAATTTGGCGAGAAATCAGGAAGGTAAACTCTTTACCATCGAAGGAGAGGATCTGCTGAGGCTTCTATTTAATGGCTATCCGCTTTACCCCTCGACCTTTGCGATACGTCGCGACGTACATGATCACTTCAGATGGGACCCGGGCATCTTGAAATCCGAAGATTTTAACTTCGTGCTCAAAGTTTCAAGAAAATATGACTTCGCTTATCTCAGTCAGAGTTTGACGACAGTGCGTGTTCACGATTCAAATAAGTCGGCCGATTTTCTGACAAAAAACCACGTCAATTTGTTTAGCATGAAGTTGTACAGGGATTTGTATGTGAAGAAAGATGTCCGTTCGCTGTGCAATTTTTATATTTCACAAAAGCAGTTTGGGATGGGGAAAAGTTACTTACAACATGGCCTCTTAAAACTTGGCGTTTCACACATCTTCCAGTCTTTGCTTTACCGAGAAAACTGGAAGCGTTTGATAAAACGTGTGTTTGCAAAGCCTTCGGAGGAACAACAGCGTGTTGAGTAAATCAGGTGTATTGGCTGTAGGCAACTTTGATTCTAATACTGGCTATGCCTGGAGGTTGATGGAGCGACTTTGGTGTGAATTGTCGGATTTTTACGAACACAGAAATTATCAAACCTACGTGGTTTTCCCATCCGTTTCTGAAATTCCGGAGTGCTTGATTGAGCATAGCTGCATCGTGGAACAGGAGGATTTTACGTCCAGATCTTTCCGCTCGGTAATGCACCAGGCGAGCTACATCAGAAGAAACTCGATTAAGGCAGTCTACCTGACCGATCAGGAAACAAAATCTTTTCGATTTTTAATTTACAGGCTGTGTGGCGTTCGGGAAATCATTGTCCACGACCATACTCCCGGCGTGCGGACTCGCCCGGGTGCGATCAAGAGGGTGCTTAAGATGATGGCCAATAGGCTGCCTTTTTTCTCGTGCACTGCTTGCTTCGCGGTAAGCCCTTACGTTAAGCAACGTCTAATCGAAGTTAATGGAGTGCCTTCGTCCAAGGTATATTGCGTAACCAACGGAATAGACGTTTCCGGTCTAAAGCGGAGCGCAAGGGAAGAGGGCGATGTTGTCAGGATTGTGACGGTTGCCAGGGCCTCTTACTATAAAGGCATTGATTTCGCGCTTCGGGTTATCCGATTCTTGGTTTTTGAGCGAGGGTGTCGCAATATTCGGTATGAGTTGTTTGGAGATGGGCCAGATCTGGATACCTTTAAAAAGCTGGCAGCAGAACTTGAAATTGAGCCTTACGTAGAGTTTTGTGGTGCGGTGAATAACGTGGCCGAAAGGCTGGCAGCATGCGATATCGCATTCCATCCCTCCAAGGGGGAGGCAATGTCTTTGGCGATACTAGAATATATGCGGGCGGGCCTGCCGGTTGTTGCGTCGAATAATCCTTCAGTTTGCTCAACGCTGAAGCATAGTCATGACTCTTTCATCTATCAGGAAGGTGATGTGGAAAGCGCGGTAAATGCATTGTTCGGGCTGATCAATTCCTCAGTGCGCCGAAACGAGCTTGGCGAATGTGGTCAGAGAAGAGTACAAAAAGAGTTTTCTACGGAAGCTATGCTATCTCAGTATAGGCACGCACTATTAGATGCAGTTGGTTAAAGAGTGGGAGATGGGTAAGCAAGCGCCGATAAAGCTCCTCTTTCGAAAAATTTAGCTGAAACTGTTGGTGTCTTATACTAAACTTTGGCCATTAACTTGAATCAAGAATTTTGGATGGATAAATGGATCAAAACACTGTGAAGAAACGAAAATACATATTCATGTATCCGGATATAGCCAGACCTACAATTGAAGAGATTTCAAAAGGTCGTGTGCCTAGAGAGCGACTAGCCGGCCTTTATCAATTGAAGGAGCAAGGTTGGGATGTTGATATTTCGGACTCTCGCTGGGAGGGAAAATTATCTCCTATGCGGCGCCGATTTAAGCGCTATTTCACAATACCCAGCGTAAGGATGTTTAAAGATTGGTGGCCCGCCGACGTGATTGTGATTAAGGATGACTTCTCTCTATTTTTAACTCTATCAGCAAGAATTCTCAGGAAGGAAATAGTATATCTGGATTCGATGTTTGCTCTTCCGAAAAGTAAAATTCGGAGGTTCTTGCTAAAAATCAATCTAATTTTTTCGAATAAAATTATTTGTTTCTCCGAAACACAAGCAAATTTATGGGCTAGGGAATTTGATGTTGCTCGTTCCAAGTTTTTAGTATCGCATTATTGTGTCGATGTAGAATTTTATATGAACAACCGATCGACTAAAAATATTAGAAAAGACCAAATTATCGCAATAGGCCGTGATATAGGTCGTGATTTTTATACCCTAATTTCCGCGGTAAATGAAAAAGACATTCCTTTAATTATAGTGACGTTACCCTACCTTTTATCTAAAATAGATGTGGTCCCAAAAAATGTTTCAATTAAGGAAAGATTATCGTATGACGAACTATTTGAAATTTATTCACAATCGTCAATATCTGTTGTTTCCCTTAAGGATTTTATGACCTATCCATCGGGCATCAGAGCGGTAATGGAAGCTATGCTGCAAGGCGTCCCAGTAATCGCAACTCGCACTCCTGTCCTTGAGGAATATTTTTCGCATGGAGAAGATATCTTGTTTGTCGAAGCCGGTTCGGCGAAAGATTTATCTGATAAAATTGACCTTTTGATTGAGAATAATAAATTTTCAATAATGTTATCAAAAAATGCGACAAAAAAAATTGAGAGTGATTTTTCATTGGAAAATTATGTTTTGGATCTGAGTAATTATTTGGCTAAAAAATAACGATGCAAAAATGAAGATTAGTGGTGTAAGTGGTGTTCTTTAGAATATTATCTATTTTATTGTAAATTTCTGGTCGTCTGTTGCTCCCTACTTAGTCGCGAATTCTAAAAAAGAGATAGTTTATTTAGGGGCAGTACATAAATTCTCAACGTGGGAAAAAATAATGTACAAGGATAATCAGTTGACGAATCTAAGGATTGGTGAACTTAAAAGTAATATCGATGAAATCTTGCTTCCGATATTAAAAGGTTATGATCGGGTCGCTATATTTGATTTTCCAAACTATGCGAATGTCGGTGATAGTGCGATTTGGTTAGGCCAAGAATCCTTCCTCGCTGAGCATGACATTTTTATCCTACATGTTGATGATTGCTATCATGGGGCTCGCGGGTATCCGAAGTTACCGTCAGATGTGGCAGTTTTAATCAATGGAGGCGGGAATTTTGGTGATATCTACCCGCGTCATCAGAAACTAAGAGAGTTGTTGATAAGCCAATATCCAAACCATAGAATAATTCAACTTCCCCAGTCAATTCACTTTCAACGTGAATCAGAAGAATTGCGTTGTGCTGACTCACTAAAATTACATTCTGATTTTCATTTAATTGTTAGGGATGAAGCTAGTTTTAATATAGCGAAGCGAATTCATAGTGGTCATTCCTATCTTTGTCCAGATATGGCGTTTTATTTAAAGAAAACGCCTCGCATGAGTCAACAAGATTTTCATATATTGGGCTTGCTCCGTACGGATTGTGAGCAGAAATATGAACATGATGAGGCAGATCAGGATTCGTTTTTTTGTGACTGGGTACAAGAAAATCGTAATATTTTTCGGGTAGTTAATTGGGCGTCTAGATTCGATCGAAGGCTCTTAGGTGGTACTAGCAGTAGGTTTAGAAAGCTTATATACAGTTGGGCGGCTAATCTTAGATTACGGCGTGGTTGCTTATTGTTGTCGTCTGGTCAGGTTGTGATTACTGACAGGCTCCATGCCCATGTGCTTTGTACCATTATGGGAATTCCCCACGTGGTACTAGATAACACATATGGAAAGATCGGAAACTTTCGAGCTGCTTGGAGTACGGGTAGTGATGGTTTTTGTATTGCGGCCCAATCGTTTTCTGAAGCGCGTGAGTTGGCTTTGAAATTTAAGTAAGCGGGAGCCTTGAAATTTATGTTTTTTAGACTTTGTGATCAATATATTTTTGCCACTAAGTCAATAAATTAAAATTTTACAAACGTAAAATTTCTACCACGGATAAATTTAATCTATAGGTTGTTTGGCTATGAAGATCTATGTGATCAATCTCCCTTGTTCAAGCAGGCGTCTCCGGAAAATGAAACAGCGCTTGAGTTCCTTTGATCTTAAATACGAGGTAATTCAGGCGATCTCTGCGGCCGATATAGAGCCGGGAATTGTAGAAAAAATTAATAATTCTGATCCGCGGGGGGGGGCTTTAAAGCCTGGCGAAGTTGCTTGTGCCCGTAGTCATTCAAAAGCGTTAAGAAAGATGTTAGACGACGAAGAAGAAGTTGGTATAATTATTGAAGATGATGTTGTTTTTGATAGTAAATTTTGTAAAATAGTAAAATCTATATCTGCGAGCAATTTAGAAAATGGTCCCTTACTTTTGTGTGCCCTCTTTTTCAGACCAACTAAAATAACAAAGAGTGATTATATATATGAGGGAAGCTACCATTACTTGGTAGATCAAATTGAAAACGTATGGGGGACGATGGCATACGCGATTAAAAGGATGGATGCGGAACGAATGTCTGTCGAAATGTTTAGCACTCGATGCCGTGCAGATGACTGGGAGCATTATATTAATGAAGGCATAATTGATAATATCACGCTATGTTTTCCGTTTCCTGTCCGTCATGAAGAGCTGAACAGCGACATTGCAAAATTTTCTAAATTTTCAAATATACTTTCGATTTCCGGATTCTCGAAGTTTATTCATAAGTACAGAATTTTTCCCTTTTTTCAAATATCGATTATTAAACGTCAGGCTAGAGCTGAAAAGCGCCACTCTAATAATCTGATCGTTAAAAATGGTGAGCAGAGGAAAATCTATCAGCTTAAGTAAAATTATATGATAAAAATTTACAAAGTGACATAAATAAAAATGACTGTTGAGTAATTTATTTCAGATTTTAGAGTAATTAAATTTACGTTTGATTATATATAGTTATAATTCTGAAAATCGATTTTTAATTGATTTGAATTCTATAAATTAGGTATTAATGATCGAGGTTTTCATGCTGCGATATATAGAGACTGCGAGGTAGGTCGAAAAAATCGTAAACGCCTATAAATCAGCACCTACACTTTAGCTCGCAGATAGCACATACTCGGCGGTTATCTTCTACTGACTAATATAGTATTCGCGGGTAAATACGTTCCATTTTGGGAGGAAGGTAAAAAGTTTGAACTCGACCTGGCGAATTATTTTGGTGACTTCAATTATGCCGACTGGGATATTATTTATAACTTGGGGACCCAAGGGTAATTGAAGACCACTGCGAGCTTCCGAATCCGAATTTAATTGAAACTCGTGAGTTTTTATTTTTATCAAAACGTGTAAGAGATGAATTATACAGGTTAGAGTTTTCCTAATGAAGTGAAAAAATATATTGACTTGTTATGCGAAATATCTTACAAAACTCAGAGTAATCCATAAATTTAGGGGTTTGTGCGAAGAAAGTGAATTTTCATTTTATCGATTATCATCATTGCGTATCGACTCCTTACATCTATATATTAAAGGATTGTTAGTCGCTTTATTTTAGGAGATTTCTGAATGTATTGGTTGTTACAGCAAGCCAAACGTTTCATTAAAAATTATTTGGGCAACGAAATATTTATTGCTAAGCATTTCAAAAAAACTTTTGGAAGACCGATCAATCTTCTTAGACCTCAAACGTTTAACGAGAAGATTCAGGTTCTGAAGCTCTATGACAAAAACCCTCTGATGACTGAGCTAGTTGATAAGTTTCGTGTGAGAGAGTACATAGAATGTATCGGTTATGGCGATATATTGAATGAACTATTCCAAGAATGTGAAAGCCCCGAGGATATTGATTTCGATGCATTGCCGGAAAAATTTGTAATTAAGTGTAACCATTCATGGAATACAAATATTATTTGTGAGGATAAGTTAGCGCTTGATCAGCATAGCGCTAAGAATAAACTCGGAAATTGGCTACGCTATAATCATTACTTAACGTTTCGAGAGTGGGCATATAGAGACATAAAGCCGAAGATTATAATAGAGCGTCATTTGGCCGGTGAGCTGCGAGATTTTAAGATTTTTTGTTTTAATGGCGCTCCGCAGTTTGTCCAGGTTGATTCTGAACGTTTCGGACACCACACATTGGATGTCTATGACATGGAGTGGAACAGGCTCGATATGGGGAAGGGCAATCAAAAGGTCAGCGCAACGTCAGTAAAACGTTCAGCTCATTTAGAGAAAATGGAGAAGATTGCCCGTGATATATCCGCGAACTTTATTTTTTGCCGTGTAGACTTTCTTGCGACAGCCGATAATTTTTATTTTGGTGAAGCGACATTCTATCCAGGTGGAGGTTTTTCTCCCTTTCAGCCAGAACGTTTTGACTATATTTTTGGTGAGCACTTGAATTTGACTAGTTTAAAAAAACCTGGTGATTTGGTTTTTAAACAGTTTTTTTTGACTATTCTCGGTCGAGCTGGCTTTATTTAATGATGAATTGCAAGTATGTTGTTAAGCGCTAAATTTAAGAGTCAAGAAGGTAGATTTAATAATCGTACAAGTTTGTTATCATTTCTTTCTCTTAGCCTAAAATATCAGATAAATTTTCATTGCCGTTTTTGTCAGAGCTAGCCCTGCTATACACTTCATTGATTAGCCTATTTGATGGCGGTTCGCGAATACACAAATAAAATATTGCTGCACACAGTTATATTGTGCTTACCGTCATGTTGTGCTCGATTTTTTATCTAATGTGCTAGTCATCATAGATAGAAATTTTTCGTTTTTGGCTAGCAAGTTAGTGTATGTATCAAGGTCTTTAATTTCTCCGCTCTCCATCAAAATTATTTTATCGGACATTTTGATAGCCGCAGGTCGGTGAGATATTATCAATATAATTAGATCGTTTTTCAGGGAGTTCAGGGTTTTCATTAATTTGAATTCAGATTCTATATCGAGGGCGCTGGTAGGTTCGTCTAGGACAAGCAGATCTGTTTGTTTATATAGCGCCCTCGCGATGCCAATTCGTTGCCGCTGTCCGCCGCTTAAGAGTTTTCCGTCTTGCCCGAGATTTGAATAGATGCCGTTTTGGAGACTGTTGACAAACTCATTAGCGTTGGCTAATGCAAGAGCGTGCTTGACTCGATCCAAATCAATTTCATCCGCTGGCACGCCGAAGGCGACGTTATTCAATACGTTGTCATCCAGAATAAAAATTGTCTGCGCTACGTATCCTACCTTCTTACGGAAAGACGCGAGATCCGCGTTGGTGATAACTTTACCGTTGACAATCAGCTGTCCGGAATGCAATTCAAGCAATCCCAGTATGACATCTGCCAACGTGGATTTCCCCGATCCTGAATGGCCGACAAGTGAATAGATTTGGCCTTTGTTTAAGATTAGGTTGGCGTTATGAACTGCGGGGGCGCTGTCTTTGGCATAAAAGAAATTGGCCTCATATAGTTGAACTTGGTTGATAACCATTGGCTTAGTTGGAGTGAGGACATCGGAGGGTTCAGTAGTTCTAGGTCCCAATCTGTTTTTGATTAGACTAGCAACAGAACCATGCCCGCTCAGGCTTGAAAGGGATTTGTAGATTTGTTGCATCGTGGGTAATAGTTTATAGCCTGCGAGTGCGTAAATACTCAGGATGGGAACAACTGAGCGAAAATCATTTTGTGTCATGAGTAGAACTAAAGCAAGAACCAGGATTGCCCCGAAAGAAAGTGATTCAATAACAAATTTGGGTAGATCGCCAGAAAGCGCAATAAACGCTTGGGACTTCAGGCCTCTGACATTTATAGTATTAAACCGATCAATATATCGGTTCTCGAGAGAGTCCAACTTTACGTCTTTAATACCAATAAAGGATTCTGACAAAATCCCCTGTACTTTATTGTTTCTCTCCGAGATGATCGCACCGTGGTGTGCTAGCTTCTTTCGTAATACAATATAGGTGATTAGATATGATCCTCCAATAATCCCACCGGCAATAAGAGCCAGTAGTGGATCGAGAACAAGTAATCCAATAAGAATAATAGCTACAATAAATAACTGACTTGTTAGAAGTAGAAATGGCTGAACAAGCATATAAACAAAACGAGGAACTTGCGTGGCAACTAGTGCAATTTTCTTATTGTAATTCTCGGTTTTGTGTAATAAGTAGTCTTTAAAAAGAGAATTTCTGTATACTCGTTGTTGAAGACTGCTGCCAAGTGACACAGAAAAGCGAAAGGTCAACCACAAAGTCATGGCTGCTACTGCATTTGACAAAAAAATTAATACCAGTGAGCCCAGTGCCGCTGCAATAACAAATTGGAGATCGGTGCCGAATCCAAATTTCAGATATACCCATGACAGCGCTGTATTGGTATGAATTATGTCTGGATTGGATAGAATAGATATAAATGGCCCGATGCTCGCTATGCCGATAACCTGAAAAAACGCAGAGAAGAGAAATGTAAATTGTAGAGCAATGTATTTCTTCCGAGCAGCGGAATCTAGAACAGAAAGAATGGTTTTTATAACGTCGAATATATACATGAATAAACTCTGATAAACCTGTTTTCGGCATCTCGACAAAATGATCAAGGAGTCGAGATGGTGCTTATATATTTTGGGTTAGGTGTTTCTTTTTCTGCGAGATAGTTTGGTAAAGTTCTTCATATGTTTGTACATTTTCACGTTTACCGAACGCTTTTATCACATGATTATGTCCGTTGGTAGCGAGCCTTTTTGCCATTTCTGGCTGACTTATGAGTTGTGTGAGCTTGTCGGTGTAGCCCTTTGAATCGTGGTTATCCACTAATAATCCGCAGTTTCCAAAGTCCAGCGCTTCCGGTATACCGCCTGCGTTGTGGGCAACCACGGGCACCTTTCGCAGTAACGCTTCCAGCAAGGTCATGGGTAAGCCTTCGTGATCAGAAGGCATTATCAAAGTGTCCATTGATGTCCATTCGGGTTCCATATTGTGAACAAAACCCTTGAAGTGAATGAATTGTGCCACGCCTTTGCTTTTAGCATATTGCTTCATGGTGTTAAGAAGCGGTCCATCCCCGCAGACGCTACCTTCAACGTCGAGATTGTGGTCGGTTCTGAGGCTAACTATAGTATCAACAAACAAGTCGACACGCTTTACCGGAACGCAACGGCCGACTAGAGCGATCCTGTAAAGGGCGTCAGGTTCGTTTCGCTCATCAGGTTGTTGGAGGGGAGTGGTGGGGATTCTATCGGTGTCTATGAAGTTCCGGATGACGACCGTTTTGTCCGGGTATCGGGGTTCCAACAGAGTTTTTAAGTGTTGTGACACAGCAACTACGGCGTCGTGACAAAACCGTGACAATGCACGATCCAGGACGTTAATTAGTTTTTTCTTCGGGGCTCGCCAGGTTGACTGCGACTCAGGGCTTCCATGTACCGTTAGAACAGAGTGTTTAACGCCGACCAGGTATTTCGATGCCGTGCCCAACATATTCTCTTTGAAGCCATGAGTATGAATAATGTCGGTGGGATGTTTCCGCAAGTGTTTGCAGATGGTTTTAATCTGGCCCAAAGGCGATAAAGCCGACTCATCCGCAAGGGTGACATCGATACCCAACGCGGTGAACTTGTCGAAAAGAACGCCAGTGTTGAAGACGACGACCGTCGGTTTGATCACGCCATTGGTTTGCAGCCCTGAAATAAGCTCAAATGCCTGTGCTTCGGCACCCGCCCAAATGTCCCCGGACACGATATGGGTCACCACAAGCTTTTTATCGGAATCGCTCGTTGCCACGTTATGGTTTCCCGAGCGTTGCTAAAAAGTTGAGAGGTGTGCTGCCATTGCCATCATGAAAGTTGAACCTGCGAAGGCCAAGCGGGTTTGAAAGGGCTTTGTTCCAGCCCCGCTCAGTGGTGCATGCGGCGGTGAAATGCTTCTGTACGAGCTGTTCACCGTTGCTGGTGATGTTGCCGTTCGGGTAACAAAAGATACTGACAGGCTTAAGCCCGAGCTCTTCCAGATCCTTGTGGCTGCCGGCAATTTCGTTTTCAAGATCTATCGGGTCCGCAAGGTGATTTAGCCGATAGTGGTGCCGAGTATGCGCTCCAAAAGTGACAAGCCCGCTTGTAAGCATGGTGTCCAGTTCGTGTTTATTCAGCAGGGGTCTGGCATTCGGGTTCGCTTGGATCAGGGCTGGAATAGAGTTGCGGCTTAGTTCCAGATGCACTTCGATAATGTGGTCGTCCAGTGCCTTTAGGCGGTTTATAACTGAGTCGGCCTGCAGGATTGTGTAGGGCGATGAAGAGCCCTTGTTTGCCGGCATATCGACGAGGTAAGGGCGTAGCCATTGCAGTGCCTCTTGATCAAGCTGATGGGCATGGTTGATCAGTAAATCCAGCACTTGTTCAGGCCAGAACTGCCAGGATGTGTTGATTCGCTTAGACACCAGGAATATTGTGGCGGGCACTCTGTGCTTTTTGAGCAACGGGAAAGCATATTCGTAATTGTCCTGCCAGCCATCGTCAAAAGTAACGGCGACCGCGAATCGGGGCAACATTTTGTTTTTGCGCTGGGAATCCAGCCACGTGTCCATTGAGACAAACTCGGCTCCTAGCCGTCGGAGCAGACCAAGATGCATGTCCAGAGATTCAGGAGTGGCTATCATGCCGGGTTGTTCAGTCTGCCGGAGGACGGATTGGCTAGGAAGGATGCGGTGGTAGGTCAGGATTACCAGTGCA
Organism: Marinobacter antarcticus; assembly: GCF_011049865.1. Classification (GTDB taxonomy): domain Bacteria; phylum Pseudomonadota; class Gammaproteobacteria; order Pseudomonadales; family Oleiphilaceae; genus Marinobacter; species Marinobacter antarcticus_A. The sequence continues at coordinate 106,340 of NZ_DRGY01000077.1, read as the reverse complement.
GGTGAACGTTTAAGCTTTATTCTTAGTAAAGCGATTACAGCGAAAACGCCATTTCGAGCTCGTTTTAAAACCTGTTTCACCATCTGCACGATTACCAATCCTTCTTGATGCAAAAAATAATGATTTATGGGCCATTAGTGTCGGCGGTTTTCGACTCGGTTGTCCAATTAGCCCCATCTAAGCAGCTAATTTATTGAGCTAAAATTCTTGCCATTTTCAAGGTCCGAGCACCAAGTTGAACGGATTCTCTTGTTACAGTTATAAGGCTAATATATATAGAAAATTTTGATAGTTTTTTTAATTAATTTTTTAAAATAATATTTAAATTTGTATAGTATTTTAATTTTGTTTCTTATTCTACTTAAAATAGGCAACCTAAATCCAAGACCTTCCTTGATAACCGATTCGCAAGGGTTACATAAACCACATGGCTGATTTCTTATAGGGGTATGGCAGAACCACGTTTTTTCGATAGTATTTTCGAATCCTAATTTCTTATAAGCGCCCAACATATCAGTTTTGTACATGTCGAAAAGAGGGCTAGGATAATGAAATTTTCCGAAGACTCTATAAAGGTTTTGGTCTGAACCTTTTTTTTCTAATCTATAGTAAGATATTTCGCCATCAGTTTCCAAGTTCATTTTAGCATTGAATTTATCAAACAAATTGACTACTAAGCCTGAACCCGATATTGGCTTTTCAATGCTAAGTTCTAGATCCTCCATATTCTGTTCTTTGGCGAATCTTGATAGCCATTCATACTGCGAACCTATTGGTAATGATTTTTTTAGTTCTAAGTATGACTGTGTTATTTCATTATCAGGCTTTACTTCTGAAGTATTTTTTATGACAATCGGTAGTATCTTGCATTTAGTTTTCGGATTTTTTTCTATATCTGATGTTATCTCCTCTATAGCATTTAGTTCATTTTTTTCGCTATTTCGGTTGTCTGAAAGATAGTATGGCTGAATGATCACGTCTTTTTGGGATAGTTGAACCATTCGGAAACTAGAGTCATACCCGCCAGTCCACAATATGTTAACCATATGTTTCTTCTGCTCTAAGTCCATATGAATTCTCTAAATAACTTGTAGGTGCTGTTGAATGTGATGCAATTTCCGGTCGTTGCGAAAATAATGCGCTATTCGGATAATATATCGATTTGCTGTCAATGGCGCTCGGGTTTGTTTGCGCAATTGACCCTTTAACTGTTCTCACCGCTTTGAATTGTGGCGCGACGATGAGAACCCCTGAGTGTCAGTTATATCTTGGGCCAGACAGTGTCTGGGCCTTGCCACAAAGCGCCATCTGACGGGTTCAGGTAAAGACCACAAAATACAAAATTTTCTTAGCATGATTCGGATTATCGCGGATTTTAAGGTGTTCAGCCGATAACTTTTCATGCCCGTTGCGTTCCGGATCTGATACTCCTGCCATTATTTGCTAACGCTAATCGGGGCGATGCGTTGTTCTCGCGTTGAGCATCCAGCGAGGTATCCAGGGCAACAAATTCGGGTCCGAGCCGTTTGAGAAGGCTGATATGCATATCCAGCGCTTCCGGGGTGGCTATCATCCCGGGTTGTTCAGTGTGTCGGAGCGGTGACTGGCTTGGCAGTATGCGGTGGTAAGTCAGGATTACCAGAGATGGAGAGCTCTTGAACTTTATTCTGAGTAAAGCCAAGCACGCGAACAGGCTATTGCGAGCCTGTTTTAACATCTGTTTAACTAACTGCACGATTACCAATCCTCCCTGATGCAAATCACAGGCGGGCAAAGGGCCGCTGAGTTGCTCGCAGATTGTGCCATTTCAGGCATGCCCTGTCATTATACTTGGTTATAACGTTGGCCAAGTGCGAATGGCTAATCTATGGAATGTCTGTGTGTTATTATTTCGCCTCAAATTTGATCAGATGCAGGGATGATTCGGATGTTGGAAGCGGTGTTCTGGGTTGCGGTGTTCGGGTCTTTGTACAGCTATTTTATCTATCCGCTCATACTCATGGCGCTGCCAGCCAAAAGAGCGTTGCCAGCCCCCGGCGTCGGCCCGGTAGCGGCGGATATCGAAGCCGGTTCACCTTCGGTTTCGCTGATTATTACAGCGCACAATGAAGCTGGGCGCATCCGGCAAAAACTGGAAAACACCTTGGAGCTGGTTTATCCGAACCTGGAAATCATCGTGGCTTCTGACTGCTCGGCTGATGCAACCGATGATATTGTGCGGGAGTATCAGAACAAGGGCATTTTGTTGTCCCGAACCGACGAACGGCTGGGGAAGGAGAATGCCCAGAAGGATGCCATCGCTATGGCAACCGGAGACATCATTGTGTTCTCGGATGTGGCGACCAGTATTCCAGCGGACGCGATTGTTGCGTTGGTTAGATATTTTGAGAACCCCACGGTGGGTGCGATTTCCAGTGAGGATGTGTTTGTCAGCCGGGATGGTGGCGTAGTAGGCGAGGGCGCCTACGTGAAATATGAAATGTGGCTGCGCAAGCTGGAGTCGCTGCGGGGCGGCTTGGTAGGCCTTAGCGGGTCATTTTTTGCGGTGCGACACGAGTTGTGTGAGCGCTGGGATATTCACGCCCCCAGTGATTTCAATACCGCGCTGAATTGCGCGATGGAAGGTTATGTAGCCGTTTCCGCTCCAGACGTGCTGGGCCATTACCAGGACGTCGCAGACCCCGGCAAAGAGTACCAGCGCAAGCTGCGCACCGTTATTAGGGGCTGGACGGCGCTGGCCAGACACCCGGAAGTACTCAATCCTGCTAAATTCGGTTTGTTTGCCTGGCAAGTATTCAGCCATAAATTGATGCGCTGGGCCGTTCCCTGGTTTTTGCTCATCTTGTTCGTGGCTTCAATCATGCTGGCTGGCAGCGGCTGGGTATACAGCCTGGCGCTGTTGCTGCAGCTTGTTTTTTACGGGGTTGTTCTGGCGGCCCACTTTTCGCCCGATTTACGCGCCAAAGGCTATGTCAGGATTCCGTATTTTTTCGTGCAGGTGAACTACGCCATTGCCCATGCAACCTTGCAGTTTTTGGGAGGGCGCCGGATGACTGTCTGGTCGCCGTCCCAACGTTAGGGGTATAGGGTGAGCTTTTCCAAATTGCGGCCTGTGGGCAGCCGGGTGCCTTTGCCAACGGAAGGTTCCGCTGTTTTGCCTGCGCCCTGGGCCGAGCATTATGATTCGGTGTTTGTAAACAGCGGCACGGCTGCGCTTTCCCTGGCCGTAAAACTGTCCGTTAACCGCAAGCAAGCCCCGCACACTCCGGAAGTGATTCTTCCCGCTTACGGTTGCCCGGATCTTGTGGCCGCTGTGGTGGCTCAAGAGGCTCGGCCGGTGTTGGTTGATCTGGCAGAGGGCAGGCCCTGGATGAATTTGAAGGCCGTGGAAAACGCTGTAACTGAGAACACGGTAGGTATCATTGCAGCAGGGTTTTTGGGCATACCAGAACGCTTGTTTGCCCTTAGATGGATCGCAGATAAAAACGATGTGGCGTTGATCGAGGATTCGGCCCAGGTATTCCCGCCTTTTTCCTGCGGCAATGGGGTGGCCGACTATGTGATACTGAGTTTTGGTCGGGGCAAGCCAATAAACCTGATGGGTGGCGGTGCGCTTTTAATCCGTAAGGATCATGGGGAGCGGCTTGCTTTAGGGAGTGTGAGCGTTTTGGATGCGCCTCCTGAAGTTCGACTATCCGCGAGCGCAGCCTGGCGGGTCCGGCGTTGGCTGTTCAATTTACTGTTAACACCGCCTCTCTATGGGGCGATGGAGCGTATGCCGCTTCTTGGTATCGGGCAGACGGTGTTTCACCCGCTCGGCTCGATTGGACGCCAGTCACCTGTTGAGGGGCTGCTCGAGGCGGGTATTGAAGGGTTTAACAAGCGTCGGGACATTAGCGCAGCCTATTCGGAAGCCTTGGTGAACCTCACCGGGAAAGGTTGGGCCCCGTTGGCGGTGGAATGTTTCGCTGAGTCTGCTCGTGAAGGCCTGGTCGCCTCGTCACCGATATTGCTGCGTTATCCGCTGCTCGCGCCTTCTCGGCAGAGTCGAGACAAAGCGCTTCTTGAGCTTAATCGTGCCGGTATCGGCGCCAGCGCTTTCTACGGCCAGGCACTCCCAGCGATAGAGGGAGCTGGCGAATTTGTAACCGTTGCTGCTTCCTCATTTCCTTGCGCCTGTGATTTTGCGGATCGTCTTATCACCCTTCCAACTCACGAGGATGTTCGCAACGGAGACGTCGAGTCAGTTGCTGATATTTTGCTCGGGCGCTGCTATTGAAATCCACTGATTCACCCGGCAAATGGAATTACCTCACAAGCTGAGCGGATGTCATCGCCTGTTGAACCCGTTCTTTGGCCAGGTCGCAGCTTCTAAAATTGCACTTCATCTGGAACAGGATGAGCGCAAATTGTTTTTCTTGCGCCAGCAGCGCTGGAATTTGAAGCAATTTTGCTTCTTTGTAGCTCCAACTGCGCTGGGTTCCGGTCTGGAATCGTTGGCCAATGACTATTTCTTCACGGGTCATTATATTTCGATAGCGGCGAAGGCCAGGCTGAAATGTTTCCTGTAATTGCCACAGTGATGTGTCGAACATCAGAGGCAGGTAGGGCACCAGCTTTTCATCGGCCGTGATTTTCTGGCTTTGCGCCAGCAATACCCATAGATCGCCGGAGCGCCATGCTTGTTGGTTTAATGTATCCGGCAGCCCGAGTGCTATCGGCAGGTCGCCCGTGTTGGTTGGCTTGGCCCCGGATAATTCAAGTGCCCAGGGCGCGGCTGGGAGGCCAGGCCTTTGCATCATTGTGAGAGCGATCGGGCCGAGCGCAATTGCGATGACAACCGCGATGACACCGGTTTTGTTGAAGACAGACATCTTCGAAGGACGATTTTCGCCTGGCTTTCTTTTGTGAACCGGCGAGAAGTACAGTGCCGGTAAAATGAACACTGCGAACACGATCCATCCCATCATGTCGTGGTCGGAGATCATGTCGCTTTGCATATCGGTTTGATAGGCGACGGCCACCAGAATGGTTATGCGTACCCAGTTCGCAATAAGCCCAAGAACGGCCGCCACCAGCAAAGTAATCAGCCAGCCGCGCCAGCGATAGTCGTTAAGGATGGATGTCATCATCGCCAACATAATGGACATGGCCAAATAGCGATAGCCTGAGCACCCATCGGCGATGATAAGGCGGCCATAGGGCAGGGTGATGCTGTTGCCTTCAATGAAAGCGGTCATCCCGAACCAACCTACCAAGGTGCCTACAACGGCACTTGCGAGATCGACAAGGGCCGGCGCGATATCTGCCCAGATAGGCAGCGAAAGCGACAAAAGCAACGTGTAGGGCAGGAATGTCAGTGTTCGAGACAGGCCAAGCAACGCCCAGGCCGAGACGATTAGCCCGGTTGGTAGCATCAGATAGGTAAGGGTGTCGATTCGAACCAGTTCCAGCAGGCCCCAAATCAGCGTTGTGGCAATTAACAGCGCTGCGCCCGCAAGATGATAGGGCTTGAGCGGCGTTTGACGATTCTCATGAACAGGCGGGTGAACCAGCAACAGTCCTAAAAAGATAAAGGCAGTCGCAAGCGCGTGCGGCCCAGCCTGTTCGAAATCAAGTGATGCCTCAGCCAGCCTTATCCAGGTGGGATAAAAAATCAGCACTGAAATCGCTGTAACGACCAGATAAGGCCGGGATAGGGGCAGGTTGTCTAGTATCTTCCTTAACATTGTTTGTCCGCCGGACCGAGTATTGAGCGATAGGATACTGTGTATGTTGTTTACATAAAACTCAAATGCGAGGTAAAAAATCTGGCCTCACCTGCAGGGTGTCAGCATAATTTACATCCACTAGGTTCGGCACGGCTTTTTAAGTTCATTTTTAATAGTGAAGTGACCATAAACTTGGCTATTTCGATTTTTTTGTTCAGACCGGCCTCATAAAATAATCCGCTAACAAAGACATACCGCTTCAGGCGATGGGTTTGTGCCCGCGTAGTGTCGAAGATACTTACACCAAGGCTTTCCAATCATTTGGCATTCGATTACACATTTTTTTACATTGTTGAATAGTAACAATTTTGTATACCTGGCATGAAAGATGCTCCTAAACAAATACCGTTGGCTGACCGAACGAACTCTAGCCGCCAACGCCCATCGTCAAGGAGACACACAATGAACACGATACTTAAAAGAACGCTTCTGTCATCGCTTGTACTGCCGTTTGCACTGGGTGTGCAATCTGCAAGCGCGGCGCCGATTACCAATTGGGATTATTCGGTCGCCAGCTCGTTCTCCAGCTTTACTTCCAGCACTGGAGGCGGTTCTGTTGTAGCTTCTGAAGACGACCACCTTCTTTCATGGGGAACGAGACCTGCCCAATCGTCTATCAGAGTTGCTGATGCGTCCGGAACTAATCTCGTAACCGGTGGAGACTACGTAATGGGGGGGAGTTTCACCCACACCAACGCCGTTCTCGATGCCAATGATGCCACACTTACCAGCTTCGATCTGGAAACTGCGCTGACGCTGACACCGACCGCCCCGTCTGGTCCTACTTTTGGTCTGCCTTCTATAACGTTCGACGGCTTTTTTAAGGAAACGCTTAACCAAAGCGGAAACTGTGTTGCCGCGGCAACTGGCCCCGTCTGTGACGACATTTTCACAGTTGCAAACGCCGGCGATCTGGGTTCATCAAAAATGACAGATGAAGACGGCAAAGAATTCCTTGAGTTCAGTCAGACGTTCGCCCTTGCTGACGGCTACGACTACACCGTGTTCCTTAAGTTGGCTGGCCTGACTTTCCTGGACCCAGACGCGTGTACAGCAGCGAATGCTGGCATCGGCTGTGTTGGTCTTCTGACCGAAGAGAACAAGGTAAGCACGTTCGATACCGAGTTCCGTATCACGGCTGCTCCTACCGCGGTACCTGAGCCAGGCACCATGGCGCTGCTGGGCTTGGGCCTTGCCGGTCTTGGCCTGTCACGCAGGAAAAAAGCAGCAAAGTCATAACGGTTGAACGTTAATATCGTTGGTAGACTGTGTTGATAAAAAGTTGTTAAAAGAAAACCCCAGCCTAAATTGAGCTGGGGTTTTTTTATAGTCGGGTTTTGAAACGATCAGGAATTAGGCAACCCTTCTGTCGTTTGCCTCGTAGTTGGCCATCGGTTTTGCCGGAAGTTGTTGGCCATTGTTCGTCACAAGCGACCAGACATCCGGGCGAAGCTTCCTTGCACTTTCAAGCATTGACGCAGCTTCAGTGAAGGCCGGGCGTCGGCGCCCGTGATATTCGATCACCGGGCCCACGTGATCAAATTCCACACCAAATCGCTTCAACATGCGCAGCAGTGCTGGCTCCATAGCCGCTGTCCAGTGGGTTATGCCGTGTTTGACCGACATCTGTAGAATTGCAGCGAAAAGCCCCAAACTGATATAGGGCAGTGCGCGCTTGCCATTTTCTGAATCGCTATAGCACGCGAAATCGGTAACGCCAGAGGCTGTTTTATCCTCATTGAGGCGCCGTCGAAAATCACGGCTGACCGCCATCCGGGAAATTTCTGCCACCTGCCTGCGGCGTGTGCCCGCAAACGCGTCCCGTGCTTGCTGGTCCATTTGATGGATACAGTGACCTTCCATGGGAAAATAAGCGTCTTCCGGGGTATCTCCCGCCATAACGATACGAACGGCGGCTACGATGTCCCCTGTTGTTCGGTACCTGATCAGAGCGTGAGCAGATCGCTGGTCGTATTCATCGTGCTCGCGTTTATCGACAAAGCAATTGGGGTCTTCAAAAGGTCGGTCAATGCAGTAAACCTGATACCGAAGTTCGAAGACCTCGTTAATCTCCTCTGGCGAGGTCGCCAAATGGACATCGAATACGGAATTGAAAATGTTACTGACGTCTTCTTGAGTTTGTGCGCTTTGGTGCATTTTGAGTTCCTCATCTTCCCTGTCGGGGAGCTGTTGTGCCGATCGTTGTGGTGAAAAAACGCAGCCTGAACCCAAGTTTGGGGGCGTGCGCCGGTTGTATCGAGGTAACAGCACATCAGACCTCGGAAATCTTTTTGATTCTGGGCACGTAACGTCCGGGCGCCAGAATGGAATTTGGGTCGACTGCGGCTTTCAGCTTGCTGGTGAGGCGGCTGAAGGCAGAGCCACTGGTATTCAGGATGTCCATCGCATCGACGTTGAGACGGTAAGGCAGGAAGCCTTCTATTTGTCCCGCCTCGCACAGTGCGCGATAACAGGCGTTGGCCCGCGCTGCTGCATCCGGGTTACTGCGATCAAAGAGCAAAGGAACGGTTGAGTCAAAGCAGCGGTCGTTTACGGTGGTTAGTGTAATGAGCGGGTTGAGACCGTACTGTGGGCAAATTCTTTCAATCATTGTGATGTAGCGGCGAACGTCTTGGCCTCGGATTGGCACCAGTGGCGCGAACCAGATAAGCCCGCAGCCGTCCCGTGCCGGGTTTTTCGGTTGCCCAGGTTCGGGCAGGGCGCCTGAACGCCAATATGCCAATGCCAGCGCAACATCGTTGGGGGAGCCGTGCATGATTTCCAGGGCGCCGGCGAGCGTATCGGCCATGCCCTTAACCCGGGTACCCAGCCTGCCAGGCATTACACGGGCGATTTTTCGTGCCACCGTGATTTTCCGTCGGTTTATAAAAATGAGGCGATCGGTGACGGGGCCGAGAAGGCGCCGCAGCGTGCGTCTGGCTGCTCCCGCTACTTCCTTTGACGCATAAATCGCGCCTACGCCGCTCCACGCGGGCACACCATGGCTATTTGCGAGGCTAGCCACTTCGTGGGCAGGTAAAACACCGTCAACGGCTTTGTCTTCCGGAAAGGGCGCCATCATCGAGAGCACGCGCTGGCTGTTGAGCAAGTTTATGGCCACAACCGTTCCGCCCAGCGCTCGCAATACGGCCCTGATTGTGGGTACCAGGGCCTCGAGCTTGGCGTCGTCTTTTGTTGAAAAGAAAAAAGCCGTTACGGTTTCGGGAACTGGCGCAAGGGCGATGGTCATATTAACCACCACGCCAAAGTTCCCTTGGCTAAATAGTCCGTCAAGATAAGGACCAACGCCCCATTTGAAAAGCCCGTCTACTTCCGCGCAGCCAAGTTCGCTGAGCGGCGTTCGGTATAGGCTGCCGTCTGGCAGGATGGCTTCTATCTTTGTGACTGCCGCAAAGTGGTCAGTAATCGGCGTGATTCCGTAGCCGCGCTCAAGGGCGTTGCCAAGGATACTGCATGTGGGGCCCGCACCGGTTACCGGAACAAGGTAATTGCCATCATGCCGATCCAGAAACTCTCTTAGGGCACCTTGGGTTACGCCTGGCCCAACCGTGACTACACCCATTTCGGGATCAAAATCGGAAATACGGTCGAACTGGCCAAGATCAAGGATAGCGCAGTCGTTTTCAACCGGGTTGGCGCTACCGTAGCCCCAATTATTGCCTGTGCTCACGGGATAGACGGCGACCTGCCACCGTTGGGCAATTTGCAGAACCGCCGCAACCTGCTCCTGGTTTTCCGGGCGGAGCACCGCAGGAATAGAACGTTTCGTTCCTGTTGTGGAGGCGCCGAAGCCTGCCGTGCTAGCCGCGACGACTCCCGATTCACCCAAGATAGTAGTCCATTCTGCAATTGCAGATTCGATCGAAATATTAGTCACTCGCGCTTCCACGGTTCATCGATGACTTTAACGACTGCCTAGTTGAGGTGTGCTGTCAAGGTGTCCATTAATTACGCAAAAGTATAATCGAGATAGTATTGACAAAACATGTCGTATCGGTAAGGTTTTGAAGACGCTTTTCGGGAAAAAATAACTTTTAAACAAACAGTTAGCGATAATTCTTGCAAAATTAATAACTGGTATTTTTGTGAATAAATGTTAAATCAGTTAAGTTTGCTTTTCCAATCAAGTCAAGGCGTAAAGACATTACGTAAACGAGAAAAGCCAGCTTGCGCTGGCTTTTTTCTAACGTATCGTAATCAGGCTTTCTGACGACGGCGCGCTGCACCGAGGCCCGCAAGGCCAAGGCCCAAGAGTGCGAAGGTGCCGGGCTCAGGCACTGACATTGCACGAGCCACTTCGAAAGCTACGCCACCTGAGCTGCTCAGTACCACCTTGTCGAATATTCCCGAGAAAGAGAAGTAACCATCGGTGTTAAAGTTCGCTGCGGTTCCTGCTGCGCCAGTGGCTGCGAAAGCCTGATTTCCGTTATAGGAAACTTTGTCTGCTCCCAGGTAGAAGTCGACAATGTTGTAGCTATCAATGGAACCCCAGTAAAAATCGAAGGCGCCGTCCAATCCAGTAATGACGATGTCAGTTGCTGCGCCTACCGGGTTGTTATTCCGGCTGGTCACGTTGTAAGAAAGTACTTGAGCGCCATTGGACGTATCGTCACCCGGGCGCTTAGCCACACCTGATACGCTGGTTGCCGGAGCGATGACAGCGCCTCCGGAAACTCCGCTCATAGTGCTGCCAAGATCTGCGCAGGTTGCGCCCATCGTTGACACGCAATCGTTGCCAAGATAGGTCGCTGTGTACGTAGGCACCGCCATTGCTGCCGAACTTAAAGTCAGAGCGGCAACTGCCAAAATAGTGTTTTGAATTTTCATGAGTATTTCTCCGGTTGTACAACTCTACTGCCATAAGATGGTTCGGTGTGCTACCGGGACTGCCCGATATTGAATTAATTTAAAGCGATTAGTGTGCCATCTTTTCAAGCTTATGATTTAAAGCGTGTTTACTAATATTGCGCATTTAAAACGTAAAGAATTCCGGCACTGAAATAAAAAAAGACCTGAAAGCTTTACGCCTCAGGCCTCTATTTTTCCAACGCTTTACCGCCAACGCCGATTTTCTTTATAAGGCCTTTTTCACGGTTTCAAGATGTGCTGCTATTTCCTCATTGCCTGATGCAAGGGCAACCGCTTTTTCTATGGCTGCTTTGGCTTCTGCGTGCCGCCCGGTCAGGTGAAGAATCCAGCCATAGGTATCCAGAATCGCAGGGTTGTTGGATTCCAGTTCATTTGCCCGCTTGGCCAGTTTCAATGCGCGGTCGGGATCCTTCTCGCGAAGCATCCAGGCCAGGTTGTTCAGTGCCGCAACGTTATTCGGTTGCCGTGCAAGAATGGCCTCATAGTGTTTGGCTGCCTCGGCTTCCTGGTTGTCGCTCATTAACCATTCGGCTCTTGCCATGTGCGCGCCGGGATTTTGCGGGGCTTCGTTAAGCCAGCTTTCCGTTAGCCCTTCGAGTGAGTCTGGGGCTTGCGATTTTGCAAGTCCCATGAGGAGCGGCATCAGCTGGGTATTTTTTGTGGATTGCCATTGTTCAGCGAGGTATTCGTAAGCTGCACTTGGCCCTTTTTGTTGCTGGAGTAGTTTTGCCCGTGACAGCACGGTGGCGGTCACTTTGCCGTGGGTTTTCTCAACGGCATCAAGCGCTGCGAGGGCGTCATCCATGTTGCCTTCCATTTGCGCAATGCCCACTGGCAGCATCGCGAACCCGAGATTTTGGGGTTCCAGCGCAATGGCTTCGGCAGCTTTGGCCCGTGCTTCTTTCCATTCCTCATTACTGACCGCGGCCTTGGCTTCGGCAACGAGCAGTTGGCCGTAGGCACGCTTCACGGTTTCAGATTCGGAATTCTCCCATTGGGCGAGGGTAGATCGAGCCTGTTTGAGGTCGCCTTGGGTGATGTCTATCAGCGCAGTGAGGGTGTCGGTGTTGCGCTTGAGTTCCGGATGGGTTTTGGCAACCTCTGTCAGCCAGGTTCTGACTTCCGCTGCATTGTGATCCTGGCCGTAGATTTGTCCCGCCTGTTGTAGAGGGCGTATCGTATCCGGCGTGATTGCGGCGGCTTCTACCAGCAAGTTGACGGCGCTTTCGCGCTTGCCGGATTTGGCATAGAGGCTGGCAAGCGCAACCATGGGCGCCTGCAGTTTTGGGCTTTCTTTGACCAGTTTTTCAAGCCGTGTTGTGGCTTCGCCCAGGTTGCCGAGCTGAACATCTGCAAGGCTTGCCAGCAAAATGGCCCGGGGCTGATTTCCGTAACCGTTGAGCAGCGAGTCGCGAATTTCACCCGCTTCCTGTTTCTCTCCTTGCTGAATCAGCACGTTCAGATAGGTGCTGGTGGTAGCCCAATCCGAAGGATTGGAGGTGAACGCCATTCGCAGTTGCCCGAGCGCCTGCTCGGGTTCGTTGTTCTGCAGGTAGTGCCTTGCCAGTGCAAGCCTGAGTCGCACGCGTTCAGGCTCATTGCTGATGGCTTTGCTAAGGTTCGCAATGCCGCTTTCCTCATGGTCTGGAAGGCTGAGGGCCAGAATGCCCTGCATGGCCAGCAGTTCGTTGTCGTTAGGGCGAGCTTCCACGGCCCGATCCAGGGTTTTCAGGGCGGCTTCCCGATCTCCAACGTCAATCTGGGCCATTGTGGCGGCTCTGATGAACTGGGTAGGGGTTGTTTCGGGGTCGAGGTTTTCTGTAAGCAACTGAGCGCCTTCTTCCAGCTCGCCGGTACCTGCAGAAATGGCTCCCAGTAGCATGGCGACCTGTTCGTTTTCCGGATCCATCTTGAGGGTGTCGCGCAGAATCGTTTTCGCTTCTTCAAGCTTGCCCTCTTTGATGGCGGCCATGGCTGCTTCGCCTTGCGCCTGTGCGCCAGCGTTCTGATTTTCTACCAGAATGCGATTGTAGATCTGCGCATCGCTCATCTGCCCTTGCTCGGTGAGTACCCGGGAGAGCGTGGTCAGCACATTGCGACGTACCGGCAGGAAAATATCGGATGTCGGCAGCACACCAACGGCATCCGTTAATGTGTCTGATGCTTGTTCAAGCTGATTCAGACGGTATTGGGCCAGGCCTTTCCAGAATAAAACATCGGAGGTTTTTCCGTTCTTCGCGATCCACGCATCCGCGATTTCTATAGCTCGTGTGTCTTTGTTCAGATTGACTTGGGTTTGAAGAAGACCGGTGATCGCTTCGGTGTTGGATGGGTTGCTGGTGGCCAGGTCATCGAAAAGTGCCAGCGCCTTGGCCAGTTCTCCGGATCGACGCAGGGCTTCTGCACGGATCAGTGACGCTTCCAGTTCGTCTTCCGGGGAGCTCGGCGTTTGCAGCGCAAGGGTTTCCGTTGCTGAGAGCTGCTTGCCTTGGTCTACGTAGGCGCGCGCCAAGGTAAGGGCAACAGCTTCCGGATTTTCTTGCAGCCAGGGTTTGAGCAGTTCTGAAGCTTCTTTCGCAGCGCCCACCTGCAGATACAAATCTGCCAGGCGCAGAATGTGTTCCACATTGTTCGGGTCTTTCTGGATGGCATTCTTGATTTCAAGCAGGGCGGAGCGAAATTGGCCTTGTTCGGAGTAGGTCTCAGCCCGGGAAATGTGTGAAAGCGCTTCTGAAGAACCGGTATTATTATTGCACCCCGAGAGCAGCGGGAATGCAACCAGCAGGCTGCCGGCAAGTATCAGGCCTGGAAGTGATTTTTGTATCGATTTCTTTGTCATCATATAAGCCTGCTCCTAGACTTCCGACGTTTCTGCCGATGTGTCAATTTTGTATTTATCGGTAAGGTTGTAGAGAGTCGGGCGGGTTACACCCAAAAGCTTCGAGGCCTGTGTCATGTTGAAGCCGCTGGTCTGAAGTGCTTGCAGGATGGCTTTTCGTTCCGCCTGCTCTCGCACCTGGCGAAGGTTCAGATGGCTTGTGCCTGGCTCCTCGTTCGCTGTCAACTCCAGATCCTCGCTGGTGATCCGCTTGCTATCGGCCATAATAATGGCCCGCTTCACCTTGTTGATCATTTCTCGCACGTTGCCCGGCCAGGGGTAATGGCTAATGGCGTTGATGGCGTCTTCGGAGAAGGTGAGGTTTTGGCGATCCATTTCCTTGCCGAGGGATTTGAGCAAGGAGCGTGCGATGACCAGCGCGTCGCCGTCTCGTTCTCTGACGGCCGGTATATCAAGCGTTATTTCGCTTATTCGGTAGTAAAGATCCTCTCGGAAATCACCACTTTCGATCAATTGGTTTACGTTCCGGTGGGTTGCGCACACCACACGGACGTCAACCGGTATCGGCTTTACTGAGCCCACTCGGTCGACAACACGCTCCTGCAAAAACCGCAACAGCTTCGCTTGCAGTGGTATCGGCATGTCGCCAATTTCATCGAGGAAGAGGGTGCCACCGTTAGCGCTTTCAATTTTGCCTTTTTTGGCTTGGGTTGCGCCGGTAAAGGCACCTTTCTCGAAGCCGAACAGTTCGCTTTCCAGAAGATTTTCGGGAATGGCCGCGCAGTTGATGGCGGCAAATACCTTGCCGGCCCGGGGGCTGAGGTTGTGCAACGCGCGCGCGAGCACTTCTTTACCCGTGCCGGTTTCACCGATGATGAGGGTGGTTACATCGGTGGGCGCGACCTTTTCCAGGGTGCGGCATACGGCCATCATTTGCGGGCTTGCGGCGATAATGCCTTTGATGTTTGTGCCGTTGCTTTGCCGCGATAAATCCTGGTTTTCGCGCTCTAATTCAGCAAGCCGGAAGGCTCTGTTCACCACAAAGTTGAGAATATCGGCATCCAGGGGCTTCTGATAGAAATCGGAGGCACCCATGCCGATGGCCCTCACGGCGTTTTCCTTGTCTTCGCGGCCGGTGACCACAATCACCTTGGTCAAAGGTGCAAGTCGAAGAATGTCCTCCAGTAACGCGAAGCCTTCTGTCGCCCCGCCCGGGTCTGGCGGAAGGCCCAGGTCCAGTGTCACAACATCAGGCTCCTCACGCCGAAGCGCTGCAAGAGCAGCTTCACGGTCCGAGGCGACAAACACGTCCAGATCTTCGCTAAAGCACCAGCGCATCTGGCTTTGCAGCCCGGGGTCATCCTCTACGATAAGCAGTCGTCTAGTCACAACAGCAACAATTCCCTTGTTTAAGGTGGTCCACAGCCTTTGATTCTTAACTGAACATTGGCACTTTGCAATGGCCGATTGGTCAATTGAAGTTAATCGCCATTTAATCGGCAAGCTCCTGAGAACTCGGAGCGTCAGAAATTGATCGTTCATTCACTTTTGCAGCGCCGTCGAGTGGTCTTTCAGCCAGGGGGATACGAATGGAGAAGCAGGAGCCCACGCCTGGCTCGCTTGTTGCGTCGAGTGTGCCGCCGATTTTGTGGATGTATTCCCGCGCCTGGTAGGCGCCAATGCCCATGCCGGTGAGGCCTTTTGTGCTTTCGAAGGGTTTGAACAGCCGGTCATTGATAAAATCGTCTGTCATGCCGCAACCACTGTCCTGAATAAACAGCACAACGTTCCCCCGCGCAATTTTGAGAGACAGTGTAACCTCTCCATCGGGCGGCGTCGCATCCTGGGCGTTCTGGATCAGGTGGCCCAGAACGCTCCTCAATTGCAGGGAATCTGCTTTGATCAGGATTTTTGGCGGTGTTCCGTCGAGGCTGGGGAACGGGTTCTGTCGCTTGTAGTGCTCTAAAAGGCTGGTTACCAGTTGGGTGAGGTCCAGCGCTTTATCATCCTGATCGGTGTTTGCAGAGGGTTTACGGATGTGGTCCACAAGGTTGGTCATTTTGTTGACCGCGTGATCCGTGGTGTTAATCATGTCATCGATAAATGCAGGGTTGTTTCTGTGTTTTTGTGCGTTGTTCACCAGCAGTGACAGCTGTGCGATCACGGTTTTCAGATCGTGAACCATAAACGCCGAGGCTTTGCTGACCGCTTCAAACTGCATCGCCCGGGATAATCGATTCTGTGAGTCCGCTTGCGCCAGCAGGTTACACGTTTGGCGGGCGACCACTTTGATGAGATCGAAGTTCTCCCAATTAAGGTCTACCCGAGCGTAGGGGCTGCCTATCATGGCAATGCCGTACAGTCTATTGCCAAGGTAAAGCGGTATGACCAGCCAGGCGTCTGGCGTTCTGGAGATGGCGTCCGGAATCTCAAGCAGGTCATAACTTACGGGATCTGCCCGGTATTCATCCAGATTTACAATCCATTCTTTTTTGGAGAAAAAACGCACCAGATCCGAGTCTTCATCAATGACGGTGTATCTGGGCGTGGCAAGATTGGCTGACTCTTTGAGGGTGTATGAGCCCTGTTCGCTTTTTAGCCAGATTGCACCCGCGTTACTTTCAACCAGCCCCGCCAGAATGCGGATTGCGCGCAGAGGAAGGGGAGGCTCGTCGCTGAGATCCGACAGATCTTTGGTCATTTTCAACCATTCTTCACGATAGTCGTATTTGTAGTCGAAAAAGTTCTGGCTGATCAGCACCATCAGCTTTGCTCGCAAGCGCCGGGACAGTACCAGAGTGGTCAAAAATACCAGCGCAACGGCTGACAAAAGTACCTGTAAGGCCTCGCCCCAATGACCGCCGAGAATACGCACGTAATAGCCGCTAACAGACAGCAGAAGCAGGTAGGCACCCGCCAATACCAGAGTGCCGGCGTGAAAGACGGCGGACCGGGAAAGCTGAAAGTCGATGGGTTGCTTGCGGGTGTTGATGACGTTAATGGCAAACAGCGGCACCAGCGCGGCGTTGACAAAGCCGCGGGCGTTCCAGAAGGAGTCGGCGATCTTGCCAAACAGCAGGGCGTCGGCGTACATCAAAAAATCAAAAATAAAGATCGTGGCGGTACCGATGCACAGATATTTCATGCTGGACCGGCCAAAAGCAGGTGCGTTGCGCCATATCTGTTCGACCAGCGAAAGGCCGAGAAGCGACAGGGCAATCTGCCCAATGAGTTTGGTTTTCCCGTCTAATAAGGCCATGCCAAACAAAAATTCCAGGCTGCCGAGCACGATCAGGGTGATGAGCAGAATGGCCGTTGCGATGCCCAGAAATTTTTTGATGGGCCCACTCAAGCGCCCGTGTCTGAAGGTGTCTCGAAGCATGGCGAACAGAAGCAGGATCCATGCGGTATCACGGAGCAGTTCGAGCAGGTAGCGAATAAAAAAGCTGGGCTGCCCCCAAAGGCTTTGAGTGACCAGCGTGGATGCCCAAAGTGTCGTGACAAGGGCAGCCAGAAATAACGCCCGATCTATGTCGCGCCTCAGATAGCGGGTGCCGACAAGTACCGCAAGTATTGCGTACACCGCGGCTGCCGCGCCGTGGCTTATCACGCTCAGATCTGGAAGCATGTAAACGGCCTGTTACCTGAATGAAGTTAGTGTGAGGTGGGTAGCAATTCTGTGCAACTTCCGGATTGGACCGCAATGGACGGATTCTGAACGGAAGAGCTACATAAGAGCTACATAAGAGCTACAAAGGCGTCTTATTATCCCGATAAAACCGGAATATTTCCTTTAGCGGCCGTTTCGGTTTGAATCCGAACTCCTCTGAAAACCCTCGCCCATCAATGACCACGGGATACTTGAAAAAATCCATAAGGTGGGCCGGAAAGCTGCGTAAGCGCAGTGCGCGAGATATTAGTTTTGGTAAAACCGGCGGAATAGAGGGCACCGGAATGCGCTTGCAGCCGCAGATTTTCAGTGCTCGCTGATAAGCGACCCAGTCATCCGGCGCTACGTTGAATATGCCCCGGACCGGCTTTTGGGAGGCCAGCACGATGGCATCGGCCATGTCGTCGATATGGATGAACTGCATCATGGGTGAGAACCCTGCCAGTACCGGGGCGCGATGACTGGAAAGCACGCTGCTCATCGTGTTGCGAACACCTGGGCCCACGATGTTGCAGGGGCGCAGGATGCTGATATTCAGTTCCGGAAAGCGCCAAAGGTAGAGGTTTGCCAGGTTCTCCAGTTCCACGGAATCAATCAGATCGGCACTCAGGCCGGCGCTTTTCATGGGCGCCGCCTCGTCGATGAGGCCGGGGTTGTAGGCCATGGCTCCGTATACGTGGTAGGTGGACAGCACCAGTATGCGGCTAATGCCGTATTTGTGGCTCAGATCCAACAGCTTTTGGGTGCCCAGTACGTTGGCGTTGTAGCGCCGCATCCGGGTGAGTTGGCTTGAGCTAATGCGCCCGAGATGAATAACGCTGTCAAACGGGTAGCGGCGAAAAAGATCTTCGAAAATGCGCTGGTTGAAATCGATACAGTAACTGGGAATATCGTCGCCGAGATATACCTGCTCCCGGGCATCAACGGCCACGATGCTGCAGGTTGCCCTCAGCCGTTTGATGACCTGTTGTGCCAGTGCGCCCGCCGCGCCGGTTACCAGGATATGAGGTTTGCGTTGCTTGGTTGTCGCATCCGTCATCAAAACACCCCTTTTCGTTCTGCCAGTCCTTTGTCGATCAGCCGTTTTATTTCCGTTTTTACCTGCTCAACGCGCTCTTTTATCTGCTCTTCGGAAATATCTTCCCCATCAAAATACATAGGCGCCCCGAAATTCAAGTGAACTTTGGCGGGCAGAATGACGGGCATGGCGACGGGAAGATAAGGAAGGCCCAGTGCTTTGGCCAAGGGCTTGATGTTGGCGATGGCAGGAATGCTTTCTTCGCAGCCCACCACACCGACGGGCACGATGGCAGCCTTATATTTAATGGCCAGGTGCATGAACCCACAGCCGAAGCGCTGCAGTTTGTAGCGGTCGCGATAGAGTTTTCCAGAGCCGCGTATGCCTTCGGGGAACACAATAATGGCTTCGTTATTGGCAAGCATTCTGGCGCAGTTTACCGGGTCGCCCAATGCGGCGCCTACTTCGTTCAACAGATTGCCAAGCCAGGGCACAGTGGGAAAGAAGCGTTCAATCATGGCTCTGGGAATGCGTGGGTTTTTTTCGCGGGAGGCCAGTGCGTACCCAACGAGCAGGCCATCAATCGGCAGTTGCCCACTGTGATTTCCTACAATCAGTACAGGCCCTTCAGCGGGCATGTGATCAACGCCGTGGGCCTCTGTGCGGAAGTATTTTTCGTAAATCGGTTTTGTCAGTGAAAAGCCGTATTTGAACGTCTCGTTATTGTAGCCCCAAGGGTCGTATCCCAGTGTTCCCATGGGTTTACCGATGTGATTAATCTGTTTGTGCAGTGCTTCCGGAACCAGCCGGGATTTCAGAAACGATGTCAGGCCCATGTGAACTCCCTCGATATCAACATTCAGCCGCGTCTGATCAACAGCCCAAGTGTGTGGTTTTGGCCCTCATTAAGCACGCGATAATCGCTGGCGGCATTGGCCGTTTCTACGCAGAGCATTGTCTGCCAGGCATCGTTCGAGAAATCGCTGAGCGTTTTGGCTTTGTCAGGGCCCGGGTTCCAGACCACGGTAGAGTCGCTCCCAACCGCGTTGAGTTTTCGGCTGGCGCCCGGCGTTACAACGGTCAGTGGCTCGCCGCTTTCGTATATTCGATCGGTCTCGCCCTCAAAATACACGGGGCCATCTTGAGTGCAGTATTCCCAGTTTTTGAGAGTATCAATATAGTGGCTGTAGCCAAGGCCCAATACTCTTGACCGTGTGATGTCGGTTGTTGGCAAGTAGGTGTGCAATGCCTGGCTAAGCGCCAGTGGACCATCGCTGAGATTGGTTGTGGTCAGGGCAAGCTGGCAGCCGCGCACTGAAAAGTTGTACGTTAACAGGGCCAGGGCGTGGCCGGTCCACAGGTCGGCAAAGTCGTCGTTGGCGTTCAGAGACAGGCTTATTTCTACCTCGTGGGCGGTTTCTCTTACGTCCTCCAGTTTCCAGAGGCTGGTGCGGGCAAATCCGTGAGGATTGGGCGTTTTTATCCGCTTTCTCACCTCGGGCGCATTGCGCTCGGGGTCACCGAACCAGGGCCAGCACACCGGAATGCCTCCCCGAATAGCTCGGCCGGGTTCAAAGCGTGCATCAGGGCTAAGCCATAGCCAGTCGGGTTCGTTCTCCGGGATAAACCGGGTGAGATGCGCACCCTGCAAAAACACGGTGGCTTCAAAGAGAGGGTGATGAACCTCCAGCGCCTCCAGTTGTCCGATTGTGTTCCAGCGGGTAAAGGACCATTGGCCGGGAGAAAGCGATAAAGGTGGCGTGTTGCTACTCTCGGACATAAGGTGCGGTTCCGCGCTTAAGTGTTGCTGCCTGATCAGAGGGTAAATCAAAACGGGGTCAGGGGCGACAGTCGCGGCGGGTTTCTCCACGAAAGACTATGTTAAAGGAATGTCATTGGATGTAGCGCGATGGTTAGACGATCTTGCCGATGGCCTGAGCGAGCATGGCTGGATGAGCTTCGATATGACGCCATGGCTTGGCTCACAACTGTTGCAGTCGCTGCAGCAGGAAATCATTGTTCTTGATCAGAGCGATGCGCTTAAGGCAGCCGGTATCGGGCGTGGTAGCGCGCCTGTTCGGGATCGATCGGTGCGACGGGACAAAATTGCCTGGCTTCAGGGCGCAACGCCCGCTCAACTGGCCTTGTTCGAATGTCTCGAAGACCTGCGGGTGGGCTTGAACCAGCGGTTGTTTCTGGGTCTGAAGCGCGTCGAGGCCCACTATGCGACTTACCACAGCGGTGATTTCTACACGGCCCACGTGGACAGCTTTCAGGGGCGGGCCTCGCGCATCGTCAGCTTTGTATTGTATCTGAATGATGACTGGCAGCCCGGGGATGGCGGTGCGTTGCAGATTTATGGCCGGACAAACAACAATGCAAGTGATGCGGTGATATTGCCTGAAATGGGCAGGGTTGTGCTGTTCATGAGTGAGGAAATTCGTCATGGGGTTCTGGAAGCTCACCGCACGCGTTACAGCTTGGCATGCTGGTTTCGGCAGGATGAGATTCCGTTCCTGTTGTAGTCCGTAAACCCTTTTGTTAACATTCGCGCCGCTTTCGGGGAGTTTGTCCTGAAACGCCGTTATGGTGGCTCCATTGGTGCCTCCGCAACATGAAACCGCGAACCCGGTCAGGCCCGGAAGGGAGCAGCCGCAGCGGTGGAATTGTGTGCCGGAGTGTCGCTGATGGAGCCACCCCCAGATTTTCCCTTCTGATTTTTAGTAACCGCTTAAAGTTCCTAACAGCTTCTTACCCACTCTTGTCCATGCTAAAGTTGCAGGCGTTTTTCTCAGCATTTGGCGGAACATGAGCTATCAGGTACTTGCCCGTAAATGGCGCCCCCGCACCTTTGAAGACATGGTGGGCCAGGAACACGTTCTTCAAGCGTTAATTCACGCTCTGGACAACCAGCGCCTGCACCATGCCTATTTGTTCACCGGCACCCGGGGAGTGGGTAAAACCACCATCGGACGCCTTTTGGCCCGTTGTCTTAACTGCGATACCGGCGTTACCTCGCGGCCATGTGGCACGTGTTCCAGCTGCGTGGAGATTCAGGAAGGTCGTTTCGTGGACCTGATTGAGATCGACGCCGCGTCGCGCACCGGTGTGGACGATATGCGGGAGCTGACTGACAACGTTCAGTACGCGCCCAGCCGGGGCCGTTATAAGGTGTACCTCATTGATGAGGTGCACATGCTTACCAATCAGTCGTTCAACGCGTTTCTCAAAACGCTTGAAGAGCCGCCGGAACATGTGAAGTTCCTGCTGGCAACCACCGACCCCCAAAAACTGCCCGTAACCGTTCTCTCCCGCTGCCTGCAATTCAACCTGAAGCGCATGACGCCGGAGCACATTGCGGGCCATTTGACCAAGGTTCTGACCGCCGAACAGATTCCGTTTGAAGAGCCGGCGCTCTGGCTGCTGGCCCGCGCCGCTGACGGCAGCATGCGCGATGCCCTGAGCCTGACGGATCAAGCCATTGCCTTCGGCAACCAGACGCTTTCTGCCCGTGACGTCAGCAGTATGCTGGGTACCATTGACCAGCAAGATATCGAGCGGATTGTCAGTGCACTGGTCGATCGTGACGGGCCGGGCTTACTGACAGAGATTAGCCGGATTTCGGATTTTGCACCGGACTACAGCATCATACTCGCGGATCTTCTGTCGCTGTTCCACCGCGTGACCATGGAGCAGGTTGTGCCAGGCAGCGCCGATAATGTACTCGGCGACGCAGCCCAGGTGCAGTCGCTGGCGCGCAGGCTGAGCGCGGAAGACACCCAGCTGTTTTATCAGGCAGCGCTGGTGGGCCGGAAGGATTTGGCGATTACCCCTGACGCCCGCATGGGCTTCGAGATGACGCTGCTGCGCATGCTGGCATTTCGCCCTGGCTCTGACCGGCGTGCGCCACCTGCGGTGAGCAATGCAGGCTCAGGCGTTGAGGGTGAAGCCCGGGAAGAACCTGAGCCCGCACCGGCTCCTGCGGCCATTGAGCCAGTTGCAGACGATGACTGGCTTGCAAGCCTTGATGCTCAAGCAGAAGCCGGCCCTGATTATCCAGAGCCAGAGCCAGAGCCAGAGCCAGAGCCAGAGCCAGAGCCAGAGCCAGAGCCAGAGCCAGAGCCTGCGCCTGCGCCGGAAATTGAAGCTGCACCGGCGCCCACAGCAAGCGGGGAATTTGTCTGGGAACGGGATTTTCGTAATCTGGGCATTGTCGGCATGCCCGGCAACCTGGCCGGTCACGGGGCCATGTCTCGGTCCGGTGACATCATCACGCTGTTGATCGACGATGGCCACGCCCGGCTGCTTAACGCACGGCATGAAGAAAAGATTCTGGCAGCCTTGAGAAATCATTTCGGCGACGCCATTCAATTACAGATAGAGAAGGGCGATCCGGGGCCTGATACGCCGGCGGCTTTTGAGGAGCGCTTACGCGTAACGCGTCAGGCAGCTGCTGAGGAATCTATCCGTAACGATCCGCTGGTAAGGTCCATTGTGGAGCGATTTGAGGCTACGGTCGTGGAAGACAGTATTAGGCCGACAGATACAAACAGGAGATAAAGGCATGATGAACGATATGGGTGGCCTGATGAAAAAGGCCCAAAAAATGCAAGAAGACATGCAAAAGGCCCAGGAAGAAGCTGCAAAAGTCGAAATAATCGGTGAAGCCGGCGCAGGCTTGGTAAAAGTTACCATGAATGGCCGCCACGATGTTCGCAAGGTGGAAGTTGATCCCTCTTTGATGTCTGAGGAGAAAGACATCCTGGAAGATTTGCTGGCGGCCGCCATTAACGATGCCGTGCGTCGGGTGGAGGCCAATCAGAAAGATAAAATGTCGGGCATGATGTCTGGTATGGGATTGCCACCCGGCTTCAAGATGCCGTTTTAAGGCATTTTACTGAACCGCAGTTTGAGGGTGTTTCATGGCGTTCAGCCCACTGGTTGATGAACTTGTCGAATCGCTTCGGTGTTTACCGGGTGTTGGTCAGAAAACCGCTCAGCGCATGGCTTTCCATCTGCTTGAGCGGGCGCGCTCTGGCGGAACCCGGCTTTCTGAGGCTTTGAGCACAGCCATGACGGGTGTGCGTCGATGCGAAAGCTGTCAGAACTTTTCCGATACTGAAATGTGTGGCATTTGCAAAAACCCGGTGCGCACGAACGGCACGCTGTGCGTCGTGGAGAGCCCCTCAGATTTGCTGGCGATTGAGCAGGCGGGAGATTATAAAGGCAGCTATTTTGTTTTGATGGGTCACCTGTCACCCATTGATGGCGTGGGGCCTGACGACATTGGTATTGAACGGCTTTTGCGCAGAGTTCGTTCCGAAGGTGTTACCGAGCTTATTCTTGCAACCAACCCGACGGTTGAGGGTGAAGCAACGGCCCACTATATTTCCGACCGGCTCGACGGCTCAAATATCCTCATCACGCGCCTTGCCCACGGCATACCGGTGGGTGGCGAGCTTGGCTACGTTGATGGCTTTACGCTCACCCATGCGTTTCGCGGCAGAAAACCTCTGCTGGACTGATTCCGCGTCAGGCATTTCACGGCGCCTTTAACTGGCTTTTTCTATGACTTTTTCTGCACCGGCTATTGCTGTTCCCCCGGCACCTGACACGATTGACTGGATTCCATCGCCGGAAGAACTGGATGCCTGGCTGGACAGTGCTCCGGGCCTGCCCCTGGTTCTGGACACCGAATTTGAGCGGGTGAACACCTTTTACCCGATTCCCGGGTTGGTTCAGTTAGGCCTTGGTGATCGATTTTGCCTGGTAGACCCGGAAGTGGCAGAACAGTCTGCCCGTTTTCGGGCGACGATCGCAGACCCTGGCGTGACCAAGCTGCTCTATGCCATGAGTGAGGATCTCGAGCTTTTTCGGGATTGGCTGGGAATACGCCCAAAAGGCGTTGTGGACCTTCAGATAGGCGCGGCGATGGCGGGTGCCGGTTTCTCTCTGGGGTATGCGCGGTTGGTTGAGCAGCTTTTTAGTGAGGCGCTGGATAAATCCGTCACTCGCTCTGACTGGATCTCTCGCCCTCTGAGTGACGCCCAACAGCGTTACGCCGTCGACGACATTCGCTTTCTTTCGCCCATGCATCAATGGGTAACGGCGCATCTGCGGGAGCGCGGGCTGGAAGCGGCACTGGTGGAAGAATCCACGCGTTTTGCCGACGAACTTGCAGATCAGGACGACCCGAACAATCATTATCTCCGCCTTCGTGGTGGTTGGGCATTAACGGCCCAGCAGCAGGTGGTGCTCAGGAAGCTGGTGGTGTGGCGGGAGCTGGAAAGCAGAGAGCGTGATCGCCCACGGGGCAGGGTGGTGGCGGATCCTCTTCTTATTGCGATTGCAGACCGTTTGCCAAAATCGCTCAGCGAGATGTCAACAATTCAGGGTGTTCCAGCGGGTGTGGTTCGCCGGTATGGCGACGCGTTGCTTGAGCTTGTTGACGAGGGGCGCAAGGCCGATAACTCCGGGATTGAACCCATTGCGCCGCCTTTGAATCGGGATCAGCAGGTGAGGTTTAAGCAATTAAAGCAAATTTTTAGAAAGGCCTCGGAAGCGTCTGATATTCCTATTGAATTGCTTGCTCCCAGAAAGCGTCTTGAAAAAGTATTTCAGGATCGGAGCATGGCAGAGAGTCCGTTTTTTCAGGGCTGGCGCGCTGAAATTCTGAAGCCGGTAATGAGCGATATCGAGGGTTTTCTGACATCATGAAAGATCGGGAATTTGTGTCTGTTTTTCGAAGCAGCAAAAAAAGCGATACCTATATTTATGTGCGTCGGGGCCAGGTTTGGGACGAGTTGCCCGAAAGCCTGAGGGACATTTTTGGCAAGCCGATACACTCGATGGACCTGATTCTGACCCCGGAGCGCAAGCTCGCCAGAACAACGGGTGAACAGGTGCTGAACACCATCGCTGATAAGGATTTCTTTCTGCAGATGCCGGAAGAGCGCGATGGCTATGTTGTCGATTTTCGCACCAAACCGGGGCTGAGAAATTCGTGATTGCCCAAATCCCGTTCTGGCAGCGCAAACGCCTGAGTGAGATGACGCCACAAGAATGGGAATCCCTGTGCGACGGGTGTGGCAAATGCTGTCTGAACAAGCTCGAAGATGAAGACACCGGCGAGGTGTATCACACCGATCTGGTGTGCCGCTATATGAATGAAGACACCTGCCGGTGCACGGTATACCCGGATCGCCTGGAAAAGGTACCCGGCTGTACGGTACTGACACCGGACACGGTGAACGATTATCATTGGCTGCCCTATACCTGTGCCTATCGCACACTGGCGGAAGGCAGGCCCCTTGCCGACTGGCACCCGCTGCGAAGCGGAAGCCCGGATTCGGTTCACGAAGCTGGTATTTCAATACGCCACAAAGTGATCCTTGAGGATCAGGTGGCGGAGGAAGACTGGGAAGAACACATCATTCACTGGGTTCTGTAATGATCAATACTGACGCACATCTTGCTTACGGCATTTTTTGGGCCGCTTACGTTATCGCTTTCGTTGTGTTTTATTTCATGATGAAAAAGCTGTTCCGGTTTTTGCCGGTGTACGGTCTTCGCACGCTGCTACTGGCTGCGCTGGTTGCGTTGCTGTTGACGCCGGTAGAGTCTCCCGAAGTGGTTGGTTGGTGGATACCCGCATGGCTGTTCGGTGGTTACGAACTGGTTCTTGGTGATGCAGATGCTGCCGGGCGTGCGTTGTTCAATCTGGGCCTTGGCGGTCTTGTCATGCTGCTTGTCTGGATTCTGGATATGGTGCGCTATCGGTTGTCCCGGCGCTGAGATCGCTGCCGACCATAATAATAAAATTCCAAACATGTTCCCGAGAGTCACAATGCCAAGATTCCTGACGCTGGTTTTTTTAGCTGCGCTGCTGTTGCCCACAACACTCTGGGCTGAGGAGACCACGAAGCTCACGCTGCCGGAAAGCCCCGATATCCGGATTATTGTGGACATCTCGGGTTCCATGAAAGAAACCGATCCGAATAATTTGCGGCAACCGGCGGTAAGGCTTTTGGCCCGGGTGCTACCCGAAGGGAGCACAGCAGGGGTCTGGACTTTTGGCCAATACGTAAACATGCTGGTGCCCCACGGCGAGGTGAACGAGGGCTGGCGTGAAACGGCGATTAATCGCTCCGGGAAAATAAATTCTGTAGCGCTGCGCACCAATCTTGGCAAGGCTATTGAGACGGCCAGCGACGACTATGTAACGGGCGGCACGCTTGAGAATACGCATTTTATTCTGCTGACCGATGGCAAGGTCGACATCTCGGACAGCGACGATGTAAACCGGGCTGAAGAAAAAAGAATTGTGAGCAAGGTGCTTGAGCCCTTGGTGGCCAGAGGCGCTACTTTTCACACGGTGGCGCTTTCTGATCAGGCCGATGCCGGATTTTTAAAGACACTGGCGGATAAATCGAAGGGCAGCTTCCGGACTGCAGACACAGCCGAAGCCCTCAATCTGGCCTTTCTGGGCGCCCTGAATACCGCAGCGCCGCAGGAGCAGATTCCTATTGAAGGCAATGCCTTCACGGTGGACGCAGGCGTAAAGGAATTTACGGCGTTAATCTTCCGCGGATCGGCTAAAACCGGTGAAGCGGCTGAATCTGCCGGCCTCGAAATGATCGGGCCGGATGGCAAAGCACTTGCGCAATCCTCTGCGCCTGACAACGTTCGCTGGGCCCGGGAAGCGGCGTATGATCTGGTTACCATTACCGAGCCCCAGTCCGGTGAGTGGCGCGTTAAGGGCGCATTAGGGGAGGGCAGCCAGGTAACGGTGGTCAGCGACCTGAGAATGGTGGTCAGCCAGATTCCCCCAACGTTTACCCCGGAATCCCCCATCAACGTTCGCGTTGGGTTTTTTGAAAAAGCGGACAGGATAACCAGCCCGGAGTTTCTCGACGTGCTGAGTGTAAAGCTCAGCCTGATGTCCGAGGACGGGAGCAGCGGCAGCAAAACGCTCTCAGTCGACTCGTCGCCTGAAGAGGGTGAATACTCAGATACTATCAGCAAGCTGCCTGCCGAGGGTGTGTACAGGATAGATATAGTGGCGGATGGCAAAACGTTTGCACGCAAATTTACCGCTACAACCGAATTCATTTTGCCCGTGGGCATGATTGAACCAGCGATTGGAGCGCCGATTGATATCAGCCTCGCTGAGCAGTCCGGGCAAGCGTTGCCGCCAGAACCAGAGCCGGAAATACAGCCCGAGCCACAATCGGAGCCAGAGCCGCAACCTCAGCCTGAACCGAAAACCCAGCCGGCGCCGGTCAAACCTGCTGATCCTGCGCCCGCCGTTGAAGCCGAACCGGTCGATGAGCCGAGCGTTGAATCCGCACTGCCTTTCCCTCTGTGGATGATCGGAGCCGGAGCAGGCGCGCTTGTCGTTCTGGCGCTCATCCTTATTTTGCTGATGCGTAATCGCCGTGCCTCGCCTGATGCTGCCGATGCAGCGGGCGAAGACCCGGAGAGCCTCGAAGATTTGCAGCAGGAAATGGCAGACATCGAAGCGGAGGTGCCGGTGGTGATGGCAGAAGAAGAGCCGGCAGAGGAAGATATACCTACGGCCACCGCGGTGGTGGAACCCGAAGAAGAGATTCCCGAACTGGTTGAGCCGGTGAACGAAGACGATGATGAAGAATTCGGACTGGACGAATTCGAACTGTCTGAATTTGACGATTTACCCAGTGAGCATGAGCCGGAAAACGAACCGGACGATAAGCCGAAAAAGTAGCCTCAGGCAATTTATAGTAATGGATAGCAACTGCTAACGACTGACAGGAATGACACAGATGAAGTTTACCGGTACCGACAACTACGTAGCCACCGATGACCTGCAAATGGCCGTGAATGCGGCCATCACGCTGCAACGTCCGCTGCTGATCAAAGGCGAGCCCGGCACCGGCAAAACCTTGCTGGCAGAAGAGATGGCAAGCGCTTTGGGTATGCGTTTGATTCCCTGGCATATTAAATCAACGACCAAAGCTCAGCAGGGCCTGTATGAGTATGATGCGGTGTCCCGCCTGCGGGATTCCCAGTTGGGTGATGCGAAGGTCAACGACATCAGCAACTACATTATCAAAGGCAAACTCTGGGAAGCGTTCGAAGCACAAGAGCAGGTGGTGTTGCTGATTGACGAGATTGATAAGGCCGACATCGAATTTCCCAACGATCTGTTGTTGGAACTGGATCGCATGGAGTTCTACGTTTACGAAACCCAGACGTTCGTAAAAGCAACCAAGCGCCCGATCATCGTCATCACCAGTAACAATGAAAAAGAGCTGCCCGATGCGTTTCTGCGCCGCTGCTTTTTCCACTACATCAGCTTTCCGGATCATGCCACCATGCAAAGCATTGTGGATGTTCACTTCCCCGGCCTTCAGCAGCAGGTTGTTAAGGACGCGCTGGAAGTATTTTTTGACGTGCGCAAGGTGCCAGGCCTGAAGAAAAAGCCCTCCACCTCAGAGCTGATTGACTGGCTTAAGCTGTTGATGGCCGACGAGCTGACCGCCAAGATGCTGCAGGATAAAGACAGCAGTTCCGCGTTGCCACCTCTTTACGGTGCTCTGGTTAAAAACGAGCAAGATGTGCACCTGCTGCAGAAGCTGGCGTTTATGGCCCGCCGTCGCGGCTGAAATTCGTTTAGAGTGCCGTTTTATGTTGATTGATTTTTTTCTCGAAGTGCGGCGGGCCAAAGTGCCTGCCAGCTTGCGTGAATTCCTCGATCTGCTGGAGGCTCTGCAACAGCAGCTCGCCTTTGCGGATATGGAAGAGTTCTATTACCTGGCACGGTTGTGCCTGGTGAAGGATGAGCGCCACTTCGACAAGTTTGATCGTGCGTTCAAAGTCTATTTTGACGGTATCGAGCACTTGGATGAGTTGCTCGAAGCGCTCATTCCGGATGAGTGGCTCAGGGGCGAATTTGAAAAAAATCTGACCGAGGAAGAGAAGGCCAAGATTGATTCGCTGGGCGGCCTGGAGGAGCTGATCGAAACCTTCAAAAAACGCATGGAGGAGCAGAAAGAGCGCCACGCGGGCGGTAACAAGTGGATCGGAACAGGCGGCACGTCGCCGTTTGGCGCGGATGGTTACAATCCGGAAGGCTACCGTATCGGCCAGAAAAAAGGGCGTCACGGGCGCGCTGTTAAAGTGTGGGAAAAGCGTGAATTCAAGGATCTGGACGACAGCGTTACCCTGGGTATTCGCAACATCAAGGTAGCGCTTCGCCGGTTACGGAAGTTCGCTCGCCAGGGCGCGGCCGACAAACTGGATCTGGATGATACTATCCGGTCGACGGCCCGCAACGCCGGTTATCTGGACCTGAAAATGGTTCCGGAACGGCATAACGCAGTTAAAGTGCTGATCTTTTTTGATGTGGGCGGTTCCATGGACCCCCATGTGCGGGTGTGTGAAGAGCTGTTTTCCGCCTCGCGACTGGAGTTCAAGCACATGGAGTATTTCTACTTTCATAACTTCGTGTATGAGAGTGTGTGGAAGAACAACATTCGGCGGATGAATGAGACCACCGACACTTGGGATGTCTTGCACAAATACTCGTCAGATTACAAAGTGATTTTCGTAGGCGATGCCACCATGGCCTCCTATGAAATTTCCCACGCCGGTGGCTCTATTGAACACTGGAACAAAGAATCCGGGGCGGCCTGGTTCCAGCGCATCAGTGAGCATTTTCGAAAGGTGGTCTGGATCAACCCGCTACCCGAAAGTTATTGGGGAACGGGCGGTTCTCTGGGAATGACCCGGCAGCTCGTGAACAATCACATGTACCCGCTCACGGTAGAAGGGCTGGAGTCAGCCATGAAATATCTGAGCAAATAGATCAGTTGCGGTCTTCAATCGAGATGTTGGGCAGCGTTGGCTTGTACAGGGAAACCTTTTCAGTGGGCGCTATGACTCTCGCTTCTCCGGTGACCACTTTTTGATTGTTCTGGTTCGTGACGTCGCAACGGAAGACAACCCGGTTTTTAGCAGCCTTGCGCAGCACCTTGAGATTTACGGTCAGCGTGTCGTCGAGCTTCACGGGGCGTTTGAACGAGAGAGTTTGTTCCAGATAAACCGTGCCAGGACCGGGCATAACGGTTGCGAGCGCCGCTGAAATCAGCGCTCCGCTCCACATGCCGTGGGCAACTCGCTCTCCGAACAAGGAGTTGGCGGCAAACTCAGGATCAAGATGCACCGGGTTAACGTCGCCTGAAACGGCGGCGAACAGCACCAGATCATCTTCTGAGAGAGTTCGAACAAACGTCGCGGTGTCGCCTTCATTAAGTTCGTCGTACGTAATGTTTTCAAGGGTATCAAGGGTGTCGCTCATCAAGGGCTCCGGGCGCGAGGCGTGTAGGCACAGCTGTTTCAGGTTATGCGCTGAAACTACCTCATCGGTAACAAAACTGCTATTCTCTGCCCACTTTTTCGAGGCTGATACTTATGTCGAGTTGATTTTTTAGTCTACACGGCATTTGAAAACCATTATAAAGAAAAGCGTCAGACAGGAGATGGTGATGGATTTCGAGGCGTTCTACCAAGACAAATACCCCGCCAGTATTCCCCGTGAAATCGATCTTGAACGATACACCAGCATGGTGGATGTGTTTGATCAGGCGGTTAAGAAGTACGCAGATCGCCCTGCCTTCAGCGCTGTCGGTGCAACTCTGAGCTATCGTGATCTGGACACCCAAAGCCGAAACTTCGCGGCCTGGCTGCAAACCAAAACAGATCTGAAACCTGGCGATCGTATCGCCGTGCAAATGCCAAACCTGTGTCAGTACCCGGTTGTGGCCTTTGGCGCCATGCGTGCGGGCCTGATTGTGGTGAATACCAACCCGCTGTATACCACCCGGGAAATGGAGCATCAATTCAACGACTCGGGCGCCAAAGCCCTTGTTGTGCTGGCGAACATGGCGGCGAACGCCGAAAAAGTGCTGCCCCAAACCAGCATTGAGCACGTTATCGTGACCGAAATTGCGGACATGCATTCGCCTCTCAAACGCACGGTGATGAACGCCGTGGTGAAGCATGTGAAAAAGATGGTGCCGCCGTTCAGCATTCCCCAGGCCCACAAGTTGCCTGCCGTGCTCAGCGCAGGCGCCCGCGAAAAGTTCACCCCGGTTGAGTGCAAGCGGGATGATATCGCGGTGCTTCAGTACACGGGTGGTACAACCGGCGTTGCCAAAGGTGCGATGTTGACCCACGGCAATCTGGTCGCGAATCTGCTGCAGGTTCGTCCGATGATGGAAGACACCATAGTAGAAGGCCAGGAAGTGGTGATTGCGCCCCTGCCGCTTTATCACATTTATTCGTTTACGCTGAACTGCGGCATTATGTTCGAAGCCGGCGCCCACAACGTTCTGATCCCTAATCCACGGGATATTCCAGGTTTTGTGAAAGAGCTGAAAAATCACAAGTTCAGCGCATTTTTGGGCCTGAACACGCTGTTTGTTGCACTGTGCAACAACGAGGAGTTCAAGGGGCTCGATTTCAGCCATCTGAAACTCACCTCCTCTGGAGGCATGGCCTTGACGACCGATACCGCAAAGATGTGGGAGCGTGTGACCGGTTGTGCCATCTCGGAAGGCTTTGGCATGACCGAAACCTCTCCGGTGGTTACGCTGAACCCGCGGAGCGCTATCCAGCTTGGCACTATTGGTTTGCCGGTTCCCTCCACGCAGGTCAAGACCCTTGACGATGATGGCAATGAACCGCCGCTGGGATCGCCGGGCGAACTGTGTGTCAAAGGCCCTCAGGTTATGCGGGGCTACTGGCAGCGCCCTGAGGATACGCAGAAATCCTTCACCGATGACGGCTACATCCGGACCGGCGATATTGCGGTGATTCAGGAGGACGGCTATATCCGCATTGTTGACCGTAAGAAAGACATGATTATTGTGTCTGGATTTAACGTCTATCCAAACGAAATTGAAGACGTGGTCAGCAGCCATCCAAAAGTGGTCGAGTGCGCAGCTGTGGGTGTTGAGGATGCCAAGAGTGGAGAAGCCGTAAAGATCTATCTGGTCGCAACGGCTGAAGGCGTCACTGAAAATGAACTCAAAGAATTTTGCCGCGAGCGCCTGACCGCCTACAAGGTGCCGCGTTTCTTCGAATTTCGCGATGAGCTGCCGAAAACCAACGTGGGTAAGATCCTGCGCCGCGAGCTGCGCGACGAACCAGGTAACAAGCAATCCCGGTGACTTTGCAATCGAATGCCAATCCCTCAGTAGCGCCCGCTGTCAAAGCAATGATGGAGCAGCTCAGCGCCTGTAATCAGCTGGAAGCGGCTCGCATCGTTAAACAGATGGCCAGAACCAAAGGCAGGCCCGGCCAGAAGGATCTGGAAAAAATGGCCACCTGGCTTGATCGTGGCCTGGGCAAGGTGCAGCAACGCCAGGCCCTGCACAAGCCGGCGAGCTTTCCGGCGGGGCTGCCGGTTTCTGAGCGCGTTGATGATATCCGGGATGCGATCGAAAACCATCAGGTTGTCATTATTGCGGGCGAAACCGGCTCCGGTAAAACCACCCAGATACCCAAGATCTGCATGAACAGCGGCCGCGGCATTCGCGGCCTTATCGGTCATACCCAACCCAGACGTATCGCGGCGCGCAGCGTTGCAGCCCGTATTGCCGATGAGCTGGGTGAACAGATCGGAGAGCAAATCGGCTATCAGGTGCGGTTTTCTGACAACACCTCCGAGCAAACCCGGGTCAAGGTAATGACCGACGGGATTCTTTTGGCGGAAGTTCAGAACGACCGCTTTCTTGATCGGTACGACACACTGATTATTGACGAAGCCCACGAGCGCAGTCTGAACATCGATTTTCTGCTGGGTTATCTGAAACAGCTCCTGCCCAAACGCCCAGACCTCAAAGTTATTATCACATCGGCCACCATTGAAGTGGGTCGCTTCAGTGAGTTTTTTGATAAAGCGCCGGTGTTGGAAGTCAGTGGCCGCACCTTCCCGGTAGACATCCGTTACAGGCCGCTGACCGGCGACGAAGACGATCGTGATCAGGGTTGGAATGAGGGGGTTCTGGCCGCGCTCGACGAGATTGAGCAGCATGAACGCAGCGAGAAGTTGCCACCGGGCGACGTGCTGATTTTTCTGCCGGGTGAACGCGAGATCCGCAATCTCAGCAATGTGTTGCGCCATGCGGAACTGCGCCACACGGAAATACTGCCGCTTTACTCCCGGCTGAGCAATCAGGAACAGAACCGGGTGTTTCAAGGCCATCGGGGACGCAGGATTGTGCTGTCCACCAACGTGGCCGAGACATCGCTTACGGTGCCGGGCATTCGCTATGTGATTGATACCGGTGTGGCGCGAATCAGCCGTTACAGCGTTCGTTCCAAAATACAGCGCCTGCCTGTTGAAGCTGTGTCGCAAGCCAGTGCCAACCAGCGCGCAGGCCGGTGTGGCCGGGTTGCGCCGGGAATCTGTTTTCGACTGTACGATGAAACAGACTTTGTTAGCCGCCCGGAATACACCGATCCGGAAATACTGCGGACCAATCTGGCCTCCGTCATCTTGCAGATGGCCACTTCGGGTCTTGGCGAGATTCGTCATTTCCCGTTCCTTGAGGCGCCAGACAAACGCCTGATCAACGATGGCTACAAGCTGCTCGAAGAGCTGAGCGCGGTGGACGATGGGCGCCGGGTTACGAACCTCGGGCGTACCATGGCGAAATTGCCGCTCGATCCGCGCCTTGCCCGGATGCTGGTTACCGCCGCAGATCAGGGTAGCCTGGCAGAAACGCTGATCATTATTGCGGGGCTGAGCGTTCAGGACCCCCGAGAGCGGCCGCAGGACAAACAGCAGGCCGCCGACCAGGCCCACGCGCCGTTCAATGATAAAGAATCCGATTTTGTCACTCTGCTCAATATATGGACTTTTTACGAGGAGCAGCGCCAGGAGTTGTCCCAGGGCCAACTCAAAAAGGTGTGTCAGAAAAGCTTTCTGAGCTGGATGCGCATGCGTGAATGGCGCGATATTCACCGGCAGCTCACGCTGATCTGCCGCGACCAGAAAATGTCTTTTAACCGCGACGCGGCTACCTACGACACAATACACAAAGCGATTCTGGCCGGGTTATTAGGGCAGGTGGCAACCAAGGTCGAGAAAAAGGAATACCTGGCGACTCGCAACCGTAAGGTTATGATTTTCCCCGGTTCGAAAGTATCGAAATCCGGGCCGAAATGGATTGTCGCCACGGAGATCGTGGAAACCAGCCGGGTGTTCGCCCGAATGGTGGCCGCCATTCAGCCGGAATGGATAGAGCCCTTGGCCGGGCACGTGGTGAAACATCATTATTTCGAACCGCACTGGGAGCAGAAGAGAGCCCAGGTGATGGGGTATGAAAAAATCACCCTTTACGGCCTCGACGTGGTGGCCAGGCGAAGCATCGCGTTCAGCAAAATAGACCCGGTTGAGTGTCGCAATCTTTTCATCCGTCATGCTTTGGTGGAAGGCGACTATCGCTCGAAGGCGCCCTTTATAAGCCGCAACCGCGACATGCTCGCAAGCGTAGAGGATCTTGAGAACAAGACCCGGCGCCGGGATCTTCTGGTAGACGATGAAGTGCTTGTCAGTTTTTACGATGAACGCGTACCGGCCGAGATCGTCAGTGGTCGTCATTTTGAAAGCTGGTGGAAAAGCCTGACGGCCGCCGCGCTTCGCAATCTTGAGCTGACTGAGGAAGATGTTCTGCAGCGACCGGTTGATGCCTTGGCGGCAAACCTGTATCCGGATTTTCTGGAATGGGAGGGCGTTCGTTACCCGCTCAGCTATGAGTTTGAGCCCACCAGCGAGCGTGATGGCGTGACGCTTCAGGTACCGCTTATGGCGCTGCGGCAGATTCCGTCCCGGCGCCTGGAGTGGTTGGTGCCGGGCTTGCTGCGCGAGAAGTGTATTGCGTTGGTCAAAGGCTTGCCAAAATCCCTGCGTCGTAATTTTGTGCCAGTGCCGGATTTCGTAGACGCCGCGGTTGCCAACCTCCAGCCCTCTAACGAGCCATTGGCTTTTCAGCTCGGTGAGCAGTTGCGCCGGATGACCGGTGTGCGCATTGATCCCGAGGCCTGGCCCCGGGATGAACTGCCTCGTCACCTGCGGATGAATCTGAGGGTTCTCGGGGATGGCGGGAAGGTTATCGCGGAAAGCCGGGAAACGAGAGAACTTCAGGATCAGCTTGAAGGGCGCGCCGAGGAAGCGCTGGCGTCAGCCACCAGTGACAGCCGAAATCAGGAGCCCGCCGGCGAATTCACGGATTGGGAGTTTGGAGAGCTACCCGCAAACGTGCAAACCGAAAAGGGCGGCATGCACATTACGGTGTATCCCGCTCTTGAGGACTTAGGCAAGCGCGTACGGGAAATTCGCTGCCTGGACCGACTGACCGCCGAGGACACCAATCGCAAAGGCATCGCCCGCCTGATCGTCAATCGGTTTGGCAGCACGCTGGACGATCTTGAGCGCAAGCTTCCGCGCTTCAAACAGTCTGCGCTGATGTTTGCGCCTATCGGCCAGGCAAAAGTTCTGCTGGACGATCTGGTGGTGGCCGCTGCCATGGAGCACTTTTTACACGATCGGATACCTGATACCCGCGAGGCGTTTGATGCGCTGTTCGACAAACACCGGGGTGATTTCATTCCCGCTCTGGAACAGGCTGACGAGCGCCTTTACCAAGCCATGATGGGTTATCAGAAAGTGGCGAAGAAGCTAAAGGGCAAGATCAATCTGGCCCTGGCGAACAGTATGGCGGATTTGAAGTTTCAGATGCAAAACCTTGTTTATCCGGGTTTTTTGGTGGCAACTCCGTCCCAATGGCTCGCAGAGTTTGGCCGGTACTTTGAAGCTGCCCTGGCGCGGTTGGAGAAAATGTCCCGGGAAATGGGGCGAGAGCGGGAGTTTCTGCACACCGTGGGAGCGCTTTGGAGTCGTTACGAAAGCAAGCGGGATGAGCAGCAAAAGCAGGGTGTTCGTGATCCGGAACTGGTGCTCTATCGGTGGATGTTGGAGGAATACCGCGTGTCGTTTTTTGCCCAGCAACTGGGCACCGCCATGACGGTATCCGTGAAGCGTCTGGATAAGCAATGGGAACTCACCCGGGTCTGATTGTTGGAGCGGGCAAAGACCCGGGACTGTGTTAGTATTTCCGAAACAACGATATTCCTTTTATATTCACGACGTGGGGTTAGCGTGATCAAAGCCGTCATTAGCGGAACCGGCCTGTACACACCGCCGGCAACCATTGATAACGATGAACTGGTTGAGGCTTTTAATCAGTTTGTCGAGATGCACAATACCGAACAGGCAGACGCTATTGCGCGAGGCGACGTTGAAGCACTGCAGCCGTCATCCTCCGGTTTTATAGAGAAAGCCTCTGGCATCAAACGTCGGCACGTTATCGACAAAACAGGCATTGTTGATCCGAAGCGCATGGCCCCCCATATTCCGGAGCGCGGCAACGATGAACCCTCCGTTCAGTGCGATATGGCGGTTGTGGCCTGCAATGAGGCACTGGCGCAAGCCGGAAAAAAAGCGGCGGATGTGGATGCGGTTATTGTGGCGTGCTCCAACATGCAGCGCGCCTACCCGGCGGTTTCGATTGAGGTTCAGGCCGCTTTGGGTATTGAGGGGTTTGCCTATGATATGAACGTGGCCTGCAGCTCCGCAACCTTTGGCCTGCAGGCTGCCGTCAACTCCGTTGAGAACGGCGCGGCGCGGGCGGTGTTGGTTGTCAGCCCCGAGATTTGTTCCGGCCATCTGAATTTCCGCGATCGCGACAGTCACTTTATTTTTGGCGATGCCTGTACCGCTATTCTTGTAGAGCGCGAAGAAGACACTGAGGCAGGGCAGGGATTCGAGATCCTTGGTACGCGCCTGAAAACCACCTTTTCGAACAACATCCGGAATAATTTCGGCTTCCTGAACCGAGCGGACGAAGCCGGTGTTGGCAAATCGGATAAGCTGTTCATCCAGCAGGGTCGTAAGGTATTCAAGGAAGTTTCACCGCTGGTTGCGGAGACAATCCTCAACCATCTCCAGAGCTTGTCACTTGCGCCGGAAAATCTGCGCAGAATGTGGCTGCATCAGGCCAATCTGAACATGAATCAACTTATCGCCCGAAGAGTGCTGGGCCGGGACGCGACCGAAGACGAAGCACCTGTCATTCTGGACGAGTACGCCAACACCAGTTCTGCGGGTTCTGTTATTGCGTTTCACAAACACAAAGACGACCTGAAAACCGGCGATATGGGCGTGATCTGCTCCTTTGGTGCCGGTTACTCCATTGGCAGTGTCGTGGTGCGCCGTCGATGATGACACATTATTTACCCAGGGGGCGGCGACTCGCCATCTCATTTGCGGCCGCGTTTATTGTGGCTATGTCGGCCGGGCCAACGATCGCCCAAACCAAGCAGGAGCCAGTTCCCCCAGTTCCCGAGAGCGCCGCACCGACTAACTCCCAGGACCCCTACGAGAACTGGAACCGCAAGGTTTACCGTTTTAATGACACTATTGACCGCTGGGCGCTTCGGCCGGTTGCAAAAACCTATCGTACGTTCGTGCCGGATTTAATCGATCGTGCCATCACCAATTTTTTCAACAATCTGACCGAAGTGCGAAACTTCACCAACAGCGTTCTGCAGCTGAAGGGTGAATCGGCCATTGTGGCGGTCGGTCGGTTCACCTACAACACGGTGCTTGGTCTTGGCGGCTTGATTGACGTCGCCACGGCGCTCGGTCTGCCTGAAAGGCCGGAAGATTTTGGGCAGACTCTGGGGTATTGGGGCGCCGGTTCCGGCCCGTATCTGATGCTCCCGTTACTGGGCCCGTCAAGCCCCCGTCATCTCAGTGGGTTGGGTGCAGATGTTTTTGTATTCCCGTCGCCCTGGAACGAGGTGGAAAGCCCTGATAATTACTATGCTCGCGGGGTTCAGGTTGTCGACAAACGCGCAGATCTGATTCCGGCGGAGGGTTTTATTTCTGGTGATACTTATACCTTCGTTCGTAACGCTTTCCTGCAGCGCCGGGAATTTCTGATCAACGACGGCAAGGTAACCCGGGATCCGTTCGCCAGTGGTGACAACGAAGACCTGATGCTGGACGATTTTTGATCCTGACTGTCGATTGAAGTCGGCTAAGGCCTGTTGAGTTCAGTTTGGAGAGGTGCACGGTGCTGAAAGACCCGAGGATTCACAAGTTCCGCAAGATGCTGGCTGAAGCACCAAACTACGAAGTGTGGAAGGCTGCCGCGCTCGAGCTGGATTTCCTTGAAGGCAATACCGAGTGGAAAGAAGACTTTGCCTCCGAGCACTACCACTATGAGCTAATCTACGATCGCCTGAGCAACATCAAGCAGTATCGCCAGCAGAACGATTTTGAACGCCTGAAACGTGCTCTGCGTGAGGGCCTTCATCACGATCTTGGCAATATGGGCAATCCGTTGCTTTACACCCATTCCCGGGTTGGCACCAAACACCTGATTGAAGAATACATTGCCCAGGCCTGCGAAGCCCTGGACTTTTTGTGCGACCACCCGGTGCCTGGCTTCCCGGTTGCAGACAAACTTCAGTTCTTCCGCGATACCCTGACCAGTTACGGGCGGCCGACCCTGCTTTTGAGCGGTGGCGCCAGCCTGGGCATGTTTCACTTCGGGGTTATCAAGGCGCTTTGGGAAAAGGGGCTTCTGCCCCAGGTGATTACCGGTTCAAGCATTGGTGCGATCATCGCCGGGATGCTGGGTGTGCACACAGACGCAGAAATCCCCGACATGCTGGTGCCTGAAAATCACAACCTCAAAGCCTGGAAGTGGCGTGGCCTGCTCAGCGCCATGCGAGGCGACGGGTTGATGGACCAGGAACAGCTTCGCGCCTGCCTGCGAACCAACATCGGCGAATACACGTTTGAAGAAGCTTACGAGCGCACGGGCCGCTCTATTAACATGAGTGTGTCGCCGGTTCAGACGCACCAGAAAGCCCGTTTGTTGTCTGGTTACACGTCACCTTACCTGCTGGTATGGAGCGGCGCTCTGGCAAGTGCCGCCGTGCCGGGTATATTTCCGCCGGTAACGCTGATGAAAAAGGATATCCACGGCCAGGTACTGCCTTATATGTCGAGGCTTAAATTTGTTGATGGTTCGGTGGTCAGCGACTTGCCCATTGATCGGTTGCGGCATCTTTACGATGTGAATTTCACGATTGTCAGCCAGACCAACCCTCATGTGGTGCCTTTTTTGAACGAGCGCGGCCTGGACGAAAAGCTTTCGATTGCCAATCTGCCGTTGCACCTGCTCAAAACAGAGATGCAGTTTCACGGGCAGGGGGTGTTTGATTACCTCCGCAAGCGGGTTCGGCCCGAGCTGCTTCGTCAAATTTCGGGGCAGATGTACACCATCATGGCTCAGCGGTATTCCGGAGACGTCACCATTGCGCCTACCTACTCGTTCAAACATTACCGGCGAATGCTCGCCAATCCGGAGCCCGAGTTTGTACGTGAAATGATTCTGGCTGGCGAGCGCGCAACCTGGCCTAAAATTTCGATGATTCGGTCCCACGCGCGCATCTCCAAGACTCTGGAGCGCTGCGTACGCCGACTGAAGCAGCAAAATCGCCGGAGTGCAGCGGATCTTCGAATGATTAACACGGCCGTTTCGCCCGGCCCCTGAGTATTTGACTGGACGCCCATGTACTACGATTTCTTCGGCTTCACAGAACCGCCGTTCTCCATCGCGCCTGATCCCCGTTATCTGTATCTGAGCGAACGCCACAAAGAGGCGCTTGCGCACCTCATGTACGGCGTACAGGGGCAGGGCGGTTTCATCGTGATTACCGGAGAAGTCGGTACCGGTAAAACCACGGTGAGTCGGTGTTTTATCGAAAACGCGCCGCTCCACGTGGACATAGCCCTGGTACTGAATCCCCGGCTGTCTGCCCGGGAACTGCTTTCCGCTATTTGTGACGAGCTGGAAATTGTTCATCCGGCCGGTGCCAGCATTAAACAGCTGGTTGATCTGATTAACAGGGACTTGCTGAAGGCGCACGCGGCAGGGCGTCACAAGGTTCTGATCATTGACGAAGCGCAGAATCTCTCCGCCGATGTACTCGAACAATTGCGCCTGTTAACCAATCTTGAAACGGCTGAGAAAAAACTGCTGCAAATTGTATTGCTGGGCCAGCCAGAGTTACAGCAGATGCTAGCCCTTCCGAAACTTCGGCAATTAAACCAGCGAGTAACCGCCCGCTACCATTTGCACGCTATCGGCGGTAACGAACTGCCGGCCTATCTGAGCTATCGGCTAGGTGTGGCAGGTATGCGGGGAGAGGTGTTCTCGCCAGCCGCTATTCGGAAGCTTTATCGCTTGAGCAACGGCATACCCCGGCTGATCAACCTGATCAGCGATCGCGCGCTGCTGGGTGCCTACGCCGAAAACGAACACGAAGTGAGACCTGCCCACATACGCCAGGCGGCGAAGGAAGTTGGCGGCAGCAGCAATTCAGGGCCAAAAACAGCAAGGGTTGGACGCCGGCGGAATCTTCCCGGTGTTCTGTTGCTCGGCGCCTCGCTGTTGTTGGCCATGGTTAGCGCATTGTGGCTGTATCAGCAGTGGTCAGGGTCCGAAGCGATCGCCCGAACGACAACGGGCGCCGGTTCTGAAGACCTGGCATCACTCCAAACACAGGCAGGAGACGCACCTGTGGAGCAGAGCGGCACCATTCAGCGTGAACGTGAGAGTGACATTGAAAGCCCCGCGAATACCGCACTCAAAAGCCCACCTTTCAGTTTCGCCAAGCAGGCGCTGAACGTATCGGATGCATTCCGCGAACTGTTTGGTATCTGGGGCGTGGAATACAATCCTCAGGCTTTCCCGATTGCCTGCGACTTTGCTCGCGCATCCGGTTTCGGCTGCCTTGAACGCGAGGGCAGCCGTCGAAGCCTGACGTTTCTGGACAGGCCAGCCATGCTGATGCTTCAGGATGATGCGGGCAATCAGGGCTATGTTGTGCTGCGAGAGCTTGATGGGGATAGTGCGCAGATTATTCTGCCTGAAGGGCCGGTTCAGGTGTCTTTTTCCAGCCTGGAGCCTTTCTGGTTTGGTGGGTATCGGCTGCTGTGGCAACTTCCTGATTACGTTCTTAGCCAGGCAGGGACCGGCGATGCTGCCGGTGAAGAGATCTGGATTGGAGCGCGCATGATGGAGCTTGCAGACAGCCACGGCGAGTCGACCGCCGAAAGCGCGAGAATCAAGCGCCTGTCTGCCAAAGAGCAAGTGCGTTGGTATCAGGCGTTACGGGGCTTGACGGTGGACGGCATTGCAGGGGCCATGACGGTCATCCAGATCAATAACGATCTGAAGGCAAATGTTCCGAGACTGGCAGGCGCAAAGTCCGGGGAGAAGGGATAGATTATGTCCTACATTCTTGATGCCCTCAGAAAGTCGGAAACAGAACGGCGCCAGGGCAAGGTTCCGGATCTCGGTCAGCAGGTTCAGCTGATTCATCGCGCGAAAAAACGGCGGATTTCTCCGGTGGTTTGGGTCGCGCTGGCGTTATTAGTGAACGCCGGAGTACTGGCGGTTGTATTCTGGCCGCAGCGCTCGCCCATGGTGCCTGTTGAGCAAACGGTTCAAAGCGTTGCGCCTGAAATTGCGCTCCCGGGCCCGGCAGTGACCCCCGAAACGGAGGCGACGGTTGTTTCTCAGCCCAAGGCCGAACGGCAGCCAGAACCCGAACCCGAACCAGAACTGATGGAAGAGCAGATTGCAGAGCCCGTGCGCGAACGCCCCACTATTATTACGCCATCGTTACGCCAGGAGCGGCGAGTACCCGCCTTGCGTCAGGATGAGCCAAGAGCCAGAGTGCCGCACCTGGTTGAGTTACCCCTTTCATTTCAGAAGAGTATTCCGGACCTGATGTTTAACAGCCATATCTACTCCACCGATCCGTATGCCAGTCGGGTGATGATTAACGGTCACTACCTTCGCCTTGGGGATTCCTTCTCCGGCATTACGGTTGAAGAGGTGACCAAAGACGGCGTTGTGCTCAGCAAACAGGGCAGAACCTTCCGTGTGGGTATTGTCCGGGACTGGATGAGCCCGCGCTGATGGCATTGACCGAAGACATCAAACAGCAGATTCAGCAGGGTTACCGCGACGTATTGGCCGGTAAAGACGTGCGTGCCCGTTATGGCCAGCGCCTTATGATTGCCGAAATTGCGAAGTACATGGGCGAAATCACCGAAAACGACGGCCAGCGCACCTCGCCGCCGGCTGCCTGCGTGGTGGAAGCCGGAACGGGCACGGGTAAAACCCTGGCCTACCTGATTGCCGCCATTCCGGTCGCTCGGGCTCTGGGTAAAACCCTGGTGATTTCAACGGCCACCGTAGCACTGCAAGATCAGATTGTTCTGAAAGACCTGCCAGATCTGAAAAAGCACAGCAAAATGAACTTTACCTGGACGCTCGCCAAAGGCCGTGGGCGTTACCTGTGCATGTCTCGCCTTGAATCACGGCTGCATGATGAAGGCAACGGCGACAGCGACACCATGCCGCTGTTCCTTCTGGACAATCACGGCACCGAAGAACCAGGCACCCGGGCGTTTTTTGAGGAGATGCTGGCAAGCTACGGCTCCCGCAAATGGGACGGAGACCGGGATCACTGGCCAGAGCAAATACCCGACGACGTATGGCGGCAAGTAACCACCGATCATCGCCAGTGCACCAATCGCCACTGTAGCTATTTTGACAGCTGTGCTTTTTTTGACGCTCGCAAGGATCTGGACGAAGTGGATATCGTGGTCGCGAATCACGATCTGGTTCTCGCAGACCTTGCCTTGGGCGGTGGCGCGATTTTGCCGGAACCGGAAAACGCCCTGTTCATATTTGATGAAGCCCATCACTTGCCAGACAAGGCACTGAATCATTTTGCCGCGTCTGTGCCGCTGAATTCGACCCGGCAGTGGCTTAAGCAGTTGTCCCAGGCGCTGGCCAAAATGCAGCCCTACTTGCCACCCGCTACTCAGGCCGCAAAAACCCTGGATCGCATCAGCACGGCCTCCCGCGATGTCGATCTTGTGTTGGCCCGGGTTTATGAAGAAGCCGAGCACAATACCGGCTGGGAGTTCAATGAGGAGCGCCGTTCCGCCCAGTGGCGATACCCCGAAGGCGAGCTGCCAGAAGGCTTGGCAGAGCTTGCCGCTGAAAGCCGCATTGCCACCGCGAATCTGGCGCGGCATCTCGGGGCGCTGGCAGACGAACTGCAGGGCGCCTTTGACGAGCGCAAACAGCATGAGATTGATCGTGATACCGCAGAAGCCTGGTATCCGGTTATCGGTGCGTTCCACAGCCGGGCCGAAGATCAGTTGCGGTTGTGGACAGCCTGGACAGAGAAAGTTGAACCGAGCGGCGCCAACAAAAGCCCACCTCCTGCCCGTTGGAGTGTGCGCCAACGCTGGGATCATGCGGAAGATATTACCTTGTTCAGCTCGCCGGTACTGGCAGACAACCTCCTGTATTCGCGGCTTTGGTCCCGTGCTTACGGTGCGGTGCTTACCAGTGCCACATTGACAGCGCTTGGCCGTTTTGACCGGCTTCAGGAACGCGCCGGGCTGCCGCAAGCGAGCCGCCTGCTGGTTGTTCCCAGTTCCTTTCGGTATGCAGAGATGGCCACTGTTGAAGTGCCGGCCATGGCGTGCATGCCCACCGATGACGGTTTTGCGGATGAACTGATCAAGCGCCTGCCTGGCGTCTGGGCCGGTGAAACCGCCACACTTGTGCTGTTCACCTCCCGCCGGCAGATGCACCAGGTACGCGACGCGTTGGCACCCGATCATCCGGATCTGATCATCACCCAGGATGACATGTCCAGGGGCGAGGTGTTGCGCCAGCATCGAAACCGGGTGGATGAGGGCAGGGCCAGCGTATTATTCGGAGTTGCCAGCTTCGCAGAAGGCATTGATCTGCCCGGTAAGTATTTACATCACGTGGTGATTACACGGCTGCCGTTTTCAGTGCCGGACGATCCGATCGAGGCCAGCCTCGCGGAATGGGTGAGCCAGCGCGGTGGCAATCCGTTTATGGAGATCACCGTGCCAGATGCCTCTATCAAACTGGTTCAGGCGGTTGGACGACTGCTGCGAACGGAAGAAGATACCGGAAGGGTTACCATTCTTGATCGCCGAATTGTCGCCAGGCGTTATGGCCAACTGTTGCTGGATGCGCTGCCGCCGTTTCGTCGAATTATTGAGCGCTAGGGCGACATTTTGGTCTAAACTGAGTCAAAGTGCTGGGCTATACCTTTAAAGAATGAAAAACAGGCGTAATATGCGTATTCTTGATGTTTCTTTGCAAGATCGTATGGGTATGCACCCCGCTGCAGGCCGGACATTCAGGGAGCGACAGAGCCAATGAAGTTACAACAGTTGCGTTATATCTGGGAAGTTGCGCACCACGATCTCAACGTATCGGCAACCGCCCAGAGCCTTTTTACGTCCCAGCCGGGTATTTCCAAACAGATACGCCTTCTTGAAGATGAGCTTGGGCTGGAAATTTTTGCCCGGAGTGGCAAGCACCTGACTCGCATTACCCCTGGCGGGGAGATTATTGTTCGCGAGGCCGGAGAGATTCTGCGCCGC
Source organism: Marinobacter antarcticus (assembly GCF_011049865.1). Taxonomy (GTDB): domain Bacteria; phylum Pseudomonadota; class Gammaproteobacteria; order Pseudomonadales; family Oleiphilaceae; genus Marinobacter; species Marinobacter antarcticus_A. Next base: position 61,511 of record NZ_DRGY01000077.1, on the reverse strand, counting down.
ACGGAAGGCATAAAAAAAATTGCCCAGGAGTTCAGTAACCAGCGCAAGGGCGACCTGAGTATTGCCACTACCCACACCCAGGCCCGCTACGCACTGCCGCCCATTATCAGCGGCTTTATCGAATCCTATCCGGACGTGTCGCTGCACATGCACCAAGGCACCCCGATGCAAATCTCCGAGATGGCGGCAAACGGCGCCGTTGATTTCGCCATTGCCACCGAAGCCATGGAGCTTTTCAGCGATCTGATCATGATGCCCTGTTACCGCTGGAACCGCGCGGTGATTGTGCCCAAGGATCACCCACTCGCGCAGCTGACCGAGTTAACGCTGGAAAAGCTGGCGGAGTATCCGTTGGTTACTTACGTGTTTGGTTTTACCGGTCGCTCACAGCTTGATGATGCGTTCAAGGCAAAAGGCCTGACGCCAAAAGTGGTGTTTACAGCAGCAGATGCGGACGTCATCAAAACGTACGTGCGGCTCGGGCTTGGCGTGGGGATCATTGCCAGCATGGCGTTTGATCCCAAAGCCGACACGGATCTTGTGGCGCTGGACGCCAGAAAACTGTTCCGCGCGAGCATTACGCGTATAGGCTTTCGTAAAGGCACCTTCCTGCGGGGGTACATGTACGAGTTTATCCAGCGTTTCGCGCCCCACCTGACGAAAGCGGCGGTTGACGAAGCCGTTGCTCACCAGAGCAATCGCAGCGAATTGGAAGCCTTGTTCAAAGACGTGGAGTTACCCACTTACTAAGCCCGGCTACCGAGCCGTCGCCAGGGGAATAGCCCACTTCCCGGCCCGTTTACTTATTGACGGGCAATCAGGTTGTCTGCGTGCAGGCCGCACTCTTTTTGCGTGGCCTCTTCCCACCACCAACGGCCCTCGCGTTCATGCTGCCCGGGCAAGATTGCGCGGGTGCAGGGCTGGCAACCAATGCTGACAAAGCCTTTTTCGTGGAGTGTGTTGTAGGGTGCTTCTGTCATTCGGATATAGTCCCAAACTTCTTTGGACGTCCAGTTGGCCAGTGGGTTGAATTTAACCAGCGTTTTACCGGGGCCAGAGAAGGTCGCATCTTCCTGCACAACGGGAACCTCGTTGCGGGTGCCCGGGCTTTGATCCTTGCGCTGTCCGGTAATCCAGGCGTCTACGTTTGCCAACTTGCGTTTGAGCGGGCTTACCTTGCGAACGCCACAACATTCGCTGTGGCCATCCTCATAAAAACTGAACAACCCCTTCCGGTTTACCAGATCCTGTACCTCATTCGAATCTGGAAACAGCACCTCAATGTCAATGCCATAGTGCTTACGGACGCGTTCAATAAATTCGTAGGTTTCCGGGTGCAGGCGGCCAGTGTCCAGCGTGAAAACCTTCAGATTGTCCGTAAGCTTGTGGGCCATTTCGATAAGCACCACGTCTTCGGCGCCACTGAAAGAAATGGCAATGTTGTCGTAGCGTTTGAGAGCCGCCTTAAGAATTGACCTCGGACTCTCGCCGCCTAGCTCATCCTGTAAATCACTAATATTAATCATAAAATCCCAATACCTGATGCGGGTTTTGACCAAGGTTAGCATTAAATGCTTAATTCCATGAAGGAATGACCGTCTATATGGTTATGCCTTAAAGCGAACGCGTGCGTTGAGAACCTTGTGGTTTTGTTGCTATTCTCTTTCACCCTGAAACACTGAATCTGGAGATTACTGTGGAACTGGCATGTCTTGACCTTGAAGGAGTATTGATCCCGGAAATCTGGATCGCGTTTGCGGAAAAAACCGGTATTGAAGAGCTCAAGGCCACTACCCGCGATATTCCGGATTACAACGTTCTGATGACGCAGCGCCTGAAACTGCTGGATCAGCACGGTTACGGTTTGCCGCAGATACAGGAAGTGATTGGTGAGCTCGATCCGCTCCCGGGCGCACGTGAGTTTCTTGACTGGCTGCGCGAACGCTTTCAGGTGGTGATTCTCTCCGACACCTTCTATGAATTTGCGATGCCTCTGATGAAGAAGCTGGGTTATCCGGCGCTGCTTTGTCATAAACTGGACGTCGCGCCTGACGGCCAGATCACGGATTATCTGCTGCGCCAGAGAGATCCCAAACGCCAGTCAGTGCGTGCGTTTCAGCTGCTGAACTATCGGGTTATTGCGGCGGGTGATTCGTACAACGACACCACCATGTTGGGGCAGGCAGAAGCCGGTATTTTGTTCCACGCGCCTCAGAATGTGATCGCCGAGTTCCCCCAGTATCCGGCAGTACAAGAGTTCGAGGATCTGAAACAGGAATTCCTGAAAGCGAGTTCTGTGCACAGCGTCTGAAATCAAGATGACAGCTCCGGGGCGACTGCCGGGGCGACTGTTAGTGGCCCCGGTTCAGATTGTCCAGAAAGTCCATCAGCGGTTTCACTTTGGTGAGCGTTTCCTGAAATTCGCTTTGTGGAACCGAGTCCGCAACAATCCCGCCGCCGCCCCAACAGCGAATCGTGCCGTTTTCGTCGCAGAGCAGGGTTCTGATGGCAATGTTGCTATCGAGAGTGTTATCCAGCCCTCTATAGAACACCGAGCCGCAATATGGGCCGCGCCAGTGGGGTTCAAGTTCCCGGATAATCTCCATGGCCCGGATTTTCGGCGCGCCTGTAATCGAGCCGCCTGGAAACGCATCAAACAACACCTGCATGGGGGACGCATCGGTCGCCAGCTCTGCGCGAATGTGGCTCACCAGGTGGTGCACATTCCGGTAGGACTCAAGCGCAAAAAGCGTTTCTACGGTAACCGAGCCTGCCGCGGCGTGAACGCTCAGGTCGTTGCGCAGCAAATCGACTATCATCAGATTTTCGGCCCGATCCTTCTCCGACGCTTCCAGTTCGGCGGCATACTGTGTGTCTTCCGATGGTGTAGTGCCTCTCGGGCGAGTGCCTTTAATCGGGCTGGTCTTTATGGTGCGATCACGAATTTCGAGAAAACGCTCCGGAGAAATGCACAACACGGTTGCGTTGCCGGTTTTCAGAAACGCGCTGTAAGGCGTGGGGTTCGCTTCCGTCAGCGCCTGAAACGCTACCCAGGGGTTTCCGGCATACCGGCCATGGAATTCCTGGGAAAGATTGGCCTGGTAACAATCGCCGGCGTTGATGTAGCGCTGAACGGCGCCTACGCCGGCGATAAATTCATTGGGGGGTTGTCGCGCCTTGAACGGTGTAACCATACGCCAATCGGTTGCCTTGCCGCCTGATTCAGCATCAAGCCAGCACCTAAGGCTTCGCCGCGTCTGTTCCGGGCACTCCGGGTGAATCCAGAGATAGTAGGTGTCCGTTGTGCGATTGTGGCTGGCGGTCCACAGGTAAAAGCCTGCGTTCATCAAAGCGGTTGCCGGTTCAGGACAGAGCCCACAAAGGCGCTTTTCTTTGACGTATCCAAATTCGTAACTCAGAAAGCCGATCCAGCCGCCTGTCAGAAAGTGTTGTTGGGGCTGCATCGGCACTTCGTAGCGGTGAACCAGGCTTTCCATGGTCGCGGCCAGAGCGCGCGTGTCCAGAACACTGCCATCTCCCTGGTTCACACATTCCGTGGCCATGGCACACGCTGAAAACCCGCTGAAAAAGCCACGACCATCGCCCGTTCCGACACTGCCGAGATAGGCAAAGTCTGGTTGGCTGGCCGCGTGGGCAAGCAAACGCTCATACTGGTGCCGGTTCAGGGGAGATGAAACAGGAAGTAGCAAATTAACTCCAGCAATTCGGGTAGTATGGTTGGATGAATATACGGGCCTCAGGGGCAAAATGAGCAGACTAATCCGAAGCCGTTTGCAACGTTGGATCAACCGTCGAATTCCGCGGTCTGACGTTCAGTTACTCACCCAGAGAAACCTGTTCATTTTGCCAACGACAGCCGGCGTGATGTTCGGGATGCTTTTGCTGATCATGCTGATTACCGGTATCAACTACCAGAACAGTCTGATTTATCTGGTCACATTTCTGCTTGGCGCTGTGTTCGTGGGCGCTATGCACCAGACTCACCGGAACCTTTCCGGTCTTGAGCTTACGCTGGTTCTGGCAGGTGAGGGGTTTGCCGGCGATGACATTCTTTTTCGGCTGCGAGCCACTGCCGGCAAAGACGAAGCCATAGCCCTCATACTCAGCGCCGACGATTTTTCGGTGCGGTTAGGCCATGTGCCGTCTGGCCAGTCAATGGATGTTAATGTGCCGGTGCCGTCCGCGTTCAGAGGTTATCTGCAGCCGGATCGTATCAGGATTGAAACCCGTTTTCCCTTCGGTTTGCTGAAAGCCTGGTCTTGGATGAGACCGGTTTCTGCCGGTGTGGTGTTTCCCCGACCCATTGTAGCGCCCGACGTAATCAGCACGCTGGTGAACGGCGAAGAAGCGGCCAGCTCTTGCTCTGTACAAGGCAACGATCACGCAGAGCTAAGGCCGTGGCGCGACGGTGATATGAGCCAGCGGGTGATGTGGAAGCGTTATGCCCGCAGTGGTCAGATGGTGGTCGCGCAATGGGAAGCCGATAAGGGAAGCCCGCAGTGGTTGGACTTTAACGCCTTTCCCGGAACTGACCATGAGTTACGGTTCAGTTATCTGTCGTGGCTCGTTATTGAGCGCGGCAAGAGTGGCGCAAGGTTTGGCCTGAATTTGCCCGGGCAAGTCATAGAACCCGATAGCGGCCAGGCTCACGCAACTCGCTGTTTGAGGTCTTTGGCAATGTGGGGTGAGGAAAAGCCGAGGGGCGCGTTGGCAGAGCCTCACGGCACACGCCGTAATGTGGATTCCACAAAGGCAGCAGCAAAAGCCGGAGCCGGATTGTGACGTTTTGGCGCCGTACTGCGAGTGAGCCCGACAAACAAGCCGACAGCCTGCCGTCGCTGGCGTTGCTTTGGTTGATCGCAAGCTTTGCGTTGCTTCTCACGCCTCAGCTTGATCGCCTTCCCATATGGCTGATCGTTGTGTGTATTTCGCTGGCAAGCTGGCGATGGCTGGCTCAGCAGGGCCATGTTCGTTTGCCGGGTCGCTGGCTGCGCACCGGCATTATGCTCGGTTTGGTTGCCGTTTATCTTATTCGGGTGCAAGGGAGCTTTACCGTTGATACGGCTGCCTCGTTCTTTGTGCTGGCGGTTGGCCTGAAGTGGCTTGAAACTCGCACGGTGCGCGACTTTTACGTGCTGTTTTATATTTTGGTGTATTTGGCCACCGTGAACTTTCTGTTTCATCAGGAGATTCACTGGGCATTGATGAACATCGGGGCGATCGCTTTACTGTTCATCGGGCTGCAGGTGCTCAATGCACCGGAATTGCCCGGGGGAATGAAGGCGGGTTGGCGCAGGTTGGGCATCATGTTGCTGAAAGTGTTGCCCATGGTAGTGCTGCTCTTTGTATTTTTCCCGCGCATGGCGCCGTTATGGAGTGTGCCGCTGGTATCCGGTGAGGCGCGTACCGGGATCAGCGAAACCATGCGGCCCGGGGATATATCCAGCTTGGCGCAAAGCAGTGAGAGGGCCTTCCGCGTGACGTTTGGCGGTGCGATGCCGGACTATCGGGACAGGTATTGGCGCGGCCTGATTCTGGACACCCTCGATGATGGAACCTGGCGCCAGAGTGGCTACGAAAGTGGCTACGAAAGAGGCTATGAGCCCGATCGAGCGCCTGGGCGCGTTGACGTGGATGGAGGCGTTGGCGAGTTGGCACCCCGCGAATACGACGTGCTGATGGAACCCACCGATCAGCGTTGGGCCTTTGCGCTCAAAGGTTCGGAGGCGGCATCGAGCAACGTTATCGAAGAATCGGACGATGTGTTTCGCTTCCGCCGACCGGCCGATAGCGCCGTGCGTTACCGACTTGCCCGTGAAGATACGGCTCAGCGCATTCCACCTGCAGCACTCAAGGCAGAGGATGCCAGGCGTTATCTGCAACTTCCGGCGGCGGGAAACCCCAGAGCCAGAGACCTCGCGGAGGAGCTTCGGCGCAAGTCGGATGATATGGGCGTGGTCCGCGCTTTGCTGACTCGGTTTCGGGAACAACCCTACTATTACACATTGCGCCCACCAAAAATGCCGGATAACGGTATCGACAGCTTGCTTTTCGACGAAAAACGCGGATTTTGTGCTCATTACGCCGGGGCGACGACCTTTGTGTTGCGCTCGGCGGGCATCCCCGCGCGGATTGTGGTTGGGTATCAGGGCGGCGAAAGTGGCGCAGGCGGCGAATACCTTATTGTCCGTCAGTACGACGCTCACGCGTGGGTTGAGGCCTGGATAGAAGGGCAGGGCTGGATTCGTATTGATCCCACAGCGGCCATTGCCCCCGACAGGATTGAATCGGGTTTGCGGGACGCCGTGGCCGACGAAGGTTCATTTCTTGAAAATAACTGGATGTCTGCCCAGCGATACGGTGATGTTGCCATCATTCAATGGGCAAGCCTCCAGCTTGATCGCGTTAACTATCAATGGCAGCGTTGGATTGTTGGCTACCAGGGCCAAAGCCAGCTGAATTTGATGTCCCGCCTATCCGGCGGATTTGGCATGCGGGAACTGGGCTATCTCACGGCGGGTATTATTGGCGTGGGCCTTCTGATCGCCGGTCTGATATCCGCGCTGCAGGCACGCGGGGGCGTGCGGCGAGATGGCCATGGGAAGGTGTTAGAGGCGTGGCACAACGTATGTGGCCGGGCCGGTGTGCCGGTCAGAAGCGGCGAAACCCCAGCCGCACTCGCGGCACGGCTAGCCGTTGCAGAGCCTGTTACCGCCGATTGTGCCAGGCTTTTTGCCCAGATGATCAACAGCCATTACTATAGGCCGCAATCCGCCCGTGACGATAACGACGATCTGAAGCGATTGCGTCGGTTGCTGGCCACCATGAAGCGGCAGCTCCGCAGAGCCGGTAAAATCCGGACCATCATGTTCTGGCCGGCAATGCTCCGGCCTGCAATGCTCCGGCCAAAGCCTCACTCAGGAAAACACCGTGACTGATATTGCCCTTGAAATGCCTTGGCTCAAGAACGCCTGGCAGATTGCCCAGAAGCGTTTTTCCGAAGGCCGGCTTCCCCATGCGTTGTTGTTGACCGGGGAATGTGGCGTTGGCAAAAGGGCCTGGGCGGATGCCGTTGCCGGTCTGCTGCTGTGCGCCAATCCCAATGGCAAGAGCGCTGATGAACCCGTTGCCTGTGGCCAGTGTCGCCAGTGTCAGTTGTTTGCTGCAGCGAGCCATCCGGATGTGCGGGTGGTTGCGCCCGAAAAGTCCCGAATGATAAAGATTGATCAGATACGATCGCTTTCGGCTTTTGCGGTGTCGTCGCCCCAGGTCGCTGCGCGCAAGATTGCCATCATCGACCGGGCCGACCAGCTCAACATCAACTCAGCCAATGCGCTTCTCAAAACCCTTGAAGAACCGGTATCGGACTTTGTGCTTCTGCTGTTACAGGAAAGTGGTCGCCCGGTATTACCGACCATTCGGTCGCGATGTCAGGTGTTGTCCTTATCTGTGCCTTCTGCGGATCAGGCAGGGCGATGGCTTGCGGCCAAAGTAGCCGAGCAGGAGAGTGAAAAGCGCCCCTCTGCAGAGCAGATGGCCAAGTCGCTGATGTTGGCAGGTAATTTTCCACGGCTGGCGCTTGAGTATGCGATGGGGGATTTCCCGGCGCTGCGGGACGAGGCCTTCGAGAAGTTTCGCCAATTCATGAAGGGCCAGGTTGCGGTGGCGGAGGCTGCCAAGGCGTTCAAGGCGCTTGGATTGGACGATATGCTCTGGTTGTTTGAAGGCTGGGCAGCCGATTTGGCGAGGCTGTGTGCCGGAGGTAACGCGAACGATCAGGAAGCGGGCGAAATGCTCGGTTTTCTGGCCGGTATAAATCCGGCGTGGCGCGCCCATGAGTTGCTCGACAGGGTTCGAGAGGCCCGGGCTGCAGGTGTTTACAACGTTAACCCCGAACTGGAAGCCAGCCGACTGCTGATTGCCTGGCGCGATTTGATGCCGGTGAAGCGCCGTGCATCCTAAGTGCGCTTTTGTTCAGAACAACTGCTATGATTTCGAATTATCAGGGATTTTTCTCCCTTTATTGACTAACACTCATCATTTTTAAAAAGGTGTCAGATATGGGGCCCGGATTTGGTGCACGCAGCGGCATTCTTACCCTGACGATCAAAGACAAAGCGGTTTTGTACGCCGCTTACATGCCGTACATCCGCCAGGGTGGTCTGTTCATACCCACCCAGAAGCAGTACCGGCTTGGCGATGAGGTTTTTCTGCTGCTGAACCTTATGGACGAACCAGAGAAAATACCCGTAGCGGGTAAGGTTATCTGGATCACGCCCAAGGGTGCTCAGGGCAACCGCGCGGCCGGTATAGGCGTACAATTCAACGGTGAAGATGAAAGTGCCAGAACCAAAATCGAGTCTTATCTTGCCGGTTCTCTGAGCTCTGATCGCCCAACGCATACGATGTGAGGTGCGTTCACTCATGACTGACACTGTCGCACCCTCAAACATTGCAGCATCCTCAAACGTCCGCGAATCACACGCCGACGCTTGCGAAGCCGAGTGGCCTCTTCAGCATATCACTCTGGCTGGTCTTGACTGGCCCGCTGAAAATGCCTCACGGGCAACGGGCCCTGCCATCATAATGCTGCATGGCTGGCTGGATAACAGTCTTACATTCACCAAGCTTGCGCCGGAACTGGCAACGTTGTCGTCTGTGCACGCAGTAGATATGGCCGGCCACGGGCATTCAGGGCACCGTCCGCCCGGGCAGAGTTATCAGTTGATGGATTACGTGGCGGATGTTGCCGAGCTGATAGAAAAACACCTATGTGGACCGGAACAGGACGGGCACGACGGCAAGATTGATATTGTGGGCCATTCTTTGGGGGGCATTATTGGTTCACTTTACGCCGCTGCGTTCCCTGAAAGGGTGCGAAAACTCGTGATGATCGACAGCCTCGGCGCGCTTAGTCGCCCGGTTAGCGAAACCATTGTGCAGTTGCGCAAGTCTGTTAAAAAGCGCCTCGCCGGTTCTGGCCGCTCTGCCATCTATCCCGATGTGGTCTCGGCGGCCAAAGTTCGCGAGGGCGGAATCAGCCCGCTCAGCCATGAAGCGGCGTTGATGCTGATCCCGCGCAATCTGAGGCCAGAGGGTAACGGCTACAGCTGGCGCACAGATTCCCGTTTGCGGCACCCGTCTCCGTTAATGATGACCGAAGAGCAAGTTGTTGCTTCTCTGGAGGCAATTGAGGCTCCGACTCTATTCCTGCGGGCCAAAGAAGGGCTGCTTGCCAGTCGCAAAGGGCTCGATAACCGTGCCGATGCGTTGCCAAATGTGCAGATAATTGACGTGCCCGGTGGACACCACTGTCATCTGGATGGCGATACCCGCCCGGTCACAGACGCGATCAAACATTTCCTTGAGAATGAGTAATATCTTGCCAAAGTTTGTTGTTTTTCGTTTTTTATGTGCGGCGTTATTATCGGCAGGTTCCGGCTACGCCAGTGCGGCGCTTCCCGGAGAGTTTCCGGAAGCCTTTGCGCAGTCAACGCTGGAAGTGACGGCCCCGATTAAATCTTTGGGGCATCTCGTGCTTTTCAGCCCGGTTCGTGAGGTTAACAACGAAATTCGTTCGGAAACCATGTCCCGTCTGCCGGTGAGCGGAGAAGGGCGGCTTTACCAGATATCCCAGGATGCCAATCGCCGGGAAGCTCGAGAACACTATCTGGGATTACTGCGGGATCGTGGCGCCAAAATTTTATTCGAGTGCTCAGGCATTCGCTGCGGGCGCAGCAACGTCTGGGCCAACCAGATTTTCAATCAGCAGGTTCTGTACGGGCGTGATGGTACCCAGGATTATCTGGTGGCCGGCCTGGTTGCAGACGACGGTAGCCGCTGGTTGACCTCGATATACACCGTAACCCGCGGAAACCTGAGAGAGTATGTCTGGATTGAGCATTTGCAGGTAGCGGCAGGTGCAACGATTCCAGGCTTGGGTACGCTGAACAACAGGATTTTCGGGCCCGTTGTGGTGCCCTGGCAGGGCGGCGTAACCTACCGTTTTGATTGGCAGGCCTCGGATCGGCGGAAGATTAATGATCTGGCCCGGGCTGAGGGCGCCACGGTTGTTCTTGTGGGTTACTCAGGGCTGGGTGCGGATGAGTCACTCAGCGATGCGATGGGTCGCGCCGGGCAGGCGGTTGAGTCGCTTTCCGAGGTGTTGGTCAAAACCGGTGTTTCCAAACAGCAGCAGGAATTGTTGATCGTGGGGCCATCTGTGGTTGTTCCCGATCCGGCCCGACAAGGCGACCGGGTTGAAGTAATGGTTATAACGAGGTAGCCGAGTGTCGCAAAATAATGTGCCGCAAAATAATGTGTCCAAAGTTCTGGACAGCTCCGATGTATCCAGCCCGAAGGCTAACGCCAGCGCTGACGATCAGGGTCTCAAGCGCAGGCGGCCAACCGTTGCTCTCACTCTGGGCAGCGGTGGCGCCCGCGGTTACGCCCACATCGGTGCCATCGAGATCCTGGCCGAGCGCGGTTACGACATTATCGCCATTTCCGGCTGCTCGATGGGCGCGCTGGTGGGGGGCATGTACGCGGCCGGTAAAATGCAGGATTACAAAGACTGGGTAACCGGCCTGGGTCAGTTTGATGTGCTCAAGTTGCTGGACCTGACCTTCAATTCAGTCGGTGCAATCCGGGGTGAAAAGATCTTTTCTGTGGTTCGCGAAATGCTGGGTGATACTCGTATCGAGAATCTGCCGTTGTCCTACACGGCTGTTGCCACGGACTTGCTGGCACACAAGGAAATCTGGTTTCAGGAAGGCCCGCTCGACCGGGCCATCCGCGCCTCCGTTGCTATTCCGAGTGTTGTAACGCCGCTGGTGTTAAACGGCCGTGTTCTGGTAGACGGCGCCTTGCTGAACCCACTGCCCATCGTTCCGACCATTTCAGCCCACGCGGATATCGTGGTCGCCGTGAACCTCAGCGGCGAGGACGACCGGCGCCAGAGAATACCGGATGCCGCGTTCCGCCACGATCAGGATGAGGTCAACAGCGGTGAGACCGATGAGTGGATGGATACGTTCCGCGATAAAGCCTCCCGTTGGTTTGACTGGGACACGCTAAAATCCCTGGGGGCCGGAAAACCAGACACGGAAAACACACCCGAAGACAAGATTTCGAAAGAAGTGCAGAAAAAAGAGCGTTACAAGCACAGCGATAAAAACCATCAGGAAGATCACGAAACGATTAATTGGGACAAGCTGGGTATCGGTAAATTCGATGTGATGAACCTGACCATCGAAACCATGCAGAGTGCTCTGGTTCAGTACAAGATTGCCGGCTACCCCCCGGATCTGCTGGTGAATATTCCCAAGAACGCCTCTCGGAGCTACGACTACCACAAGGCCCCTGAGCTTATTCAGCTAGGGCGTGAACGTATGGCCGCCGCTCTGGATCGTTTTGAAGAAAACCGGAACAGTTCCGGTCCTCTGGCAATTTGAGCTGACATAGCCCCAGGTTCGCCACGTGGCTGCAGAAATACCCTGAAACAGCGTATAATTAACCGCTTACCCCGACATGACAGGAAGCCGCGTTTGTGACCAGCCCGATTGATGATCTTCTAACCATTCGCGATTACCTTCGCTATGCGGCGTCGCAGTTCGCGGCCTCCGAGATATTCTTTGGTCATGGCACGGACAACGTATGGGATGAGGCCGTTCACCTGGTGATGCGAAGCCTGCATCTCCCGCTGGAAAATAATACTCAGTTTCTGGATGCGCGGCTTACTCGCGACGAGCGTGTGCTTATACTTGAACGTGTGGGGCGCCGTATTAATGAGCGTGTGCCTCTGGCCTACCTTCTTGGGGAAGCCTGGTTTATGGGCATGCCGTTTCACATTGACGAGCGTGTGCTGGTGCCGCGCTCACCGATAGGCGAGCTTATCGAAAACGGATTTCAACCCTGGCTCGGAGACAAGCCGGTTGAGAGGATTCTTGATCTGTGCACGGGCAGCGGCTGTATTGGCATAGGTGCCGCGTCTGTTTTTGAAGACGCCCGCGTGGATCTTTCCGATATATCACCGGAGGCGCTGGCGGTTGCTGAATCGAATATCGAGCTCCACGAGCTCCGCGACCGAGTTCGCACGGTACAATCGGATGTGTTCGAAAACATCATCGGGCGGTACGATATTATCGTCAGTAATCCGCCCTACGTTGATGCGGAAGATCTGTCAGATATGCCCCGGGAATTCCACCATGAACCAGCGCTTGGCCTGGCGGCCGGTAATGACGGTCTTGATATTGCGCATCGGATAATTGCCGGCGCCGCAGAGCATCTTTCGCCGAAGGGTTTGCTTGTGGTTGAAGTGGGCAATAGCTGGGTGGCTCTGGATGAGGCTTACCCGGACTTGCCCATGACCTGGCTGGAATTCAGCAACGGCGGCGACGGTGTCTTTGCAATTTCCGAGCAGGATCTTCGTCAGTGGCAGAGCAGACATTAAACCACTTTCTAATAATACCTTAACAAGATATTGAATTATGTCAGGAAACACATTTGGAAAATTGTTCACCGTTACCACCTTCGGTGAGAGCCATGGAGCAGCGTTAGGCTGCATTATTGATGGGTGCCCGCCGGGTCTTGAGCTTTGTGAAGCGGACATGCAAGCGGATCTGGATCGCCGCAAGCCGGGCACGTCGCGGTATACCACGCAGCGTCGTGAGGCCGATGAAGTTCGCATTCTCTCAGGCGTGTTCGAAGGCAAAACCACCGGCACGCCCATTGGGCTGATGATCGAAAATACCGATCAGCGCTCCAAGGACTACTCCAAAATTTCCGAGCAGTTCCGCCCGGCGCACGCCGATTACACCTACATGCACAAATACGGCGTGCGGGATTATCGGGGCGGCGGCCGTTCCTCGGCTCGCGAGACCGCAATGCGGGTAGCGGCTGGCGCCGTCGCCCGGAAGTTTCTGCAGCAGCGTCTGGGCATTCGTATTCGTGGGTATTTGTCTGAGCTTGGACCGATTCGTGCGGAGACGTTGGACTGGGATCAGGTGCATCAGAATCCGTTTTTCTGTCCCGACGCCGCCAAGGTGCCAGAAATGGAGGCTTACATGGAGGCCCTTCGTAAAGAAGGCGACTCGATTGGCGCCAGAATCAACGTGGTGGCAGAAGGCGTTCCGCCGGGGCTGGGTGAGCCGGTTTTTGATCGTCTGGATGCGGATCTGGCCCACGGGTTGATGAGTATCAACGCGGTTAAGGGGGTGGAGATTGGTGCCGGCTTCGGTTGCATCGCCCAAAAGGGTACGGCGCATCGGGATGAGATGACACCGGAAGGTTTTCTGTCTAACCACGCAGGTGGCGTTCTGGGGGGCATTTCGTCGGGCCAGCCGATTTTGGCGAGCATTGCATTGAAGCCCACTTCCAGCCTGCGCTTGCCGGGCCGCAGCATTGATGTAAAGGGCAATCCGGTGGAGGTTATCACCACGGGTCGGCATGATCCCTGTGTGGGTATCCGGGCAACGCCGATTGCGGAGGCTATGATGGCGATTGTGTTGATGGACCATTATTTGCGCCATCGTGGCCAGAACGGCGATGTTACGGTTTCAACGCCGGATATCGGGCAGCTTTAATCCAGCCAGAACTCACTCTGAACCTCCTTCTTCTTCCTGAACAATCGCCAGGAGCGCCTTTGCGGCGTTGCCTGGCTGCCTGCCGGCCAGCCCTATAGCACCAAGTGCCCGGGTAACCCGGTTCCCGACAGGCATACCTTGCGCCAAAACACCGTCGAGTACTTTCAAGCTTCCGTCAACCATGCGCAGCGGTAGCACGCTCCAACCCAGGCCAACGCCGGTCATGACTTTCAAGGTCTCCAGATAATTGGTTGGCATTTGCGGGTGCAGAATCAGGTTTTCTTCCAGAAACAGGCGACTGACCATGCGATACGTGGAAGTTGAGGTGTCGGGCAGCAAGGCCGGGTGGTTTGCCAGGTCAGACAGATTCGGCTTCTCGAGGCGGGCCAGCGGATGATCTGCCCCCGCAACAAAAACCATCGGGTCTGACCAATGGGCGAATACGCTAAAGCTCGGAGCCATGCTGTCGCTCAGGGTGACAAAGGCCAGTTCGGCGTTGCGTTTGTGCATCTGCTCATAAGCCGCATCGGATTCCATAAATTGCAGGTTGATGGCTACCTGCGGGTATTCCCGCTTGAACCGGCGCAGCCAGTTGGGCAGGTGATGAAGGCCTATGTGGTGGCTGGCAATAATCTGTAATTCGCCTTCGATCAAGGCCGAGTCCGGCGACAGCGCAACGCGGGCGTTGTGGATTTCATCGAGTATCTTGCGGGCGTGGGGAAGTAGCCTGGCGCCCGAGTCGGTTACGCGCATTTGCCGGTGGCTGCGATCAACCAACGTTGTGCCGAGCTGGTTCTCAAGGGCAGCGAGGCGTTTACTGATCGCCGGCTGGGACAGGTGCAGTTGCTCTGCGGCCTCCGAAAATGAACCTTGATCAACGATACTAAGAAAAGCTTTAAGGGCGTTCGAGTCCACGATCTGTCTACCTGATTGGCTTGGGCGCGAAAAGATTATCGCATAACCGAATGGAATGCGATGAATGAAAAACATGAATTGCAGTTATCTTCAGGCGAGCGGTATCATGGATAAATAGCTTAAAAAACGGCACCTCCACAGAGGGAGAGAGAAACATGGCGGGTAAGACTTTATACGACAAGTTGTGGAACGACCATCTGGTCAAACAGCGGGACGACGGTTCTGCACTGATTTACATTGATCGCCATTTACTGCACGAAGTAACGTCTCCCCAGGCTTTTGAGGGACTGCGCCTTGCAAAGCGTAAGCCTTGGCGCATCGATGCCAATCTGGCCACGCCAGACCACAACGTACCGACGACGGATCGCGCAAAAGGCATTGACGGTATCGTAGATCCGGTTTCCCGCATTCAGGTAGAAACGCTCGACAAAAATTGTGATGAGTTCGGAATACTTGAATTCAAGATCAAGGATCTGCGCCAGGGCATAGTGCATGTTATCGGGCCTGAACAGGGCGCCACACTGCCGGGTATGACCATTGTCTGCGGTGATTCCCACACATCAACCCACGGCGCGTTCGGATGCCTCGCCCACGGTATAGGCACATCGGAGGTTGAACATGTGCTGGCCACCCAGTGTCTGGTGCAGCAAAAAATGAAGAACATGCTGGTCAAAGTAAACGGCGAACTTGGCAAGGGCGTCACCGGCAAAGACGTTGTGCTGGCGATTATCGGCAAGATCGGTACGGCCGGTGGAACCGGTCATGCGATTGAGTTTGGCGGTCCGGTTATTCAGAACCTGAGCATGGAAGGCCGAATGACCATCTGTAACATGGCGATCGAAGCAGGTGCGCGGGTTGGCATGGTGGCCGTCGACGGTACCACTATCGATTATGTGAAAGATCGGCCGTTTTCGCCCAAGGGTGGAACCTGGGACGCCGCCGTTAAACACTGGCGCACGCTGCACAGCGATTTGGATGCAACGTTTGACAAGGTGGTTGAGCTCGACGGGGCCAATATTATGCCTCAGGTAAGCTGGGGAACGTCGCCGGAAATGGTGGCCGATGTGACCGGCAACGTGCCGGATCCGGCGAAAGAAGAAGATCCGATCAAGCGCGAAGGCATTGAGCGGGCACTGAAATACATGGGGTTGCAAGCCAACCAGGCGATCACCGATATCAAGCTGGACAGGGTGTTTATCGGCTCTTGCACCAACAGCCGTATTGAAGATTTGAGGGAAGCGGCGATTGTCGTCAAGGGTCGCAAAGTAGCTGGTAGCCTTAAACAGGCAATGGTAGTGCCGGGTTCCGGTCTGGTGAAAGCGCAGGCTGAGGCAGAGGGCCTGGATCGGATCTTTATTGAAGCTGGCCTTGAGTGGCGCGATCCCGGCTGTTCCATGTGTCTGGCCATGAACGCGGACAAGCTCGGGCAGGGCGAACACTGCGCTTCTACGTCCAATCGCAACTTTGAAGGGCGGCAGGGTTTCGGTGGGCGTACCCACCTGGTGAGCCCCACTATGGCGGCCGCTGCGGCTATCGCCGGTCATTTCGTTGACGTTCGCGAACTGCTGAACTGAGCCACAGGAGAGAACTGAACCATGCGCGCACTTACACAACACCAGGGCCTTGTAGCCCCCATGGACCGTGCCAATGTGGATACGGACATGATTATCCCCAAGCAGTTTCTGAAATCCATCAAGCGCACGGGTTTTGGCCCGAACCTGTTTGATGAACTGCGCTATCTGGATGAAGGCAAACCGGATGAAGACAGCTCGCAGCGCCCGCTGAATCCGGATTTTGTACTTAATCAGCCCCGTTATAAAAACGCCAGTGTGCTGTTGGCCCGCCGCAATTTCGGATGTGGCTCCAGCCGTGAACATGCACCCTGGGCACTTGATGATTACGGTTTCCGGGTTATTATCGCTCCGAGCTTTGCAGATATATTTTACAATAACTGCTTTAAAAATGGCCTGTTACCGATTGTTCTGGAAGAGAAAATTGTTGACCAATTATTTCAGGATGCCGAAGCGTCGGAAGCTTATGAGCTAACGGTAGATCTGGATGCACAAACCGTGGTGACGCCGTCTGGTGACTCTTTCGGGTTCGAAGTGGATGACTTCCGTCGCCACTGCCTGCTCAACGGTCTCGATGATATTGGTGTCACTCTGGAAGATGCCGGAGTCATCAAAATCTACGAAGACCAGCGGCGGCAGACCGCACCCTGGTTGTTTGACGCAGGCCAATAGAACGGCGCGCTCATGCGCCATCTTATTGAAAATCAAAGTTTTGGAAACTCATCATGTCAAGAACTGTACTTCTTCTGCCGGGTGACGGCATTGGCCCGGAAATTGTCGCAGAGGCCGAGAAAGTCCTGCACGCCATCAATGAAAAGTTTGATCTGAAGCTCAGCTTCGAAACCGGTCTTGTCGGTGGGGCTGCACTGGATGAAACAGACAGCCCGCTGCCCGACGATACTCTGGAGAAAGCCGGTAAGGCCGACGCCATCTTGCTCGGCGCGGTCGGTGGCCCCAAATGGGACGGCTTGCCTATGGCGCGCCGCCCCGAAAAGGGTTTGCTGGGCCTGCGCTCGAAGCTGGAACTGTTCGCAAACCTGCGCCCGGCTATTCTTTATCCGCAACTGGCATCGGCATCGTCCCTCAAGCCTGAGGTGGTGTCGGGCCTGGATATTCTGATCGTCCGTGAATTGACCGGCGGCATTTATTTTGGCCAGCCACGGGGTGTGCGTGAACTGGAAAATGGCGAACGCCAGGGCTACAACACTTACGCTTACACCGAATCTGAAATCCGCCGCATTGGCCGGGTTGCGTTCGAAGCCGCGCAGCAGCGCGGCAAAAAACTGTGCTCGGTAGACAAGGCCAATGTGCTTGAAGTTACCGTGCTGTGGCGTGAAATCATGACCGATTTGCAGCGGGAATATCCCGACGTAGAGCTCTCTCACATGTACGTCGATAATGCCGCGATGCAACTGGTTCGCGCACCCAAGCAGTTTGACGTGATTGTGACTGGTAACATGTTTGGTGATATTCTGTCCGACGAAGCAGCCATGCTTACCGGCTCCATTGGCATGCTGCCATCCGCGTCTATGAACTCTGACAAGCAGGGCATGTATGAGCCTTGCCACGGGTCAGCGCCGGATATTGCTGGTAAGGGCATCGCCAATCCGCTTGCGACCATCATCAGCGCGGCAATGATGTTGCGATACAGTCTTGACGAAGAACAGGCTGCTGCTGCCATTGAAGCGGCGGTGAATAAGGTGCTGGATCAAGGGTTGCGCACGGCTGACATTATGTCAGAAGGCGGCACCCGGGTTTCCACCCGTGAAATGGGTGATGCGGTACTGGCTGCTCTGTAATTTTATCCTCCCCCGACAGCAACACGATGCGGTTGCTGCGGGATCATTCTTCCTGTCCCTGCCAGCGATAAAGGTTGAGGGTGGGCATAAATTGAGGTTCAAAGGTCGCATATGAAGCGAGTTGGACTTATAGGTTGGCGCGGTATGGTGGGCTCTGTCCTCATGCAACGCATGCGCGAAGAAAACGATTTTGCTGATATCGATCCGGTATTTTTCTCCACTTCCCAAACGGGTCAGCCAGCACCGGATGTCGGTAAGGACAATGTGCCGCCGCTGCAAGACGCGTTCGATATCGAAACCCTCAAATCTTTGGACGTTGTGCTGACGTGTCAGGGCGGCGACTACACGGGTGCGGTTTATCAAAAACTGCGCGATGCCGGCTGGAAAGGCTACTGGATTGATGCGGCATCGACGCTGCGAATGGTCGATCACTCCGTGATTGTGCTTGATCCGGTGAATCGCAACGTGATTGACGCTGCGCTGAACGACGGTGTGAAGGATTACATTGGTGGTAACTGCACAGTCAGCCTCATGATGCTCGCGCTTGGCGGGTTGCTGGAACGGGATCTGATTGAGTGGGTGTCGCCCATGACGTATCAGGCCGCTTCCGGCTCCGGTGCCCAGAATATGCGTGAGCTGCTCAACCAGATGGGTGGGCTATATCGCAGCGTTGGCGAAGAGCTTGCAAACCCGTCGTCGGCCATTCTGGATATCGACCGAAAGGTCACAGAAACCATGCGTTCTGACGGCTTTCCTACCGAGCATTTTGAGGTGCCTCTGGCAGGAAGCCTTATTCCGTTTATCGACAAACAGCTCGATAACGGAATGAGCAAGGAAGAATGGAAAGCGGGTGTTGAGACCAACAAGATTCTGGGTCGTTCAGAGAACCCGATTCCGATTGATGGTTTGTGCGTAAGGATTGGCGCCATGCGCTCTCACAGCCAGGCACTTACCATCAAGCTGAAAAAAGATCTTCCAGTGGCGGAAATTGAATCCATTCTGGCGAACGCCAACGACTGGGTGAAAGTTATTCCCAATGAGCGTAATGCGAGCATTGATGAGCTTACCCCTGCGAAGGTCACAGGTACCCTGAGCGTGCCGATCGGACGCATTCGCAAACTGGCCATGGGGCCAGAGTATATTTCTGCGTTTACCGTTGGTGATCAATTGCTGTGGGGGGCTGCTGAGCCCTTGCGCCGCATGTTACGGATTCTGCAGGAACGTTAAAAAATGTTACACAGAGGCAATTAATGCCAACTGTGTCCGGTTTCGACAAGCCGGTTGGGGGGCGGAGGCTGATTTCAAGCTCCGCCCCTGTTATTTTCAGGGACACTAGCTGTTATTTTCAGGAACACTAAAGAGTTCCGCGCAACTGATACATAAATGCTACAAGGTTTGCGGCTGATCGATTGATAAAAGAGGTTTTATCAACAATACTTGCCGAGTTGAAAATTGTAGACGCGACATACTAAACCGGAATTATCCAGACAGAAGTCAACTTACCTCGTCAGATTCTGTTTGAAAAAAACAGTCACGAATAACGGGGACTGGAAAGGAAAAAGCATGAAGGTACGCAAGCTTGCCGTTGCATTGGCGTTGGCTGGAGGTCTCGGATCCGGGGTTGCTCACTCCCTTGGTTTGGGCGAAATCGAGCTTCAGTCCTATCTGAACGAGCCGATTGATGCAGATATTGTTCTGCCACAAAGCCAGGGAATAGATCCCGGTGATGTGTTCGTGAACATAGCGCCCGAACGCGCCTATCAGCGGCTTGGTCTGCAGCGGAATCCGTTTCTTGGCAAACTTCGTTTCGACGTAGTAACGCGCCCCGACGGCAGTCTGATGGTGAATGTCTCCTCAAAGGAGGCGTTAAAGGAGCCGTACCTTAACTTTTTGCTCGAACTGACCTGGCCCAACGGTCGACTAATGCGTGAATACGCTGTGTTGGTTGACCCCCCGGTGTATGCCGAAGAATCCGGTGTTGCGTCGCAGGTACGCGCGCCCTCAAGCGCACCTTCCGCCCGGTCCCAGCCCGCAACGTCGGCCCGCAGCGCTGAATCAGCCCGCCGCCAGTCGAGAGTGCAATCATCAAGAGCACAATCATCAAGAAATGCAGGCTACGGGGCAGATACGTTTGGGCCTACGGGCTCCTCAGATACGCTGTGGACTATTGCGGCGACCGTTCGCCCGGATAGCGACCTGACTACTCAGCAAGTGATGCTGGCACTGCAGGATTTGAACCCGGACGCCTTCATTGGCAATAACATCAACAGGCTGAAACGCGGTGAAGTACTGCGTGTCCCTTCCGCCGATCAGGTTCGCAAACGTACACGCGCCGAGGCAACTCGCGCTGTTGCTCAACAGAACCAGGAATTCAAAAAGCCTAAACGTACGGTCGATGCCACCAACGCCCAGCAACCGAAGTCTAACGGTGCCGGCGATTCGGTGGCCGGTGGTGATGAGCTCAAACTTCTGGTTGCGGATGATAAAGGCGATCGAAGCAAGACGGAGGGCGGTTCTGCCGGCGGAGATGGCCAGTTAGCGGGTGGTGCAGACGCCGGTGCTGCCGTTGCGATGGAAGAACTGGAAAGCGCTCGCCGCGAAAACGACGAGCTGAGTACCCGCGTTGATGATCTTCAGGATCAGGTACAAACGTTGCAGCGTTTGATTGAACTGAAAAACAGCCAGCTTGCGGACATTCAGCAAGGCGCTGCGGACAGTGCCGGTGACCAAGCACCTGCCGTTGCCAACGAGGACAGCATGTCGTCCGAGAACACGGCAGCAGTCGACGGTGAACCCGATACCGATGTTGAACCAGGCCAGGAACAGGCCACAGGTTCAGCGATGGTCGGAGGGCAAATGGAAGCCACAGGGGCCGACGGCGAGCCCGAAACGGCTACTGCGCCGGAAGCTGGCGCTACTGAAGCGGATTCCATGGCACCGGATACTGCCGAAAGCGACACAGCCGCAGCAGAGCCCATGGTTGCAGCGGGTTCAGACGCGGCAATGAACAAACCGGAGGCAGAAGCTCAGAGCCAGACTCCGGAGAAGGTTTCGCCGAGTGAACCGGCAGAACCCGAACCAATGGCCGATAAGGGCTTCCCGGGCAATGTAATTGATACGATTACCAATAACGTGGTTTACCAAGCTGCCCTGGGGATCGGCTTGATTTTGTTGCTGCTGGTGCTTTTGCTTCTTGCACGGCGCAATGCCAGCAAAGAGAAAGCCTTTTATGAACAGCTCAATAATGAGACTGCCGGGCCTGAAGACACCTTTGATCTGAGCCTTGACGAAGAAGATGCGGAACAAAGCGATACCAGCGATGTTCTTGAAGAGGCGGACGCCTATGTTGCTTATGGTCGTTATGATCAGGCCGCTCAGGCGTTGGAAACCGCTATTTCGCGAGAGCCGAGCCGCACCGATTTACGACTCAAATTGCTTGGAGTTTATGCGGACAACCAGGATCGTGAGTCGTTCGAGAAGCAGTTTGGTGAGATTCAGGCGCTGGACGACGACGCGGCGGTTGCCGACGCAAACGACCTTCGTTCCCGTTTAGAGGAAGCGGAGTCAATGCCCAGCATTGACGATCTTGAATCGCAGCTTCGCTCTGGATCAATCGCCGAAGAACCGAACACGGTGGAAGATTCCGGAAATGAATTTAGCAATTTCGATTCTGACCTATCTGATTTTGATCTCGATGATCTGAATGACTCAGAATCCGCGGGCGCAGAGCCCGAGGACGCTGAACTCGAATCGATAGAGCCGGAAAGCGAAGACTTGATTGAGTATGACCTGTCCGGACTTGCACTTGCGGGCGATGAAGACGAAAGCGACGACGATGGCGATACCGATACCGATACCGATACCGATACCGATGCAGACGAGCCTGACGACGAAAATGACTTTTCGTCTCTGGATCTGGATTTCGATGATTCTGAGGATTCATCGGAGGGTTCATCAGCGCATCCCAAAGAGCCAGCTAGCCCGGTTTCCGGCGGTGCGTCAGAACCGGAGCCGTTAACTGAAGGCACGGACGTGGACTCACTGGACGAATCTTTCCTTGATGAGTTGGATGCGGAACTGGATAAGGTTGCCGACGAGGAAGACGAGATTGACGGCCTTGAGATGGAAGAGTCCACGCTTGATGATCTTGAGCTGGATGTTTCCGATGAAGACCTTGCCCTGATGGAAGAGTTTTCGGATTCTGCTGACTCTACCAATGCCGGGCATGACGACGACGAGCTGCCCCTTGATGACGAGCTGGATCTTGAGGACGCGCTTTCCGACAACGATCTTGACGATCTTTCTGACGACGACCTGACGGATGATGAACTGCCTATTGCCTCTGACGAAGTTCGGGATGACGCGCCTAAATCACCCATCGCCGATATCGATGAAAACGACCTTGGCGACGACGACGATGATTTTGATTTCCTCGCGGGCACAGACGAAGCGGCAACGAAGCTGGATTTGGCAAGAGCCTATATCGAAATGGGTGACAGCGATGGCGCTCGGGATATTCTTGAAGAGGTAGCGCTTGAAGGGGATGACGAGCAGAAAACGGAAGCTCAGGATTTGCTTAAAAATCTGTCCTGATTCGTTATAATCAGGTTGCAGAGGCAACAAGCGCCAGCCGTCGGGAGTTATCCCGGCACAAAGCTGGCGCTTTGTTTTTTTAAGCAGCACACTTTTCGGGTTTTCATTTGTTTCTCTATCCCCAAAAGCTCACAACAGATAATGCCATTGGTGGCGGGCGAGTGGCTCTGGCTTTTGAGTACGACGGCCGCGGCTATCACGGCTGGCAGCTACAAAAGTCTGGCGTGTCCTCGGTCGAGGCCGAACTTGCCAGGGCCGTGGCGAAAGTGGCTAATCATCCAGTAGATCTTGTTTGTGCCGGCCGCACGGATTCACGTGTGCATGCAAGCTACCAGGTTGCGCATTTTGAAACGCCTTCTATCCGCAATCTCCGCTCCTGGGTTATGGGCATTAATACGGCGTTGCCGTTCGATATTTCCGTGCACTGGGCCGGTAACGGTCGCGATGATTTCCACGCGCGTTTTTCCGCCATTTACAGGCGCTATCGATACGTTATCTACAACAACCCGGTAAGGCCCGGGATCCAGCGGGGCCAGGTAAGCTGGACATTCCGTGAACTGGATGCAGAACGTATGAATCACGCGGCGCAGGCGCTTGTCGGCGAGCATGATTTTTCCTCGTTTCGCGCGGCCGGTTGCCAGTCTCGAACCCCGGTTCGTTTTCTTGAGCATTTAAAGGTAACCCGTAAAGGGAATTTCGTCGTAATTGATGTGCAGGCCAACGCGTTTTTGCATCATATGGTGCGGAATATTGCGGGGGCGCTCATGTCGGTTGGAGCCGGAACGCAGCCAGTATCCTGGATTCGTGACATACTGCTTGCAAGAGATCGCACGCTTGCTGGAGTAACCGCGCCGCCCCACGGCTTGTATCTGGTCGATGTCGGGTATCCGGAAGGCTTTGCTATCCCTGCGGCGGAATGCGGGCCCGGGTTTTTAAGGCCCTGGTTCAGCCGTGAGGAGAATAGACCGGTATACCCGACGCACATTCACCTGAAACACAAACCGGTACCGGTACCATGAAAGCCCGTGTCAAAATTTGTGGTCTCACTCGCGTTGAGGATGTGAACGCTGCGGTCGCATGCGGTGCGGATGCGTTGGGGTTCGTGTTTTACGAGCCCAGTCCTCGGTCCGTTACGGTTGAGCAAGCTGAACGGCTGGTTCGGCATGTACCTGCGTTTGTGTCGGTTGTGGGGCTGTTTGTGAACCCGACCGAGGAGCAGGTCAGAGGCGTTCTCGAGCGCATCCCGCTCGACCTGCTTCAATTCCACGGTGACGAACCGGCAGACTTCTGCAGCCAGTTTGGTCGCCGCTGGATAAAAGCTGTCCGGGTTCAGAGCGCAGAGCAGGTTGAACGAGCGTTCAGCGACTATCACGCGGCGGCCGGGTTGTTGTTAGATGCCTGGGATCCCCAGCGATATGGCGGAACCGGGCATTCGTTCAACTGGGACCTGATACCACAGGAGCGCTCCTTGCCACTGATATTGGCCGGTGGGTTGTCATCTGATAACGTATTCCGCGCTGTGGAACAGGTGAAGCCTTGGGCTGTTGATGTCAGCGGTGGCGTTGAACAAAGCAAAGGCATCAAAGACATCGAAAAAATTTCTGACTTTATCAAAGAGGTTCACCGTGTCTGTAAAACTGACTGAAGAAATGCTGACGGCACTGCCGGATGCGAGAGGGCATTTTGGTGCCTTTGGCGGACGATTTGTTTCCGAAACGTTGATGGATTCCCTGGTGACACTGGAACGGGAATACCTTCGGCTTAAAAAGGATCCCGAGTTTCAGGCGACCTTTGACAAGGATCTCGCCGATTACGTTGGTCGACCCAGCCCTTTGTACTTTGCTGAACGCCTGACCCGTGAAACAGGCGGCGCGCAAATCTGGCTAAAGCGCGAAGACCTCAACCACACCGGCGCCCATAAGATAAACAACACCATCGGCCAGGCGTTGCTTGCCAGTTTTCTTGGCAAAAAACGGATTATTGCTGAAACAGGCGCCGGGCAGCATGGTGTTGCGACAGCGACCGTGTGTGCCCGTTTGGGCCTTGAATGCCACGTTTTCATGGGCGCTGAAGACGTTCAACGCCAATCGTTGAACGTGTATCGTATGAAGCTTCTTGGCGCCCAGGTACAC
This sequence comes from Marinobacter antarcticus, assembly GCF_011049865.1. Lineage (GTDB taxonomy): Bacteria > Pseudomonadota > Gammaproteobacteria > Pseudomonadales > Oleiphilaceae > Marinobacter > Marinobacter antarcticus_A. Next base: position 36,897 of record NZ_DRGY01000077.1, on the reverse strand, counting down.
GCGGTCACAAGCGGAAGCCGCACCCTTAAAGACGCAATGAACGACGCCATGCGTGACTGGGTCACCTACGTTGATGAAACGTTCTACATTATCGGTACCGTTGCGGGCCCGCATCCTTATCCGCTTCTGGTTCGGGATTTCCAATCGGTGATCGGGCGTGAGACCCGACGTCAGGCATTGGAAAAAGCCGGCAAACTGCCGGATGCTCTGGTAGCGTGTGTGGGAGGCGGTTCTAATGCCATTGGCATGTTCTATCCCTTCCTCACAGACGAATCCGTGCAACTGTATGGCGTGGAGGCCGGTGGCCTTGGTATTGAGACAGGACAGCATGCCGCCCCTCTGTGTGCGGGGCGCCCAGGTGTGCTGCACGGTAATCGCACCTACCTGATGGAAGATGATAACGGTCAGATTGCGAGCACGCACTCGATCAGTGCCGGCCTGGATTATCCGGGAGTAGGGCCCGAACACAGCTGGTTGAAGGATATCGGACGAGCGAATTATGTATCGGTAACCGACGATGAGGCGCTGGAAGCTTTCCGCATGCTGACGTTGGTTGAGGGCATTATGCCCGCATTGGAAACGGCCCATGCCGTGGCATACGCCGTGAAGCTCGCCGCCACGATGGAAAAAGACCAAATGGTCGTCATCAACATTTCAGGCCGCGGCGACAAAGACATCCATACCGTTGCGCAGCTGGACGGTATTGAACTTTGAACAATCGACAGGAGCAGGCATGAGCCGAATTGAAGGGGTTCTTCAAACCCTCAAAGGACAGGGCCGCAAGGCACTTATTCCGTTTATTACAGCCGGTGATCCGCATCCTGATGTGACGGTGAGCCTGATGCACACTATGGTTAACGCCGGTGTGGATATTATCGAGCTGGGCGTGCCGTTTTCCGATCCGATGGCCGATGGCCCGGTGATTCAGTTGGCCTGCGAACGAGCGCTCAAGCATGGCACATCGCTGCGCCGCGTCCTGGCGATGGTGAAAGAGTTCAGAGCAACTGATAACGCAACTCCGGTGGTGTTGATGGGGTACCTGAATCCTATTGAGGCCATGGGCTATGAAGTCTTTGCAGACGCCGCCGCAGACGCTGGCCTGGACGGGGTTCTTACCGTGGATCTGCCACCTGAGGAAGCCGACGACGTTGCCCCTTTGTTCGCCGCGCGAGGGCTGGATCCGATTTTCCTGATAGCGCCAACAACAACGGATGAAAGAATTCGCGCAATTGCCGATCACTCTTCCGGATATGTGTACTATGTTTCATTCAACGGCGTGACCGGCGCTGCCAGAATAAACGTGGAAGAAGTTGCCAAGAAGGTGACACATATCCATGAGTTGACGGCACTGCCAGTGGGTGTTGGTTTTGGCATACGCGACGCAGAAACAGCCGCCGCCGTAGGACGGGTATCCGATGGTGTAATTGTTGGCAGTGTGCTGGTCGATACAATAGCCAGAAATCAGACAGACATCGAAAAGCTGAAACGGGAGCTGACGGATCTGCTCAACCCGATGCGTGAAGCACTCGACAGCTTGGCTTCCTGACCGCAAGGTGAGGGTGGACCGGAATCAAAGGACAGGATAAAACCATGAGTAACTGGCTGGACAAGATAATGCCGGGCAAGATTCGCTCGGAATCCAATCGCAGAACCGGTGTTCCCGAGGGGCTTTGGAAAAAATGCCCGAAATGCGGGGCCTTTCTTTATAAGCCGGAGCTGGAAAAAAACCTGGATGTTTGCCCGAAATGCAATCATCACCTGAGGGTCGACGCCCGACGCCGCCTGGACATTTTCCTTGATGAAGAAGGTCGTGAGGAAATTGGCGCCAACCTTGAGCCTTGGGATCGATTGAAGTTCAAGGATACCAAGCGCTATAAGGAACGTCTTGCCCAGGCTCAGAAGGCCACGGGGGAGAAAGACGCTCTTATCGCCATGAAGGGTAAAACACTGAATGTCCCCCTGGTGGCGTGCTCGTTTGAATTCGGTTTCATGGGCGGGTCAATGGGGCAGGTTGTGGGTGAAAAGTTTGTCCAGGCTGCAAACGTTGCGCTGGCTGAACGCATCCCGCTGGTCTGTTTTTCCGCCAGCGGCGGTGCCCGTATGCAAGAGGCCATACTCTCGCTGATGCAGATGGCCAAAACGGCGGCGGTGCTTGAGCGTATGAAGCAAGAGGGCATTCCTTACATCTCAGTGATGACGGATCCTGTTTTTGGCGGAGTCTCTGCGAGTCTGGCCATGTTGGGCGATCTTAATATTGCCGAGCCGAACGCGCTGATCGGGTTCGCGGGCCCTCGCGTTATTGAGCAGACGGTTCGCGAAAAGCTGCCAGAAGGTTTCCAGCGCAGTGAATTTCTGCTGGATCACGGTGCCATCGACATGATTTTGCATCGTCACCAGATGCGCGAACGCATTGCTCACGTGCTGGCAAAATTTGCCGGCGAGGAGCGCCCCGCCACAGAAGATCCCATCGAATTTGAAATATCGGAAAAGCCGGACATTGAACCCCCCGCAGAGTAAACACAAACCTCAGCCCCCGGCACCCCCGGGGGCAGGTGCCACGCTTGATCAGTGGTTATCCTGGCTTGAGTCCATACACCCCGCCGAGATAGATCTCGGGCTTGACCGGGTTCTGGTGGTTTTGCGCCGGTTGTTCCGCAAAAAGCCCACCGCACGAATCATCACGGTTGCCGGCACCAACGGCAAGGGCAGCACCGTTGCGACTCTCGAAACGCTCTTGCAGTCTGCAGGCAGGCGCACGGGTGCCTACACGTCACCTCACCTTCAGACATACAACGAACGAATCCGTATTGATGGGCAGGATATTGACGATACGCTCCTGATTTCGGCGTTCGAAAAGGTAGAAGCTGCTCGAGGCACTGTCACACTGACGTATTTCGAGTTCGGCACCTTGGCGGCGCTGGTCGCGTTGGAAGGTTCCGGTGTGCAGGACTGGATTCTCGAAGTTGGGCTCGGCGGTCGTCTGGACGCGGTGAACGTTATGGATGCCGATGTTGCAATCATAACGTCCATCGACATTGATCACGTGGCCTTTCTGGGGGATAACCGCGAGGTTATCGGGTTTGAAAAAGCCGGTATTCTTCGCCCAGGGATAGCGGCCGTGATTGCGGATATGGATCCGCCGCGTTCGGTACTCCAACAGGCCACGGCCCAGAAGGTCGCCCTGGTTCGCGCCGGGCACGATTATACAATCTGCGAAGCCATTACCGGCACGGGTGAGAGAACAACAAGGCTCCACGTTCAGGACAGCGTTCTCAGATTGCCCTCGGGGCCTCTTCCCGTCCAAAGTGTAGCTGCTGCTGTTATGGCGCTGCGCACGCTGGAGCCTCACATGGACCAGGCGGCGATCGAGGCGGCACTGCTTTGTGTCAAAGCGCCGGGGCGGTTTGAGCGACTGGAAAGCGCGCCAGACCTTTATGTGGATGTAGGGCACAATCCCCATGCTGCGCGGTGGCTTTCAGCAAGACTTAAAGATCTGCCGGGGGCGCATCGGAAAATCCATGCCGTTTATGCCGCGCTTGCAGACAAGGATGTGAAAGGTGTGGCTCACGCGATGGCTTCGGTTGTCGACCAATGGTACCTGGCGGGGCTGGATAGGCCGCGTGGTCTGAGTTCAGATGCACTGCTGGCCAGGCTTGAATTGCCGGCACCGGATACTGTGAGCCAATACGATACGGTGGTTGAGGCCATTGCGGCTGCCAAGGCTGGCGCAGCCCCGAATGACGTCGTTATTGTATTTGGTTCGTTTTTTACGGTTGCAGAAGCGCGCAGGTTCCTCATTTGAATCAACCTGCTCTGGTGCCTTAAACTTTGTCCATGGCGCGGTGCAGCGCTTTGAGTTATGACAAGCGGGCGGTTAGTATGTGCGTGGTCAACCAGAGGGGGAGTCAAGCAACGTGGATGGACTTAAACAAAGAATAATCGGTGCGCTGGTTCTGATTTCGCTGGCCGTTATCTTTGTACCCATGGTATTTGATGAGCCGCACCTGGACCGCACGTCTACTTCAATCAATATTCCCGAAGAACCCCCTTTCCCGGAAGTTCAAGCACCAGCCTCTGAAGCACCGCCACCGCCCCAATATGAGCAGGTTGAGCCCGAGAAGAGCGGATCGACCACGAAGGACTATCGCATTCTGGAAAGCGAAAAAATGGCCGGTAATACTGCTGACAATCGCAGTGAGCCAAAGCCTGATCGCAAGGTTTCTGAACCTGTCCGCAAGGATTCAAAGCCGGAAGCAGCCGCACCGGTGAAAACCGAAGCCACAGCTTCAGAAAACACCGCACAGGCAAGCGCAGAATTTACGCGCTCCCTCGAAGGCGCCTGGGTTGTTCAGCTTGGCAGCTTTGGCAACAGCGATAACGCCCGACGCCTTCGTGACAAAGTCCGTGAGAAGGGTTTCAATTCTCATCTTCAGGAAGTTGTTCGGGGCGACAGCACACTGACTCGGGTTTTTAGCGGGCCTTTCGCGGAAAAAACCGAAGCCGAATCAGCAAAAGGCGCACTGGACAAAGCGTTCAGTTTGAACAGCCTGGTCACTTCCGGCGATAAATAACGCTTTCAGCCTGCATTATATCGTTTCGACGGTTTGGCGAGCCCGCGTTTCCTGATAGAATCCGCGCTTCCTTTTCTTCACATGGATTTTCATGGAAGCGCTGATCTGGATTGACTGGGTCATCATCGCCCTGATTACAGTTTCCACGCTCATCAGCCTGAAACGGGGCTTCGTTAAAGAAGCTCTGTCTCTGGTAACATGGGTTGGTGCATTCATTCTGGCTCGAACCTTTCACCCCCAGATGCAAGCCTTGCTCGAGGGCACAGTTGAAACACCGCTTGTGCGCCTCATAGCCGCGTTTGCCATTCTCTTTTTTGGAACGCTGATTGTCGGCGCTATCATCAATAACATGATCGGACATCTTGTCCGCGCGACCGGCCTCTCTGCCACGGACCGAGTTCTGGGTATGGGTTTTGGCCTGCTACGGGGGATCGTTGTTGTTATCGTCGCAATCGCATTTATCCGTTATACCCCTCTGGCTCAGGACACCTGGTGGAGGACATCCGTTATGATAAATCGCCTTGCGGTGGTTGAAGACTGGTCCAGGAGAACGTTTGGTGATGAGTTCGCCCGTTTTCTGGGACCGGATATCCAGAAGGCCGTGGAACCCACGTCTGCGTCTCGCTAACACTCAGAATTAACACTCGGAGATCACCTTATCCATGTGTGGCATTGTCGGCATCGTCAGTACTTCCAACGTCAATCAGTCGCTCTATGATGCGCTGACTGTTCTTCAGCACCGGGGCCAGGATGCGGCGGGCATAGTAACCTTTCAGGATGAACGCTTTTATCTGCGCAAGGATAACGGTCTGGTTCGAGACGTCTTTCACACCCGCCACATGCATCGCCTGGCGGGTAATGTGGGAATAGGCCACGTGCGCTATCCCACTGCAGGCAGCGCAAGCTCTGCAGAGTCGCAGCCATTCTACGTGAATAGCCCGTACGGTATTACCCTGGCTCACAACGGTAATCTGACCAACGCGGACGAACTCAGTCGCGATTTGTTCCGCACAGATCTTCGGCACATCAACACCAATTCAGATTCCGAAGTATTGCTGAACGTGTTTGCACACGAGCTGCAAAAGCTCGGCAAACTTGATCCTAAAAAAGAAGACGTGTTCTCAGCGGTCAGTGCCGTTCACCAGCGCTGTCGTGGCGCTTATGCCGTTATTGCCATGATTACCGGCCACGGCATTATCGGCTTTCGTGATCCGAACGGCATTCGCCCGGTCTGTTACGGTGAGCGAACCTCTGAAAGCGGTCGCAAGGAATACATGATCGCGTCCGAGAGTGTTGCTCTGAGCGCCGCCGGGTATACCCTGGTCAGGGACATTGCCCCTGGGGAAGCCGTTTATATAGAAACCGACGGCACTCTTTACACCCAGCAGTGCGCAGAGCAACCCCGGTTGTACCCCTGCATTTTCGAACACGTTTATTTTGCGCGGCCGGATTCTATTATTGATGGCGTCTCCGTATACAAAGCGCGATTGCGAATGGGTGAGACCCTGGCCGACAAGATTCTGCGCGAGCATCCGGATCACGATATTGACGTGGTGATGCCTATCCCGGACACCAGCCGGACATCGGCCATGCAAATGGCGCATCGGCTGGGCGTCAAATTCCGGGAAGGTTTCATCAAAAACCGGTACATAGGCCGAACGTTCATCATGCCCGGCCAGACAATGCGCAAAAAGTCCGTGCGCCAGAAACTGAACCCGATTGATCTGGAGTTCCGGGGCAAGAACGTCATGCTGGTGGACGACTCCATCGTGCGGGGCACCACCTGTAAAGAAATTGTGCAGATGGCTCGGGACGCAGGCGCCCGAAAAGTCTACTTTGCATCGGCGGCACCCCCGGTTCGCTATCCGAACGTGTATGGGATCGATATGCCCTCGGCTAACGAGCTGATCGCGCACGACAAAACCGTTGAGGAAATCCGCGTTCTGATCGGAGCGGATTGGCTGTTGTACCAGGATCTGAACGATCTGGTGACGTGCGTCAGCGATGTAAATGACAACATCGATGGTTGGGAATGTTCGGTGTTCACCGGGGAGTATATTACCGGGGATATTGACGCCGCCTATCTCAATCGCCTCGACGAAGCTCGCAATGACATCACGCGGTCCGGGGTTGTTGATACCGGATCCACAGACAACGGCATCATCGATCTTTATAACGACGAAGACTGAACACCGAGCCTAGCCAGGAGACGCTCATGACTTTTTACCGTGAAGAAACTGTCCTCATTCCGGAATCGGATCTCGACGGTATGTCTGTGGACACTTTGGCGGTGAGGGCAGGGCAGCTGCGAACCGGGCAGCTTGAGCACAGCGATGCGATTTTTCCCACCTCGAGTTTCGTCTACACCAGTGCGGCGCAGGCCGCGGCTCGCTTCGGGGGCGAGGAGCCGGGCAATATATACTCCCGTTTTACCAATCCAACGGTTCAGGCATTCGAAGGTCGTATCGCTGCAATGGAAGGCGGAGAGTGCGCTGTAGCGACTTCATCGGGTATGGCCGCAATTCTCAGTACCTGCATGGCGTTGCTCAAGAGTGGGGATCATGTCATTTGCTCCCGCGGTGTCTTTGGAACCACCAACGTGTTGTTCCAGAAATACCTGGCGAAGTTCGGTGTTGAAACAAGCTTTGTGGGCCTGACGGATCTTGACGAGTGGCGCGACGCGGTGCGTTCAGACACACGCATGCTGTTCATTGAGACACCGTCCAACCCGCTTTGCGAGATTGCGGACATGGAGGCGCTGGCAATGATTGCCCACGACAACAATGCCCTGTTTGTCGTGGACAACTGTTTTTGCACACCTGTGTTGCAGCGTCCGCTGGAACACGGAGCGGACATCGTGATTCATTCCGCAACCAAGTATCTTGACGGCCAGGGCCGCTGTATAGGCGGTGTTGTGGTGGGCCCGTCAAAATACATGGACGAGGTTTACGGGTTTTTGAGATCGGCAGGGCCCACGATGAGCCCGTTTAACGCCTGGGTTTTTCATAAAGGGCTGGAAACCTTACCAATCCGTATGCGTGCCCACTGTGACAATGCGTTAGAGTTGGCCACATGGTTGGAGCTGCAACCGGAAGTGGAGCGAGTCTATTACGCAGGGCTTGAAAGCCATCCTCAGCACGCACTTGCAAAGAAGCAACAGACAGGGTTTGGTGGTGTGCTGACGTTCTGCCTCAAAGGCGGTCGAGAGGAAGCCTGGAAATTCGTCGACGCCACACGGATGATTTCAATTACGGCAAACCTCGGCGACGTTAAAACCACCATTACCCATCCGGCGACCACAACGCACGGGCGATTGTCGCCGGACGACAAGGTTAGCGCAGGCATTACCGAGAATCTGTTACGTGTCTCGGTAGGAATAGAAGCAGTCGAAGACCTGAAAACAGATTTATACCGAGGTTTTCAGGCGCTTCAGAACGCAAGCAACAATTAACGTTTGAGCATTCATGGCCGAATCTGCAAAAGCGAAGAAATCGCCACAGGAACCAACGAAGAAACAGCTTCGTTTCCGACGCCAGGCAGCGCAGGGCGCGCGTGAGGGCGCCGTCATTGGCCTCATAGCGCTGTGCATCTATCTTGTTATGGCGCTGGTGACGTTCAATCCGTCGGATCCTGGCTGGGCCAGCATCGGCCATGATACAAACGTGCTCAATTCCGCTGGTCGTTCCGGTGCGTGGCTTGCAAGCCTGTTGATGGACTTCTTTGGGCATGTTGCGTATCTGTTCCCGGTAATGGTCGCGGGCTACGCTATCATGCTTATCCGCCGCAGAAACGACGCCATGGATCTGCACTGGCCTCTATTCATGATGCGGTTTGGCGGGTTTCTGCTGATATTGCTGTCAGCGACCAGCCTTCTCTCTCTGTACTCAGTTTTCGGATTGGGCGCCACGTCGGGCGGCGTGCTGGGAACCAACGTGGCCGACGCCATGGTTCGTTTCTTCAATCTGCCGGCTACCACGCTGTTGCTCATCGCGATTTTTCTCTTTGCACTGACCGTTACTGCAGGCCTTTCATGGTTCTGGTTAATGGACCAACTGGGCGGATTTACGCTGCGTTTTGGCCAGGCACTGAAAAACCTCGCTGCCTCAGACAAGCCCGGCAAAAATCCTGAAACGACCAATAAAACACCCCCGGCAAACAGCCCTGAAAAGAACCGTGAAAAACGCCCCGAAATGAGCCCGCCTGCTGAAAATGTGGCTTCTCATAGACGCTGGTGGCACTGGCTTCCGGGCTTTGGGCCGAGTAAGAAAGCCGCGCCGAAGAAGCCGGGGAGCGAACGGGTGGAACCGGCTTTCGAAGGTTTCTCCGCAAATCAGGAGCCGGAACCCGCCCGTCTGGAAAGCTTCAGTTCCCGGGACGAGGCCTCTGCAAAGAGTGCGCCCCGGCCGTCTGCTCCGGATAAAGCGAAACCCTCTTCGGCGAGCAGCCGTTCGCTAAAGATATCGCCGTTCAAAAAAGACGAGCAGCCGCCGCAAGCGACTAGTGGAAAAAACGCCCAATCTTCATTGCTTGAGGATATTGAAAGCCCGATTCCGCCGATCTCCCTGCTTGATCCCCCTGAAGAACACAAGGAAAGCGGTTACTCGGAGGAGGCGCTGGAGCACATGTCACGTCTGCTTGAGGAAAAGCTGGCTGATTTTGGCGTTTCCGTTGAAGTGGTTGAGGTTAACCCCGGGCCGGTCATCACCCGGTTTGAGATAAAACCGGCGGCAGGTGTAAAGGTCAGTAAGATTTCCAACCTTGCAAAGGATCTGGCCCGTTCGTTGGCCGTATTGAGTGTGAGGGTTGTTGAAGTTATCCCGGGCAAGTCCGTGGTGGGCATCGAAATTCCCAATGAGCAGCGGGAAATTGTCCGCCTCAGCGAAGTGTTGAGTTCAAGGGTCTTCACTGAATCCAGTTCCGCGTTAACGATGGCGTTAGGCAACGACATCGGCGGCAACCCGATGGTTGCAAACCTCGCCAAAATGCCGCACCTGCTGGTGGCCGGCACAACGGGCTCGGGTAAGTCTGTGGGCGTAAATGCCATGTTGCTGAGCATGTTGCTGAAGGCCGGGCCGGAGGAAGTTCGCTTCATTATGGTTGACCCAAAGATGCTGGAACTCAGCATTTACGACGGTATTCCCCACCTGTTAACGCCGGTTGTGACCGACATGAAGGATGCCGCCAACGCATTGCGTTGGTGTGTGGCCGAAATGGAGCGTAGATACCGCTTGATGGCCACCATGGGCGTCCGTAACGTTGCGGGCTACAACCGCAAGGTGAAAGACGCAGTTGCTGCGGGTGAGCCACTTCGCGACCCGTTCTGGAAACCGGATGACTATCTGGCCAACGACGAACAGGAGCGCCCGGAACTTGAGACGCTGCCGTTTATTGTGGTGGTGATTGATGAGTTCGCCGACATGATGATGATTGTCGGCAAAAAAGTGGAAGAGCTGATTGCGCGGATCGCGCAGAAAGCGAGGGCTGCGGGTATTCACCTGATTCTTGCGACTCAGCGGCCGTCTGTTGATGTCATAACTGGCCTGATCAAGGCCAATATACCTACGCGGATGTCGTTTCAGGTGTCGTCCAAAATCGATTCGCGTACGGTGCTCGATCAGGGCGGTGCTGAGCAGCTGCTAGGCCACGGGGACATGCTCTACCTGCCACCTGGCTCGGGGCTCCCTGTCAGAGTACACGGCGCGTTTGTGGATGACGATGAGGTTCACCGCGTTGTGAGTGCCTGGAAGGCAAGGGGCGAACCTGTTTACGTTGACGGTGTGCTCGACGGCGCGGAGGGAGAAAACCTGCCGGGTGTGCCGTCTTTATCAGACGGCGGAGACAACGAGAGTGACGCGTTGTTTGATGAAGCTGTGGCGTTTGTGACCGAAGGGCGCCGGGTATCGATTTCGTCCGTACAGCGAAAGTTCAGGATAGGTTATAACCGGGCGGCCAATCTGGTCGAGGCCATGGAAGCATCGGGAGTGGTCAGTTCAGCCGGCCACAACGGTGCCCGTGAAGTCCTGGCACCGCCCCCACCGAGAGACTAGGAGTCGTATCGTATGCGAAAATTTTCATTGCAGCCCCTGTTGGTACTGATTGTGGCACTGGTGCTCAGCAATCCACTGTTGGCCGCTGATAAAATGGCCGCCAATAAAGAGAACCCTGCCGTTGAGTTGGCTTCTCTGTTGAGCAGCTATGAAACCTATCAGGCCGACTTCATCCAGATTGTGGTGAACGAAAGCGGCAACAAAGTACAGGAAACCCGCGGGTCCCTGAAGGCCAAAAGACCTGGCCTGTTCTACTGGGAAACCCATGGCGCCTTGTCGCAGTTTATTGTGAGTAACGGCGATACGGTCGAAGTTTACGACCCGGATCTTGAACAGGTCACGATCCACAGTCTGGACGGCCGCGTTCAGACGACACCTGCGTTGCTGCTTAGTGGTGAAGTGGCGAATCTGGAAGAAACCTATCGGGTTTCCGAGCGTCAAATTAACGACGACACCCGGGAATTCACGCTCGAACCTAAAAGCGAAGACTCGCTGTTTGTGTCTTTGCAGCTGCGGTTCCTGAACAAGGAACTGCAGGAAATGCGTATGCGGGACTCGTTGTCGCAGCTCAGCGTGCTCAGCTTCGACCACATCCAGCTTAACGAAAACGTCGATAAGAGCGTATTCAAGCTTGAATACCCGGAGGACGTTGACGTAATCGGGGACGCAGACTGATATGCAAAACAACCTGTTCACAGAGCAGGTCGGGTTTCGACCTCTGGCCGCGCGCATGCGCCCGGAAACCCTTGACGATTACGTGGGGCAGGAACACCTCGTGGGGCCCGGGAAGCCCCTCAAGCGAGCGGTAGAGCAGGGGCAGCTTCACTCGATGATTCTCTGGGGGCCGCCAGGGGTTGGTAAAACAACGTTTGCCCGGCTGTTGGCCAATGTAGGTGGCTTAAGCTTCGAGACGGTTTCAGCCGTGCTCAGCGGCGTAAAAGATATACGGGCTATTGTTGAACGTGCCCGTAACCGAAAGCTTTCGCAGGGCCAGGACACGCTGCTGTTTGTGGACGAAGTGCATCGCTTCAACAAAAGCCAGCAGGACGCATTTCTTCCGCATATCGAAGATGGCACGTTCATTTTCGTCGGCGCTACCACAGAAAATCCTTCTTTTGAGCTGAACAGTGCTCTGCTCTCCCGCACGCGGGTCTACGTACTCAAAAACCTCGAAGAAGCGGATATTCTCCGACTGCTCACCCGTGCGCTTAATTCCGAGGAAGGTTTTGACGGCCAGCTTGCGGTGGCTGATGACGTGCTCGACGTAATGGCATCGGCCTCCGGCGGTGATGCGAGAAGGGCGCTGAATATCCTCGAAATTTCCGCCGATTTGGCCGAACCCGACAGCGAAGGCAAAAACCGGATTAATGCCGGGCACCTTGAACAAGTCATGCAAACCAGTTTGCGCCGTTTCGACAAGGGCGGAGACGTTTTCTACGACCAGATATCCGCGTTACACAAGTCTGTAAGAGGGTCCGATCCTGATGGCTCGCTTTACTGGCTTTGCCGGATGCTTGATGGCGGCTGTGATCCACTCTATGTGGCTCGCCGTCTTGTGCGTATTGCAAGCGAAGACATCGGTAACGCCGATCCCCGTGCGTTGCAACTGAGCATGGAGGCCTGGAACGCCCAGGAACGGCTTGGCAGCCCGGAAGGTGAGTTGGCCTTGGCGCAAGCGGTCACCTATCTCGCGCTTGCACCCAAAAGCGACGCGGTTTACAAGGCGTTTAACCAGTGCCTGTCAGACATACGTCAGGATCCGGATTACGAAGTGCCGGTGCATTTACGCAATGCGCCTACAAAGCTGCTGAAAAGCATGGGGCATGGCGACTCCTACCGTTACGCTCACCATGAACCGGATGCCTTCGCGGCAGGGGAGTCGTACCTGCCAGAAGCGATTCATCAGCGCAGGTATTACGAGCCCGTTAACCGTGGCCTGGAAATCAAGCTCTCAGAGAAGCGTCAGCGGCTTGACGCTCTGAATGAGCAGAGCCCCAAAAAACGCCACAGCTGATCGTTCCTGTCAGATTCGTCCAACAGCCGCCCTCCAGCCGGCTCTGCACAAGGTTACCCCAGCGGTAGCCAGCAGCGTCGGCACAGGTATAATGGCCCGTTATTCACCATACATCGCAAACCGGAAAATCCAGGATAACCATGCTCGATCCCAAGCTCGTCCGCAACCAGACTGAAGACATTGCCCGTCGACTGGCCATCAAGAACTTTGTTTTTGACGTCGCAGCGTTTGAGAAACTTGAAGAGCGCCGCCGGGCCCTTCAGGTGCGCACGGAAACGTTGCAGGGTGAGCAAAACAAAAAGTCGAAGTTGATTGGTAAGGCCAAGGCGGCCGGAGAGGACATTCAGCCGCTGCGGGAAGAAGTTGAGAGCCTGAAGTCCCGCAAGTCAGAAGCTGAAGAAGAGTTGCGTACGTTGCAAGAAGAGCTCTATGGCTTCCTGGCCGGTATTCCAAACCTTCCGGACGATGGCGTACCGACCGGCAAGAGCGAAGAAGACAACGTTGAAGTGCGCACCTGGGGTACGCCGAAAACGTTTGATTTTGAACCCAAAGACCACGTCACGTTGGGCGAAGCCCTTCACGGGCTGGATTTTGAAGGCGCGACACGCCTCGCACACTCACGGTTTGCAGTGATGCGCGGGCCGGTGGCACGACTCCACCGCGCGCTGGCGCAGTTCATGTTGAACCTGCACACTGGGGAGCACGGTTATTCCGAGACCTATGTGCCTTATCTGGTCAACGCGGACGCGTTGTATGGCACAGGTCAGTTACCAAAATTCGAAGAAGATCTATTTAAAATCCAGGGCGAGCACCCGCTTTATCTGATTCCCACAGCAGAGGTGCCTGTCACCAATCTGGTTGCAGACACGATTCTTGATGTGGCGGAGCTGCCCCTGAAAATGGTTTGTCACACCCCGTGTTTTCGCAGTGAAGCCGGCTCTTACGGCCGCGACACCCGCGGCATGATACGCCAGCATCAATTCGACAAGGTTGAACTGGTGCAAGTTGTTCGCCCCGAAGACTCGGACGCCGCGTTGGAAGCCTTGACCGGCCATGCTGAAAAAGTACTCCAGTTGCTGGAGCTGCCTTATCGCCTGGTCGCCCTGTGCGGCGGCGATATGGGCTTTTCCGCCGCGAAAACCTACGATCTTGAGGTCTGGTTGCCAGGTCAGAACACATACAGGGAGATTTCATCCTGCTCCAATGCCAGAGACTTTCAGGCCCGGCGTATGCAGGCCCGCTGGCGCAACCCTAAAACTGGCAAGCCCGAGCCGGTGCACACGTTGAACGGTTCTGGCCTGGCCGTTGGTCGCGCCCTTGTGGCGGTTATGGAGAACTACCAGCAAGCCGACGGCAGCATTGTTGTTCCCGAGGCCCTAAAGCCCTATATGGGCGGGGTTGAGCGTATTCAATGACAGATAAGTCCCAAAACGAACCGGGAGCGAGCGTTCGAGCGACGCCCGCTCCGGTTCGATACAGAGTAAACCCGGTCACGTCGAACCCAAACAGTTCTGCAGGGGAAGTGGCGCTGGTGGGCGCCGGTCCCGGGGATCCGGAACTGCTTACACTCAAAGCCTGGCGTTTAATCACGTCAGCGGAAGTCGTGCTCTACGACCGCCTGGTATCGCCTGAAATTCTCGCACTAATCCCGCCAACCGCCGAAAAAATTCATGTGGGGAAACAGCGTGCCAACCATGCGCTGCCGCAGGATCAGATCAATCAACGGTTGGTGGATCTGGCAAAAGAAGGCTACCGGGTGGTTCGTCTGAAGGGCGGGGATCCGTTTATATTCGGCCGTGGCGGAGAGGAAATTGAAACTCTGGCGAGCGCGGGTATCCGGTTTCAGGTTGTGCCTGGCATTACCGCTGCCTCTGGTTGTGCGGCCTACGCGGGTATTCCGCTGACCCACCGTGATTACGCTCAGTCGGTGCGTTTTGTGACTGGCCACTTAAAAAACAACACCTGCGATTTGCCCTGGAAGGACTTTGTTCAGAACAGTCAGACGCTGGTGTTTTATATGGGGCTGGTAGGCCTGCCCATTATCTGCGAACAACTGGTGCTGCACGGTATGGCGGCGGATATGCCGGTCGCGCTTATTTCCAAAGGCACCACTCGGGACCAGCAGGTGGTGACTGGCAACCTGAAAACCATCGTGCAGCGGGTAAACGAGGAAAAAGTACAGGCACCGACCCTCATTATTATTGGCCACGTGGTCGGGTTGCGGGATCGACTGGACTGGGTAGGAGGTTTGCCAACGCTGTCTGTCTGACAGTCAGCGTTGGGTGCCAGGGAGTATCATTCAGCCTGGGTTACCGCGCCCCGGCAATGCGTCCTTGAGCTTGTTGCGCATTTCGTGAATAGCTTTTTCCGTGGTTTCCCAATCGATGCAGGCATCTGTCACTGATACACCGTATTTCAGATCGGCCAGATTATCGGTCAGAGGTTGGCTTCCCCAGTTGATATTACTTTCGATCATCAAACTCTGAATAGAGGTGTTGCCGTCCAGAATCTGATGGCTTACGTCCTGCATGACCAGCGGCTGTATTGCCGGGTCTTTGCTGGAGTTAGCGTGGCTGCAATCCACCATGATGGATTTGCGCAACCCGGTTTTATCAAGAGCCTGCTCACAAAGCGCTACGCTGACCGAATCGTAATTGGGTTTTCCACCGCCGCCGCGCAGTACCACGTGGCCATACCGGTTGCCTTTGGTGCGGATAATCGCCACCTGTCCTTGCTGATCAATACCCAGAAAGCTGTGGGGATACGAAACCGACTTCATGGCGTTTACAGCAACGTCCAGACTGCCATCTGTGCCATTTTTGAAGCCGATAGCCATGGATAAACCGCTGCTCATCTCGCGGTGAGTCTGGGATTCGGTTGTGCGTGCGCCAATGGCAGACCAGGCAATGGTGTCCTGAAGATACTGCGGCGAGATCGGGTCCAGAGCTTCTGTGGCCACCGGCAACCCGAGTTCATTGATATCAAGCAACAGCTTGCGGCCCAATTGTAAACCGTGTTCGATGTCAAAGGTGTCGTTCAGGTGCGGATCGTTGATCAGACCCTTCCAGCCCACCGTTGTTCGCGGCTTTTCAAAATACACGCGCATCACGATCAGCAGTGTGTCACTGACGTCATCGGCAAGCTTCTTGAGGCGGTTAGCGTAATCAAGCGCCGCGTCAACGTCGTGAATAGAGCAGGGGCCCACAACCAGGAACAAACGGTGATCCTTTCCATCGATGATGTCATAGATCGCCTGGCGACCGTTGGTCACGGTTTGCGCGGCCTTTTCGGAGAGTGGCATCTCCTGTTTGAGCGTTTCAGGGGTGATCAGTGCTTCCTGACTCGCCACGTTCAGATTCTCAAGTTTGTTGCCGGACATGTTCTGCGGTTTCCCCGATACGTATCGTTGCAATAGCGCCGTGGTCAACCCCGGCGAGTTCGTTATACTGCTTTATTTACTGGGCCTTTTCAACGCTTCATGAGCACGGGGAATGGATGTTACATAACAGGCCGAAGTCGCAGCAGGTGGCCTCGCGAAAGGCGGTTGCGGAAAAAATTGACAATGTACTCGCCGGTATTCGCGTCCCCGACCTGCCGTATCCCGCCAGTAATCTAGCCCCGGAAACCATAAGCGACTGGCAGCCTTTGCTGTTTTCATGCTGGACGGAGCAACAAAACGAGCGTGTAACCCACGTTCTTCGTTCGGAACACCGTAACTGGTCAGTGCGGCAAATCAATGCGGCCTATGTCGCTGATCGCATTATGGATGTGTTCCTGAAAACCAGCGGGCTCAATTCCCAGATCGCCCAACGTATCGCGCGTTTACGCTTCTACCTTGCCTGGCGCATGAACCGGGATGGCAACAAAGCGTTCAGTGATACGTTGCTGGGCTGGCTGGACAGTTTGCAGGAGTGGCGAGGCTGGAGTGATTCGGGTGGGCGCTCCTCCAAAGCCCTACCAGAACAACTTGACGCTTTGATTGTCGCTGTGTCTGCCGGGTTCGACGCTGGCAAAACCGATGTGGTTGATGCCTTTTGCCGACAGTGGCAAGAAGATTCAGTCAGGCGCAACGCGCAGGTTGGAAAGCTGCGTCAGCGGTTGCTGGATACGGAGCAGGGAGCCGCCCGCCAGAGGCGAGCCGAACAGACGTCAAGAGCGCTCATCGGCCGCGCACTTCAGGGGCGAAAGCTTCCGCAGCACGTGCTCAATTTTATTTTTGATCATTGGCAGAAGTTGCTGAAGCAAGCCGTATGGGAAAGCGGCGTTAACGGGGAAACCTGCCGGCATGGCAACAAGCTGCTTGAATGGCTGGTTTGGGTTGGTGACCCTTCGCTTTCTGACAAAGACCGGGATCGTCTTTATCACGTGGGTGAGCAGATAGGGGATCGACTCGCGGATGTCTGGAGCCGCGTTTTTGAGCACCCACTGACACCCAACGCGCTTGCAGGTATTGGCACCGTCATGATGTCAAGATTGCGCGGAGAAACGCCTGAGTTGGTGGACGCGTTACCGGCGACGGGAAGCTTTCTCTGGAATCCGGCCTGGCTCGGTTTCGAAGCGCCCCTGCGTGCCGATTTCCAACCCTTCGAGGAACGGTGGTTTGTTGAAGGCGAAGGCGCTGAAGAACAACGCCGTTACTTTTTCGCCCTGCTTGAAGACTCCGCAGAAATTCTCTGGACAAACGGTGCAGGCGTAAAGCTTGGCCTGCAGCCCTGGCAGGCATTTTGTGAGGCGCAAAGCACTCATAGTCTTCGCCCTCTGGTCGCTCAGAGAACCTTTGGCGAGGTACTTGAAGAAACGGTCGACCTGCTCGCAGTGGCCGTTGAAAAACAGCGAAAACAGCGCGAGCAAGCCGCTGCGGCTGCAAAGGCCCGTGCCGATGCACTGCGACAGGAGCGGGAATCGATAGAATTGTTGCGTCGGGAACAGGAAGCTGCCCGCCAGGCGACGTTGGAGCGCCAACGACAAGAGGCCGAAAGCACACGGGTTGCCAATGAAAAAGCCGAGCTGGAGCGACTCTATGAAGAGGCAACACAGCTGGCCCAAAAGCAGGTGAACGATATAAATCTTGGTGGCTGGATTGTTGTGGAGGCGCAGACACAGGAAGTGGAAGCCAGCCGGCTAAAACTGGCGGTTCGCACCAATGCCTCTCGCAAATTGATCTTTGTCGACCGGTTAGGCCTTAACCGCCGCGAATTTCAGGAACACGAACTGGTTCTGGGCATTGTCGAGAAACGTGTGCGAGTGCTGGGTGGTGCTGCTGAATTTGACGAGACGCTCAGCCGCGTGGTGGGCCGTATTCGTGTCGGACGCAACTCCTAGCGTGCGGGATAATTGTTTACTGAATAATAGCTTGCTGAATAAAAGCCAGGACTGATGATGAAAGATACTGATTACACGTTTGGAACAGAGGATGATTCGGCTGGAGGGCAAGACAAGCGCCTGCAGTATCGTCTGGTTGCCCGCGCACAGGTAACACTGGAGCTGGAAGCCCGCTATCCGGAATCTACAGACGCACCAACGACGTCGGTCCGCGAGCGGGTGTGTCGCATTCGCGACATCTCGACCAACGGCTTTTGCTTGCTCTCAGAGGAACCGCTATCGCCCGGTGCGTTATACCCGGCCGGCGTTTCACTGGGCAATCACCCAGAACCGTTTACGCTGATGGTAGAGGTCGTTTGGTGCCGTCCGGACGGGGCTGGTTATCTGACTGGCGTAAAGATCATTGAATCCGATCAGACCGCCTATGTGGAATGGACAGACGCTGTTGCCAGCGCAATGGAAATGCTCTAGTAATCTATCGGGCTTCAGAAGAGCAGGGAAGCCGGGTCAACCGGCCTCCCGCCTGATTTACTTGACCTGCAAGCGCTCAGTCTTCCAGTTCGCCCATGCCGGTGATGTTAAACCCGGCGTCCACGTACATGATCTCGCCGGTAATACCGCTGGCCATGTCTGAGGTCAGGAAGGCCGCTGCGTTGCCAACTTCATCGGTGGTCACATTCCGGCGCAGCGGAGCGCGCCTGGCGTTCTCGGCCAGCATTTTGCGGAAGCTCTTGATGCCAGATGCCGCTAATGTCCGGATAGGGCCGGCAGAAATACCGTTCACCCGGATTCCGTCCCGGCCAAGGCTCGCCGCCATGTAGCGTACGTTTGCCTCCAGTGACGCTTTGGCAAGGCCCATCACGTTGTAGTTCTGCAGAACCTTTTCGGCGCCCAGATAGCTCAGGGTCAACAGTGAGCTGCCTTCATGCATCATGGAGCGCGCGCCCTTGGCCAGAGCAACAAAGCTGTAAGAGCTGATGTCGTGGGCAATTTTGAAGCCTTCACGAGTGGTTACATCAACGTAGTTACCATCAAGCTCGTGCCCGGGCGCGAAGCCAACGGCGTGAACAATAATGTCGATGTTGTCCCAGTGTTTGCCCAGTTCTTTGAAAACGTTCTCGATTTCTTCGTCGCTGGCAACGTCGCAAGGAAAGATGAGCTTGCTGCCCCATCCCTCTGCAAATTTCTCAACCCTTGGCTGAAGCTTTTCGTTCTGATAGGTGAAGGCCAGTTCTGCGCCTTCGCGGGCAAAGGCGTCTGCAATGCCGTATGCGATAGACAGTTTGCTGGCTACACCAACAATCAGCGCTTTTTTGCCACTGAGTATACCCATGAGTTGTTCTCCCTGTGTTCCTGATTTGGGTGCATTATCCCCGAAGTGTCCTTGCGGGAGTAACGCTCAAATAGTCGTAGTGATAGTGGCATTTTTTTACTGATAGAAAAACGCCGCGTTCAGCAACTCTTGTGTGTATTGCTCTTTTGGCGCGCGGAAGATCTCATCGGCGCTCCCGTATTCGACTATGGCTCCGTTCCGCAGAACCAGCAATTGATGGCTCAGTGCTCGGACAACCGCCAGATCGTGACTGATGAAGATATAGCTTAGACCATAGCGTGCCTGAATATCCCGTAGCAGTTCGATAACCTGCTTTTGAACCGTTCGGTCCAGCGCGGAGGTGGGCTCATCCAGAATGATAAGGTCAGGCTGAAGCACCAGCGCCCGGGCAATGGCAATTCGTTGACGTTGCCCACCCGAGAACTCATGGGGGTAGCGATCCCGGGCCTCGGGGTCAAGTCCCACATCGTTCAGGGCTGCGATCACTTTCTGATCGTGGGTGTGTTCATTCTCGGGGTCGTGTATCTGAAGTCCTTCACGAACAATTTCGGCAACGGACATTCGTGGACTCAGGCTGCCAAAAGGATCCTGGAATACGATTTGAACACGTCGTCGCCAGGGCCGGAAGGCGCGCTGATCGAATCCCGCCAGTTCCTGTCCATCGAGGGCAATCCCGCCTGTGCTGGCCGTCAGCTTGAGAAGGGCGTGGCCAATGGTCGTTTTCCCGCTGCCGCTTTCACCCACGATGCCGAGCGTCTGACCGCGTTCCAGCGCGAAGCTGACACGCTTCACTGCGTGAAAATCTTCCTTTACCTTGCCGAACAATCCCCTTCGGGTAGGGAATCGCACATCGAGGTTGCTGACATTCAACAAGGGCTGGTGCCCCCTGGGCTGGGCCAAAGGTGCGTCCGGTGGCGAGGCATCGAGCAGCTTGCGCGTGTAGGGGTGCTTGGGCGCCGCAAACAAGGCGACGGTTTCTCCCTGCTCAACCAGTTTGCCGTGCTCCATTACCGCAACGCGATTGGCGTAATGACGCACGATGGTCAGGTCGTGGGTAATCAGCAGAATCGCCATGCCGAACTTTTTTTGCAATGTTTGCAGCAGTTCCAACACTTGTTTCTGAACCGTTACGTCCAACGCCGTGGTTGGCTCGTCGGCAATCAGCAGATCCGGTTCATTGGCCAGCGCCATGGCAATCATTACGCGCTGTTTCTGACCACCGGAAAGCTGATGCGGGTAGGCGCCAAGCCGAGTTTCCGGGTTGTCGATACCCACCAGTTGCAGCAGCTCTAGACAGCGTATTCTGGCCTGAGGGCCGCGCATGCCCTTGTGAAGCGCCAGCGTTTCGCTGATCTGCTTTTCCACGCTGTGCAGGGGGTTCAGGGACGTCATCGGTTCCTGAAAAATCATACTGATTTGCTGCCCGCGAACTTGCCGAAGTCGCTTTTCCGAGGCCTGCAACAGGTTCTCGCCGCGATAGCGAATTTCACCACTCGGATAGCGAACATGCCGTTCATCAAGCAGCCGCAGCACAGATAACGCGGTGATGGATTTACCGGAGCCACTTTCGCCAACCAGAGCCAGAGTTTCACCCTGTTGCAGGCTGAGCGACAGGTCATCCACGGCTTTTTCATCGTGATTAAAGCAGATCGAGAGATTGATGATCTCTAACAACTCACTCATATCATCTCGCTCTTATCCGGTTTTGCGGGGATCAAAGGCATCACGCACGGCTTCACCCACAAACACCAGCAGGGTCAGCATCAATGAGAGAGAGACGAATGCCGAGATACCGAGCCACGGAGCATGGAGGTTTGCCTTTCCTTGTGCGATCAGTTCACCCAGTGACGGCGAACCAGACGGTAACCCGAAACCAAGGAAGTCCAGGGACGTAAGCCCGGTAATGGCGCCGGTCAGAATAAACGGCAAAAACGTCAGCGTAGCCACCATGGCATTCGGAAGAATGTGGCGGAACATGATTTTCCGGTTATCCAGCCCAAGTGCCCGCGCCGCTTTTACGTATTCAAAATTTCGCGCCCTGAGAAACTCGGCACGGACCACATCAACCAGGCCCATCCAACTGAACATTAACATGATACCAAGCAGCCACCAGAAGCTGGGCTGCACGATGCCCGACAGGATAATCAGAAGGTACAGCACCGGCAGCCCCGACCAGATTTCGATAACGCGCTGACCAACGAGGTCTATCTTGCCGCCGTAAAAACCCTGAATGGCGCCCACGGCGACGCCAACAATGCAGCTGGCGATGGTAAGGGTAAGCCCGAACAGCACGGAAATGCGAAAACCATAGATAACGCGCGCTGCTACATCGCGGCCCTGATCGTCTGTGCCCAGCCAGTTTTCGGCGCTGGGCGGCGCAGGTGAGGGCACATCAAGGTCGTAATTGATGGTGTCGTAACTGAAACGGATCGGTGGCCACACTATCCAGCCATTAGCGCGGATTTCATCAGCAATGAACGAGTCGCGATAGTCTGCGTCTGTGGGTAGAAAGCCTCCAAACGTCTCGGCGGTTACGGTTTCCACCACCGGAAAATACAGCGTGTCCTGGTAGGACACCACAAGTGGCTTGTCGTTTGCGATCAACTCGGCCATGAGCGTCAGCCCAAAGATGGCCAGAAACACCCACAAAGACCAGAAGCCCCGGCGGTTTTTGCGAAAGTTTCGCAGGCGCCGCTGTTGAATCGGAGTCAGCGCCTTCACTTACGCGCCCTCCCGGCTTTCAAAATCGATGCGAGGATCTACCAACACGTAGGTGATGTCGCTGATCAGCTTCAGCGCCAGGCCCATCAGGGTAAAGATAAACAACGTGCCAAATATGACCGGGTAATCCCGGTTAAGCGCGGCTTCAAAGCCCAGCAGGCCCAGCCCGTCCAAAGAGAAAATAACCTCAATCAGCAACGACCCGGTAAAAAACAGGGAAACCAGAACGCCAGGCAAACTGGCAATCACAATAAGCATGGCGTTACGGAATACGTGGCCGTAAAGCACCTGATTCGCGTCCAGGCCTTTGGCTCTGGCGGTTACAACATAATGCTTACCGATCTCATCGAGAAAAGAGTTTTTGGTCAGCAGAGTCAGTGTTGCGAAGCCGCCGATAACATTGGCGGTTACAGGCAACACAAGGTGCCATAAATAATCCCCGGCTTTCTGATACCAGTTGAGCTGATCGAAACCGGAGGATGTAAGCCCTCGCAGCGGAAACCAATCGAAATAGCTACCCCCTGCAAACAGCACAATCAGCAAGATGGCGAACAGAAACCCCGGGATGGCGTAGCCAATTACAATGGCGGAACTGCTCCAGACATCAAAACGGGACCCGTCTGATACCGCCTTGCGTATTCCCAGAGGTATGGATATGAAATAGATAATCAGCGTAGACCAAAGCCCCAGGGATATAGAGACCGGCATTTTGTCCAGAATCAGTTCCGTAACGCTTTTGTCCCGAAAGAAGGAATCGCCGAAATTAAACGTGGCGTAGTCTTTGAGCATTTTGAAGAAACGCTCGTATGCGGGTTTGTCGAAGCCGTACATCACCTCGATTTCTTTCAGCATTTCATCGGGGATGCCACGGGAACCACGTCTGTCTCCCGAGGCACTGGAAACCTCCGCGCCTGTGTCGCCGCCGGAGGCCCGCGCAAGGGCGCTACCGCCGTGCCCTTCCATCTCCGCGATCATTTGCTCTATAGGTCCGCCAGGCGCTGCCTGCACGATCACAAAGTTGAGCAACATGATGCCAATCAGGGTTGGAATAATCAGCGCCAGGCGCCGGAGTATATAAATGCCCATGTGGCGGCAGCTTCCTCAGGGCTCAGCCCACCAGTTGTCGAGGTCGGTACCGTTTTTGGGCGTGGTTGCAGGGTGTTTGAGGAAACTCCAGTAAGCAACGCGATCCTTCGCCAGGTACCAGTGGGGAACCACGTAATAACCGTGCAGCAAAACCCGGTCGAGGGCGCGTGTGCGCTGTACCAGCTCTTCGCGATCGGGTGCCTGTATAACCAGGCTCACCAGCTCATCGACCACAGGGTTGCTCACTCCGGCATAGTTACGAGAGCCGTTGACATCCACGTTCGAGGAGTGCCAGTACTCTCGCTGCTCGTTGCCAGGGGAGTCTGACTCGCCGATGCTTTGGGTGATCATGTCAAAATCGAATTCACGCACACGCTGTACGTATTGATTGCTGTCTACCAGGCGCACGGACACGTCTATTCCAAGCCGAGCCAGGTTATTTTTAAACGGCATGACCACTCTTTCGAACGTCTTTTGGAACAACAGAATCTCGAATTTTAGTGGCTTGCCTGTTTCCTTGTGGACCATCTTGCCGTTACGAACCTCGTAGCCCGCCGAGCGCAGGAGCTCCAACGCTGTTTTGAGGTTCTTTCTGAGGCCTTGCTTACCCTCAGTAGAAGGCACTGTGAACGGTTTGGTAAAGATGTCGTCATCTAATTGATCCCGGAAGCCGTTCAGAATTTCCAGTTCGCGACCTGTAGGCAAGCCCGTGGAAGCAAGTTCACTGTTCTCGAAATAGCTGTCGGTGCGGGTATATTGACCAAAAAACAGGTTCTTGTTCGTCCATTCGAAATCAAAAGCGTAGGCGAGTGCTTCGCGAACTCGAGGGTCGCTGAACACTTCTTTGCGGGTGTTGAACACAAAGCCCTGCATGCCGGTGGGGCGATGGTGCTCAATCGCTTCTTTGACAATGGTGCCGTTATCAAACTTATCGCCGGTGTAGGACGTGGCCCAGTTTTTTGCGGAAGACTCTAGCCTGAAGTCAAAATTTCCGGCTTTGAACGACTCCAGGGCAACCGTATCGTCGGTGTAGTAATCGTAGCGAATATGGTCGAAGTTGAAACGGCCCTTGCGGACGCCAAGGTCTTTGGCCCAGTAATCCTTCACCCGGTCGTAAACGATAGAGCGGCCGGCTTCAAAGGAGCCAATCCGGTAAGCACCGCTGCCCACAGGCGGCGTAAGTCCGTTCTTGCCGAACTCGTGTTCTTTCCAATAGTGGGCGGGCAAGATTGGCATCTGGCCGAGAATCAGCGGAAGCTCGCGGTTGCTGGTTTTCTGGAAGTCAAAACGAATTCTCAGGCGGCTCTCTACGGTTACCTTGCTCACATCCGCATAATAGTTGCGATAAAACGGGTGGCCCTTTTTGATAAGCGTGTCAAAGGAAAACTTTACATCCTCGGCCGTAATGGGTTCACCGTCCTGAAAACGTGCTGCATCGCGCAGGTTGAACACCACGTAGCTTCTGTCGTTCGGCGTTTCTATGGACTCTGCAATTAACCCGTACATTGAAAACGGTTCGTCTGCTGAAGATTCAAGCAGCGTGTCGTAGAGGTAGTTGCTGATTCCTGCTGCGGCCACACCGCGTATGTCGAAGGGGTTGAACGAATCAAAACCGTTCGCCACCACCGCCATTTTCAGAGTGCCACCTTTGGGAGCGTCAGCGTTCACATAGTCAAAGTGGCTGAAGCCTTCCGGATATTTGGGGTTCCCGTGCATGGCTATGCCGTGAGCAGGCTGTATTAAAGCTGCCTGTTGCGAATCCGATGAATCAGACGTTGCGCTGCCGGCAAGAACAAAGCCGGGGGCGGCCAGCAGAGCCAGGAATGAACAAAACGATATAAGGCGTGAGGCATTAAGAATTCTGGTCATGAGTCTCGCACGTTCTGGGTTTCAGGCCGGCACACCGGGCACCCTGCCCAGTGAACGAAGGATCTTTACGGGCTGTTTCTGATATCAACGTAGAGTACCAGACTTTGGCCTGGTTGCAGATAACGTGAGGTTTTCAGGTCGTTCCAGCTTGCGATGTCACGCACGTTCACTGAAAAACGGTTTGCTATGCGCGCAAGGGAGTCGCCCTTTCGAACGCGGTATCCCACTTTTCGCACCATGGCTTTACTGCGGGCTTGATCGCGGGTTCCGGTGGCTGACGCGAGCGTAGATTGTCCCGCCTTCGACCAAATAACCAGTTCTTTGCCGGGAATAAGAGGATCGCCGGGCGCCATGCCATTCCAGGCGGCGAGCTCACGTACCGAAACCCGATGTTCCCGGGCGATGTCCCAAAACGTGTCGCCGCGGCGAACCGTGCGTCGCAGCTTCTTGCCATCGCGTTTTTTGGCCTGCTTGCGTTCAAGCCTCTCAGACGCACTCAGGGCATAAGCGTTGGCGTTTTTGGAGGCCGAGGGGATCATCAGCCGTTGGCCAATTCGGATAAGGTCGCTGTTGAGATTATTGACCTGTTGCAATACCGCCGGCGTTGTCGAAAATTTCCGCGAGATAGTGTTCAGGCTGTCGCCGGATTTGACAACATAGTTGCGCCAGGAAACGCGCTGGCCTGCTGGTATTTTTGCAAGCGCCGAACGGAAGGTTTCGGCGTTCTGATGGGGTACAAGCAGCCGATGGGGACCTTTCGGCGAGGTTGCCCATCGGTTGTAGGACGGGTTCAACAGGTAGATTTCGTCAATATCAACGCCTGCAAGTTCAGCGGCTTGAGCGAGATCGAGCTGGCCGCCCGTGTCCACAACGTCAAAATACGGTTCATCCAGAAGCGGCGAGAGTTCAATGCCGTAAGCTTCCGGATCATCGAATATTTTTGCCAAAGCGATAAGTTTGGGTACGTAATAACGGGTTTCCCGTGGTAACTGCAGTGACCAGAAGTCCTCCGGTTTGTTGCTGTTACGGTTGCGTCGCATGGCGCTGGAAACCGTACCTCCGCCGCTATTGTAGGCGGCTAGAGCCAGAGTGTAATCACCATCAAACCGGTTCGTCAGCCGTTCCAGATAGGTGAGGGCGGCATCGGTAGCCGCAATAACATCGCGGCGGTCATCGTGCCACCAGCTTTGAGTAAGGCCGAAGTACTTTCCGGTAGACGGTATAAATTGCCAAAGCCCGGCGGCGCGGCCATGGGAATAGGCGAAGGGGTCAAACGCACTTTCCACAATGGGCAGGAGTGCAAACTCAGCGGGCAGTCCGCGCTTCTCCGTCTCATTGAGAATGTGATAAAGATAGCGACTCCCCCGCTCCACCACCCGGTTGAGATAGCCCGGATGACTCGCGTACCAGCGAAGCTGATCCTCGACGCTTTCGTGGTCGATATCATGATCAAGCTCAAACCCGGCGCGCAATCGAACCCACATATCGTTCTGGTCGGGCTCTTCGGCTACGGGCTTGCGCTTTGGATTGTCGAGCTTTTCCCGAGCTTCACGTGCGGCCGCTTTGAGCGCCGGAGCCATGGCATCATCAAGCGGTTCATCGCGCACAGCGTCTGCGTCTTCGCCAGACACTACCGATTCTTTGAGGCCTTCGTCGCCTGCGGCGAGGGTTATTTCCTCTGAGTCAAGAGGGTTATCCGAGGCCGCGTCTGCTGACACGTGAAAAGAACTGCAGCCGCCTGCCAAGGCACTGATCAAGAACAGCAGGGGCAATCGTTTGACCGACATAAGCGATTTCCGGCTCTGGGTTGGCGCCGGGATCATGTCTGAAAATCCGGCATATTTAATAAGTTACGAACAAAAAGTTGATCGATTCTATGAAGGTGATTTCCAACGGTCAAGAAACCTCTCGTTACGGCAATGAGAGAAACCGTAACGTCTTTGGGTAACGAGAGTCCGTTGAATGCTCAGAAATTATCTTTGCCGTGCCTTATGGCCGCAAAAATAGCACTGTCTGAATCTGCCGGCAGGCCTTGGGAGGCGCAGTACTGCTTCGCCACCTTCACGACAACAGGGTCATCCCAACGCAAGAACGGATTCAGCCGTTTTTCATCGCCCAGAATTGCCGGTACGGTTGGCTCACCGGCTTCTCTACGCGCCTTGCATTGGCGTTCGAAAGCTTCAAGTTCACGGTCGTCGGGCAGCCAGCTTCGGGCAAACTGCAGATTTGCCAGGGTGTACTCGTGTGCGCAATATACCCCGGTGCTTTCGGGGAGCTCACGAAGGGATTTGAGAGATTCGTGCATTTGCGCGGCTGTGCCTTCGAACAGGCGGCCGCAACCACACACGAAAAGGGTGTCACCGCAGAAAAGGGCCGGGCGACCGGCAATATCGTTATCCGTATAAAATGCTATGTGATCGAGCGTGTGCCCTGGGACACTCATAACCTGAAACGTGACGTGCTCCCACATCACTTCGTCACCAGGATGCACACTGTTGGTGTTGCCTTTGAACGGTGATTCGGCTGGCCCGGTAACGCGACAGTCGGGATGGCTCTTTACCAGCGCCTTGATGCCGCCCACATGATCAGGGTGGTGATGAGTCACCAGAATGGTGTCCAGTGTAAGTCGATGGTCCTCAAGGAAATTGTCCACTGGTTCGGCCTGGCCTGGATCAACTATTAATGCTTTACCTGTATCCGTGTCTGCAAGACACCAAATATAGTTGTCACTGAACGCCGGAATGGCAGAGATGGTGAGCATCGGATATCCCCGTGTATGCTTGGCAAGTGTGCCTGATATGATAGTGCATTAAGCCCATAGCCCCAACAGTCGCCCTAATAATCTCAAAGCCAATGACTCATAACAGATTTTTTAAAGCGGGAGTGCAAGCGGTGTGAGGAAAAACCAGGTCATAGATTATCAGGCTCGGAACGAGAGCTTTGAAAATTGGTTTCAAACACCTCTTGGGCACGCAATGCTGGCCGATCAGCGCCATTTTCTGGATCGGAAGCTCGTAGGACTTACTGGGGCAAGACAGCTTCATATAAGCGTAAGTCATCGGATCCCCCTGGCCCATGGCACAGATTTTTCCCAGAAAATCATGACCACACCAAGGTGGTTCACAAGTATTCCGGATGGGGTTGTTGTTTGCGACGCGGACGAACTCCCGTTCCCTGGCGATTCCATGGATCTGGTTGTGCTTCATCACACGGCTGACTTCTCACCTTATCCCCATGAGGCGCTCCGGGAGGCCACCCGGGTTTTGAGGGGTGAAGGCACGATCGCGCTTATTGGTTTTAATCCTGTAAGTGTCTGGGGGTTGCGAAGGCTGATATCCCGACATCACACTGGCCCTTGGGGCGGCCGTTTCCTTTTGCGCCGGCGCATGGAAGACTGGTTAAATTTGCTGGGCTTTCAAGTGTCCGTTTCAGCCACTCGTTTTTTTCGTTTGCCCTTTCAGCGCAGCGGCCGAAAAACGTCAGGTCGGTTTGGCGAACGCCTCACCGGTAATGGCTTCCTGCCAGTCGGAGGGTATTACTGTATCCTTGCAAAAAAACGGGTGATCGCCCGCATTCCCAGACGGGCCGCATGGCGGCAGAGCAACGTTATCGGGATGCCCGGCAACGCAGCCGTGAGCGCATCCAGAGGCTGTTCACCGCAAAAACTGAGCCATTACGAAGACTGAACTGGTCACTA
Source organism: Marinobacter antarcticus (assembly GCF_011049865.1). Taxonomy (GTDB): domain Bacteria; phylum Pseudomonadota; class Gammaproteobacteria; order Pseudomonadales; family Oleiphilaceae; genus Marinobacter; species Marinobacter antarcticus_A. The sequence continues at coordinate 8,237 of NZ_DRGY01000077.1, read as the reverse complement.
CTGATCAATACCAGAGCCGTTCATACTGATACAAATGCAGGAGTTTTAATGTCCGACAAGGTGATTGTGTATACCGATGGCGCGTGTAAAGGCAATCCGGGCCCGGGCGGATGGGGTGTCGTTCTCCGGTATGGCGAAGTGCTCAAAACGATGCACGGAGGGGAGCCGCACACCACCAATAACCGAATGGAGCTGATGGCGGCCATTCAGGGTTTGAAGGCGCTAAAGCGTGATTGCAGCGTTGAGTTGTACACGGATTCCCAGTACGTACGCAAAGGCATAACCGAGTGGCTATCAGGCTGGAAACGTAACGGCTGGAAAACATCGGCTAAAAAGCCGGTGAAAAACGATGACCTTTGGCGGGAGCTTGATGCGGAGACTACAAAGCACACGGTTAACTGGCACTGGGTCAAAGGCCACGCAGGCGTACCCGATAACGAACTTGCAGACGAACTTGCAAACAAGGGCGTTGCTGAGTTGGCCGGCAGCTAGCGGTTGCTCTACCTCGAAACGGTGTGAACTTTATGCGACAAATTGTACTGGATACAGAAACAACGGGCATTGATCCTACTGACGGGCACAGGATCATAGAGATCGGCTGCGTTGAGATGATGGAGCGTCAGCCCACGGGCCGTAACTATCACGTTTATGTTAATCCAGAGCGGGAAATAGAAGCCGAAGCCATCGCCATCCACGGGATCACCAACGATTTTCTGGTGGATAAACCGAAATTTGCAGAAATCGCGGATGAGTTCTTTGACTTCATTAAAGGCGCGGAACTTGTGATTCACAATGCGGCGTTTGACATTGGTTTCATGGATTCGGAGTTTGGCCGAATGAAGCCGGTACGCAAAACGGCTGATCATTGTGGTGTTGTGGATTCCCTTGCGATTGCCCGTGCAAAACACCCGGGCCAGAAGAACAATCTGAATGCTTTATGCAAGCGTTACGGTGTTGACAACAGCAATCGGGAGCTACACGGAGCACTGCTGGATGCGGAAATCCTGGCGGACGTGTATTTACTTCTCACCGGCGGGCAAACCGATTTGTCTCTTGATGCCGAATCGGGGAGCGGCGGTGATGCGCGCGGTATCCGAAGGCTGAGTTCAGAGCGGCCCGCGTTGGCCGTGGTCAAGCCTACTTCAATTGAGGAAGCGGCCCACCAGGCGTTCTTGTCTGCCCTTGAAAAGAAGGCTGGCGAAACCGTTTGGAGCAAACTGGAAGGCGCAGAATGAGAACTGGGTCTGCCTGTACCAATTGTTACATTCAAGCCTTGTTTAGCGACTTGAGTTGTATGCTATAAGTAATGATAAGTACGCCAGTTTTTTGGATTGCGCACTTTAGTCGATGGGTTTTGATTCACTTGAGCGGCGCGAAACGTTCTGCGCGGATTAACAGGAAGTTTTTATGGTTCAATCGTCTCTGGCGACGAAATCTCAGTCGTTTGATCTGGTCAAAAGCGAGATAGAGCAGACCATAAAGCAGGCTGAATCCAGTCTTGAGCGTTTTCAGGAAAATCGCGAGAGCGGCGACGATCTGCAGAACTGCCTGGATTTCCTGAATCAACTTCGTGGTATTTTTATACTGGTAGAGCTTCGTGGCGGCACATTGCTGTGCCAGGAAGCTGTCTCCATGGCCAACGACGTTCCCGTTGGCGCAAACGATGACACAAATATCCTGCTGACAACGTTGAACAACGCCTTGTTCATTCTTCGCCGTTACGTTGAATATTATCATCAGCAGCGAGAAGACCATCCGGAACTTTTGCTGCCCGTGATTAACGAATTGCGTGAGGCACGTCGCGAAACACCTTACCCCGAATCCCGCTTTTTCGAAGTTGACGTTAAGGACCGGCCTGATTTTTGTGTCGGTCTGACAACCCCGGCTTTTGAAGGTAACGACGCCGAATATGAGATTGTTGCCCGACGCATGCGCCTGACGTTTCAGGTAGCCTTGCTCGGTTTGCTCCGGGATCGAAACCCTGTGGTTAGCCAAAAGCTCATAGGCCGCTCAGCACGAGGTTTTGTGCGCTTGTGCCAGGGAACCCCGATGGGGCAAATGTGGTGCCTTGTGGCGATAGCAGCGGACACCATGCTGGACCGTGCCATGACCTTCACCAAAGCCCGCAAACGCATGTTTATGCGTATCGAAAAATACGCGCGCGACCTGGTTTATGTGGGCAAGGGGACAACCGCTGAAAATGCACCGGACACCCTCATCCGTGATCTCGTTTATCTGCTTTATCGCAGCGGGTCCGGGAACCCGGAAGTGACCGGCGTGCTTTCCGTCTTCCAACTGACGCCTGCAGAATTTCCGGATTCTATTCTGGAGGCGCATTCTCGTCGCCTCTATGGCCCCGGAACAGACGTTCTGGAATCGCTCTCCAAAGCGCTGCAGGATGAGTTGAATCAGCTCAAAGACAAGCTAGACATTATAGAGCGTGGTATTGAACCGGATCTGGCAGAGCTGTCGTCCATTGCCGACACCCTTGAAAGGCTAGGCAATACGTTGGTTATGCTTGACCTCAGTCGTCTGGCCAAGGTTGCCCGTGAAGAAGCGGCAAAGCTGAGAGCGTGGGAAGCGGAATCACGACTGCCCGGTGAAGAGGAGTTGTTCCTCCTTGCAGACTCTGTGTTGGGCATTGAAGACGCTGTTATGCAGATCGTCAGCCGCGGCATTACATCGGAAACCGATGCCCTGGCAGGCAACGAACGACGCGGTGAAGAATCCATGTATCTGCAAGAAGCAGTTTACGTGGTTGCTGACGAAGCCCGCAGCGCGTTGACCCTGGCCAAGCGTGCCATTACGGCGTTTGTGGAATCAGATTATGACAAGATGCACCTCGCCAATCTCCCCGCCACTTTGCACAGTATTTGGGGTGGGCTGAAAATGGTAAATGATCCAGATGCAGCCCACGTGTTAGAGCGTGTTTCGGGATCAATTCAGGAGCGTTTACTGGACGCCCATGACGTGCCGGAAACCCAGATTCTTGAAGCGCTGGCCGATGCGTTAACCTCTCTTGAATATTACATAGAAAGTATCGGGAAGCGGGAAGAAAGTAATGCGGACTTGTTGCGACTGGCAACAACATCCATGGACGATGTAGGTCTTTGAAATCGGGTTGATCAGTTTCTGAGGCAATAACGGAAAAAACCCGCGTTGACGCGGGTTTTTTGTGAGCTCGAAGTGTATGAGCTCAGAAGCGGGCAATCAGCCCATATTAAACAGCTCGCCCAGCTTGGTAGCCAGCATCATGTCGCCTTCGGCGCGAAGTTGGCCAGCCATGAAAGCCTGCATACCGTCGGTTTCACCGGAAACGATACCCTGCAGGGTTTCTGAATTCATAATCAACGTCACCGACGGATCGTCGTGCGGACCTTCGTGGTGAGCGCAGGTTCCGTCTTTGATAACCAGGTGATGGGTTTTGTCATCTTCGATATCAAATTGGAACACCAGATCCAGGCCTTGGGCTGCGTCTGCGTTAAAATTCTGCTCAAGTTTTTCAAAGATATGATCTACAGACATTGTTTTACCCTTTTTGATGGTTGTCTTGTCATGGTAATGGCTTTGAGTGCTTGGCTTGCAAGCCAAGGCGGCAGTTGGGAAAGCCGATTTTGCCATCCGACTTTATGGTGAGTCTCAATCACTGTCAAGCTCGATCGAACGCTTGTTTTAATTATTTTGTTCTGCTTATCACCAGAGTTTCGGTAAGTTACACTCACGTCCTTGCTTAACTGGCTGGAGAAGCGATTTGGAGTTTCTGACTGAATACGGTTTGTTTTTGGCTAAGATGATCACCTTTGTCGTTGCGGCTGTGATCATTGTGTCCCTTATTGTCTCCGCTACCCATAAAGAACGTGGTGAAGACGAAGACGATGGAGAGCTGCATATTCGCAAGCTCAATGAAAAGTACAGCAATCTGCGCGAAACGATTCAGGCGCGGCTGATGTCTGAGCAAGAGCGGAAAACCTGGAACAAAGCAAAAAAGAAAAAAGATAAAGCTGAAAAAAAGTCCGCCAAAGCCAAAAAGTCTGATGCGAAAGATCCTGCAGAGAGTCCCAAGCGCATTTATGTACTGGATTTCGATGGCGACATTAAAGCCAGTGATACAGACCCGCTTCGTCGCGCTATTTCCGCCGTGCTGAGCGTTGCCGAACCCGGTAAAGACGAAGTGATTATTCGCCTTGAAAGTGGAGGCGGGCTGGTGCACTCCTACGGTTTGGCCTCGGCCCAACTCGACCGAATTCGCAGCAAAGGCATTCACCTGACGGCTTGTGTTGATAAAGTGGCGGCTAGCGGTGGTTATATGATGGCGTGTGTAGCAGACCGGATAATTGCGTCTCCGTTTGCGGTGCTCGGCTCCATTGGCGTGGTTGCGCAACTGCCGAATTTTCACCGTCTGCTCAAGAAAAATAACGTGGATTTTGAAGTGCTGACAGCCGGCGAGCACAAGCGCACCATGACCATCTTCGGTGAAAATACCGATAAGGGCCGTCAGAAATTCCTTGAGGATCTCGACGATACCCACGGCCTGTTCAAGGATTACGTCAGTGAGCGACGGCCTGAGCTGGATATAGCAGCGGTGGCCAACGGTGACATCTGGTTTGGACGTCGGGCTTTGGACGTAAAATTGATTGATGAGATCAAAACCTCCGACGAATTTCTCATTGAGGCCTGTGACAGGGGCGATGTAATCTCTGTGTCATTTAAGCGCAAACGGACCCTGCCAGAAAAGCTCGGGTTGGCAACCAGTACGGCACTGGAGCACACCGTGTGGAAGGTTTTGAGCGCGTTTCGCAACCAGAAAATCCAATAAGCGACAGCAAAAGGGGACAGTCATGATGAACGATACCCAATACAAAGCCTGGCGTGTTGAAGAACAGGATGGCGATTATAACGGCACCGAACAGACTCTGAACGTTGCAGATCTGCCTGCGGGCGAGGTGTTGATAAGAGTCAGCCATTCTTCACTGAACTATAAAGATGCACTTTCAGCCTCTGGCAATAAGGGCGTAACCCGCTCGTTTCCGCATACACCCGGCATCGACGCTGGGGGAGAGGTGGTGGAATCCGCCACTGGAACACCTGCCGTTGGCAATTCTGTTATCGTGACCGGTTATGATCTGGGCATGGGAACAGACGGGGGGTTTGGTGAATACATCCGTGTTCCTTCTGCCTGGTGCGTGCCTATGCCGGCCGGCTGGCAGGCTGAAACCGCAATGATCTACGGCACAGCCGGCCTCACAGCCGGCCTGTGTGTGCAAAAGCTCCTGACCATGGGTGCCAAGCCTGAGCAGGGGGGGGTTGCCGTTTCCGGTGCCTCAGGCGCCGTGGGGAGCATAGCAGTGGAGCTGCTGGCCAAACTCGGCTTTGAAGTTGTGGCGATCAGCGGCAAAACCGATCAGGTTGAGAGCCTCAAAGCGCTTGGGGCTGCTGAAGTGGTTGGCCGTGAGGCACTTATTGAAGACAAGAAGCCGATGCTGAAGCCGACATTCGCGAACGCTGTGGATACCGTGGGGGGATCACCCCTGGCGGAGTTGTTGAAGCAGATTCAACCGGGTGGTTCCGTTTCCTGCTGTGGCCTGGTCGCCGGGCCACAACTGCAGACCACTGTTCTTCCGTTCATCCTTCGCGGTGTCAACCTGCTGGGTGTGGATTCAGTGGAAATTCCGCTGGTTGAGAAAGAAGCCATTTGGAAAAAATTTGCAGGTGACTGGAAATGTGCGAAGGCGGAAGCGTCTGCGAAGAGGATTGGCCGCGCTGATCTTGACGCGGCGCTGAAGGCATTCCTGAAAGGCGAATCAGCAGGAAAGATCGTTCTGGATCACGGGATCTGAAACGTCGAAGCCTGCTCACCGCTAAGTACTCCGCAGCAGATCGCCTAAGACGCCCTACGCCGGAATAGAGGCAGATCTGTGTCTGTAGCAGCCTGATACCCCTGACTGAAAAAGTTCAGGGATCGGGCTGCCTTTCGAATATCCTTGTCCGGGCGCAGCTCATAGGCATCGAAGCCGCAGCGCTTCATGAACTGCAGCTGGTCCAATAGCACGTCGCCGATGGCCCGCAATTCATTTTTATAGCCAAAACGCTCCCTCAACAAACGGGCAATGCTGTAGCCCCGGCCGTCGCTGAACTTCGGAAAGTTTATCGCGATCAAGGGCAGCTGGTTGACGTGTTCGGCCAGAATCTCGGGCTCATCATGGCTGTCAAACCAAACGCCGATATCGTCCCTGTCAGCAAGCTGTTCACGGTGTTCAATCCACAGATCAACCGGAATCAACGCGCGCTGCTGCTTGGGAATATCAAGAATCGTAAGAGGCTCGCCGTCTTCAGAACAAGCAACGACAACCCAGGGGCATTGGCGAATACTGCCGTCCTCAAAAATAATATCAGGCATAAACCCGCTCCTTGAAAGGATCGATTCCAACGCGACGATAGGTATCCAGAAACGATTCCTCTTCTGTGCGCTTATTTACGTAAACATCAATAATTTTTGCGATTACATCCGGCATGTCCGCCTGAGCAAAAGATGGGCCCAGAATCTTGCCAATAGAGGCGTCGTGTTGCGATGAGCCACCAAGGCTGACCTGGTAGAACTCCTGGCCTTTTTTATCAACGCCCAAAATTCCGATACTGCCAACATGATGATGGCCACACGCATTCATGCAGCCGGATATGTTCAGGTTGATGTTGCCGAGATCATAAAGAAAGTCGAGGTCGTCAAAGCGCCGCTGGATGGCGTCAGCTATCGGTATCGACTTGGCGTTGGCCAGCGAACAAAAATCGCCACCAGGGCAGCAAATAATATCGGTCAGCGTGTTCAGGTTGGCGGTGCCAAACCCCATTGGGCCAAGCTCTTGCCAGAGCGCAAACAGGCGATCCTGTCGCACATCGGCCAGTACCACGTTCTGATGGTGGGTTACCCGGACTTCGCCAAAACTGAACTCATCTGCCAAATCAGCGATCTGTTCAAGCTGAACCTCAGTGACGTCACCCGGCGGCGTGCCGGTTTTCTTCATCGTCAGCGATACGATGGCGTATCCGGGCTTTTTATGGACGTCCACATTGTGTTGCAACCACTGATCGAAACCGCGATTTTCAAATCTCTGTTGCGCAAGCAGCTCGGTGGCGTTATCCAGCGCCGCGTAAGCAGGCTCGGTGAAATGGCCCCGAATGCGCTCAATGGCTTCAGGCGTAAGCCGGCTGGGTGAGTCTTTGATGTGCGCCCATTCGGCTTCGACTTTCTCCGCAAAACCTTCTGGCGTTTGGGCTTTAACGAGAATCTTGATGCGCGCCTTGAACTTGTTGTCGCGGCGCCCAAAGCGGTTGTAAACCCTGAGAATGGCTTCCAGGTAGGTGAGCAGGTCGAGCTCTGGCAGAAATTCACGGATAACGGGAGCCACCATCGGCGTGCGCCCAAGCCCACCTCCCACGTGTACACGAAAACCGAGTTCGCCCGCGTTGTTGCGCACAATCTGAAGACCTATGTCGTGTACCTGGATGGCCGCTCTGTCTGTGTGTTCGGATGCGTTCACCGCTACCTTGAATTTTCGGGGCAGATAGGCAAATTCAGGGTGAAACGTAGACCACTGACGAATAATCTCGCAGTAGGGGCGGGGGTCTGTCACCTCATCCGACTGCACGTATGCAAACTGATCGGTGGTGGTATTTCTTATGCAGTTTCCACTGGTTTGATTGGCGTGCATTTCCACTTCTGCCAGTTCCGCCAGGATATCCGGCACGTTTTCAACCGCCGGCCAGTTGAGTTGCACATTCTGGCGGGTGGTAAAGTGTGCGTAGCCTTTGTCGTAATCCCGTGTGATCCGTGCCAGGCGACGCAACTGAACCGAGCGCAGCATGCCGTAGGGCACGCAGATGCGCAGCATGGGCGCGAGCCGCTGAATGTAGAGTCCATTTTGCAGGCGTAAAGGGAGAAATTCGTCTTCGGCCAGCTCACCGGCAAGCGCTCGCTCCGTCTGATCCCGGAATTGTGCAACCCGTTCGATTGCCATTTGACGGTCGTGCTTGTCGTATACGTACATAGGGAAAATCCTGGCCAGTAGCATCGTGCCGGCATGCACTCGAACATTTTTTTGAGTGAGCCCGGGATTGGGCCTTATACCTTTAACTAAGGATAACAGTCATCTGTTATTCTAGAAATGAATATTTCGAGATAAGTTTATCGATTCAAGTGATAAGGCGAGGGGGCTGCAAGAGATTGTGAGAGAGTGCGAGAG
>NZ_DRGY01000076.1 GCF_011049865.1 Marinobacter antarcticus | reverse complement strand
GGCGCTGTTCGCGGCCGGCTTGTTTCCGGGCATTCTGGCGGGTTTGTCTTTGCTGGTGCCGGCGCTGTATCTGGCTCGCAAGTATGGTTGGGAGAACCCCGAAACCACCGAGCGACCGCCATTCTGGCCCAGCTTCAAAGCGGCGCTGCCAGCGCTGTTTGCCCCGGTGATCATTCTCGGTGGCCTGCGCTCCGGGCTGTTTACACCCACGGAAGCGGCCGTGGTTGCCGTGGCCTACGGTGTGATTGTGGGTTGCCTGGTGTACCGCAATCTGAGTGTGCGCAGCCTGTTTGAACTGATGACCGATGCGGCCGTGACCTCGGGCGTGGTTATGCTGATTATTGCGCTGGCGGGCATCTTTGCGTGGGCGGGCACGACCCTTGGCACCTTCCAGCATTTGGCGGATACGTTGCTGTCTCTTTCAGACAACAGTTGGGTTTTACTGGGCTTGGTGATGGTGCTTGTGTTGATTGCAGGCATGTTGCTGGACGCCGTATCAATCTACCTGATCCTCATCCCCATCGTATTGCCACTGATGAACCATTTTGAATGGAACCCGGTGTGGTTTGGCATCCTGCTGGCCATGAACATTGCCATTGGTCAGTTTACGCCACCGGTGGCGGTGAACCTGATGGTTACAACACGTATTGCCAATATTCGCCTGGAGCATACGATAGGCTGGGCTTTGGTGTTTATCGCCGCAATGAGCGTAAGCCTGCTACTGGTGGCACTGATGCCCGCAATCGCGCTCTGGCTGCCTGAAAAACTCGGCTATGTGGTCGGTCCCTGGTGAATCAGGCGCATTGGCTAACGCGGCGGCAAATCACAACCCTGTTTGCAGCGCGAACGAAAGCGTAAGCGGGCAAACACCAGATAGGCACGATTTGCCAGGCCAACCAGGTGCAGCTTTTTCAGCAAGGTTGCCAAGTGGCGGTAGCCGGGCAATTCTTGCCACACCACGATAAAAGCGTGGGCGCCGGACTGCAGGTTGCCGGCGCTGTCTACCGCATGAATGACTTTCATCGCGTCTGTGTGATCAAGCGAGTAGCGCGCCAGGGTATTGTCGCTGGCAAAGATGTCCTGCCAGTCAATGCGCGCTGCCTTATCCACCTTGCGGTAATGGTCGATTTCGCGGCGGCACAGCGGGCACTGGCCATCGTAGAAGAGAATTGGTTTTGCGAGCATTGTGCGGCCCTGTGATCAGACTGTGCGGTATCTACGTTGGCCAAGGTGAAATGTATTCACCAAGGGATGTGATAGCTGCACGCTATTCCTTTCTTGGGTATTATCAATTTTTGTTAAGCGAATAGAATCACTATAGTGGTCGTCATTCACTCATCAACTGGCAAACAAAAGGGTTTTATTCTATGGGTATTATCAATTCTGAACTCAAACCGTTTAATGCAACCGCGTTCAAACACGGCGAGTTCGTTGAGATTTCCGAAGCAGACGTGAAAGGCAAGTGGTCGGTGTTCTTCTTCTATCCGGCTGATTTCACGTTCGTATGCCCAACCGAACTGGGCGACGTTGCTGACAAGTACGAAGAACTGCAAAAGATGGGCGTTGAAGTGTTCTCTGTATCCACAGACACTCACTTCACCCACAAAGCCTGGCACGATAGCTCCGAGACCATTGGCAAGATTCAGTACTACATGGTTGGCGATCAGAACGGCAGCATTACCAACAACTTTGGTGTGATGCGCGAAGGCCAGGGCCTGGCAGATCGGGCTACCTTCCTGATCGATCCGGATGGCATCATCCAGGCCGTAGAAATCACCGCAGAAGGCGTTGGCCGTGATGCGTCTGAGCTGATGCGTCGGGTTAAAGCCGCTCAGTACGTGCGTAAGCATCCGGGCGAAGTATGCCCCGCCAAGTGGAAGGAAGGCGAAGAAACTCTGTCTCCTTCACTGGATCTGGTTGGCAAGATCTAGGTTTCTCCTTAACAGGGAAACACACGGTTCAGGTTCTTTAACGGGCCTGTAACCATCAAAAAACCCCGGATTTCCGGGGTTTTTTGTGTTTGCGATTTACGAATCGACGGTGTCGACACCGTATCGGGCCCCGCGGGCCTTGAGACGATAAAATTCTTCAATAACACCGGCCATGGCATCCTGGCAGTAAGGTCTTAGCCCTCCCAGAACCAGGTGTTTCGACACTTCACCCACAGGCACTCCCTCCGAGATCAACCGGTAGTCAAGCATCACATTGCCGCGCTTCCCATTAGCCTCCAGTTCGGCATTGTGCAGTTCCAGCTCCGGAGAGCCGGCGTCCAGCCTGTCCAGAGTAAGGCTCATGCTGGCGTACATCACCATGGGCCGATCCGGGTTGAACATCACATCGTTTGATTCCATAAGCGGTTTCAAAGTGTGGGGAAAGTTCTTACCGGAGGCGGCTACGTAGCAGCGAATAAACTCTTCGACAACATGTTCGTCCCGGGTGACATCGCCACTGCGCGTTACTTCGAGGTACACCTTGCCATTCTGATCGCACACCTTGATGGTTTCGTCACCGTCTTCCCGAAATTCCAGGAGTTTTCCTCCACCCAGCAGGGCGCGAAAATGGAAGGTCATGTGTCGGGAAAGCCCAAAGCGTGAAACCACCACTGCAAACAGCAGGTCTCCCGGAACGCAGAACCGACGGGCATCTGGATCGTGAATCGGATTAAAATCTCCGGCGACTTCCTTGGCGAACAGGCTGGCTTGCGCTGCGGAAATATGTACGCGTCCGTCCTGCATAGAGTGAAAACGATCTGGAAACATGTGCTGCTTGTCCTGGTTACGAAGGATGACGTCGCAACGTCCTCTAATATGGTACGTGGGTCGAGCGTTTATGGATATGCGCCATTTGTCCATTTATCGGTAAAGCTAACGACGCATCTATAGCGGTTTGCTATCAATTACTTTGGATCAATTAATTTGAGCATTTAACGGTCGACCCGTATTGTGGCGGCATCCAAACTAAAGATCCGTTTGAATGCGTGCATTCAGGCGATCAGTTTACAGAAACTAACAGGGGAATCGCGACATGTTGGATGCCAATATCAAGCAACAACTTAAAGCTTACATGGAAAAGCTGCAGCAGCCGATTGAGCTGGTAGCGGCCTACGATGATAGTGATAAATCCCAGGAGTTGCGGCAACTTCTGGAAGAAATCGAGCCATTGTCCGAAAAAATCAGCCTGCGCACAGAAGAATCCAATGACGTGCGTCGACCGTCGTTTGCGATAAACCGTGTGGGTACGGATATAGGCGTTCGATTTGCGGGTATTCCCATGGGGCACGAGTTTACCTCGCTGGTGTTGGCACTGCTGCAGGTGGGTGGCCATCCTTCGAAGGCCTCTCAGGATGTGATCGAACAAGTTCAGCAGCTGGACGGCGATTTCGAGTTTGAAACCTATTTTTCCCTATCGTGCCAAAACTGCCCGGATGTGGTTCAGGCCCTGAACCTGATGAGCGTGTTGAACCCGAGCGTTCGCCACACAGCCATAGACGGCGCCCTGTTCCAGGACGAAGTGGAAAAGCGCGAAATCATGTCCGTCCCGAGTGTTTACCTGAACGGTGAGCCCTGGGGCCAGGGTCGTGTGACGGTGGAAGAGATTGCGGCCAGGCTGGATACGAAATCCGATGAGAAAGAAGCCGAAAAAATCGGCCAGAAAGACACCTTTGAGGTGTTGGTGATTGGTGGCGGCCCTGCCGGTTCTGCGGCGGCTATTTACGCGGCTCGTAAAGGCATATCCACCGGCATAGCCGCCGACCGTTTTGGTGGCCAGGTAGTGGATACCATGGGCATCGAAAACCTGATCTCCGTGCCTTACACCGAGGGTCCGAAGCTGGTTGCAGCCATGGAGCAGCACGTCAAAGAGTACGACGTGGATATCATGAACCTGCAGCATGCCGAAAAGCTGATTCCGGCCACCCAGCGCGGAATGCCCCATGAAATCCGCCTGGCCAATGGCGCATCGCTCAAGGCCCGCACCGTTGTGCTGTCAACAGGCGCTCGCTGGCGCCCGTTGGGTGTCCCGGGTGAGGATGAATACCGCAACAAGGGCGTAGCCTACTGCCCGCACTGTGACGGCCCTCTGTTCAAGGGCAAGCATATTGCGGTGATCGGCGGCGGTAATTCCGGTGTGGAAGCGGCTATCGACCTGGCCGGTATTGTTGGCCATGTAACGCTGGTCGAGTTTGGCGGCGAATTGCGCGCTGACGATGTGCTGCAGAAAAAGCTGCGCAGCATGAACAACGTGGACATTATCACCTCAGGCCAGACCACCGATATTGTGGGTGAAAACGGCAAGGTGAACGGTTTTAACTATACCGATCGCAACACCGGCGAGAGCCATCATGTGGCTCTGGAAGGCGTGTTCATTCAGATTGGCCTGGTGCCCAACACCGAATGGCTGAAAGGCGACATCGAGCTGAGCCAGCACGGTGAAATCATCATCAACGACCGCAATGAGACGTCCATTCCGGGGGTTTTTGCAGCCGGGGACGCGACCACTGTGCCCTATAAGCAGATCGTCATTTCCATGGGCGAAGGTTCAAAAGCGGCGTTGAGCGCCTTCGACTTCTTTATCCGTAATTCTGTGGATTAAGGCCAGACTGAGGCGAGAACCAAGCCAGAGCGAGGGGCATCGAAGAGATCCGGTGCCCGACAATCACCCCAAGTCTGCCACCATCAACAATGTGGTTGAGCCTTACTCGAAATCTGTTTCCAAGCTGCCGGTCAGCGTGACTGCAGGCGCATCAGCCGATTCCGGGAACAGATGAGGGTAGGCATTCCGTATACCCGCAACAATGAATGCGTGAGGCACATTGTCAAACAGGCCGTGGTCGTTCACGTACTCCATATGAGCCTTCCCGGCATCGGTGTATTCCTGAAAAATGGAATCGTTGACCCCGTCAAACTCCAAAGGCTCCACCTTCATTAGCTCGCACAGCTGTTTGTTGAATGCGGGAGTAGCTTTTACCCAGCGACCGTTTAGATAAAGCTCGATAAACCCGTGCATCCGGAAAATGTCTGATCTGAGCCATTCGATCAATTTCGGGCTGGACAGGTGGTTACGCACATCGGCCAGGCCGAGGCGGCTGGGAATGCCGAGATATCGGGCTGCAGCACCCAAAAGCACGGCCTTGGGAATGCAATAGGATTCTCCGCTACTGAGGGCGTAGCTGGCACTGAACGTTTCGGGATCGGTGCGGAATACGTAAGGGTTGTAAGCGATATCGTCGCGCACAGCCAGATAAAGAACTTTCATCTGCTCAACCGGATTATCGGCCACGCCCGCAAGTTGCTTGTCGATCCAGCCTTTGAGTTCGGGCCGGTCGTAATCAAAAAAGGCGGTAGGCTGAAGATAGCGTTCCATAGTGAGGCGTCCGGGTCAGAGCAGCAGGTCAGGGCTTTCAGCTTTGATCATCGCCAATGAGCAAGCTACAGGCAATGACGATAACCGCCAGGGTGACTGTCGAAATGGGTCAGATTTACGGCGCACGAGTGCGGATCAGGAGCTGCGCACCAGTTCATACGCACACATATTCACGGCGGAGGCCAGGTTAAGGGATTCGATCTCGCCTTTGCCCGCAATGGTGTAGGGCGTCGCGGCCAGGTTGTCCAGCGCTTCGCGCGGAACGCCCCGAGCTTCATTGCCAAACAGATAGCAGTCGTGCTGGCTGAACGATGTGGCGGTCAGCTTCTCACCGTTCAGATCGAGACAGGCAACGGAGCGATAGCGACGGCCAAGGCTGTCCAGGGGCACCTCGGTTTCCAGCGGCAGGTGAAAGAGTGCGCCCATGCTGGCGCGCACCACTTTCGGGTTGTAAGGATCAACGCTGCCGGGGCTCAGCAAGCAGCGAAAACCGCCAAACCAGGCCAGGGTACGCAAAATCGTCCCCAGGTTTCCCGGGTCCTGAACTTCGTGCAGATACACGGCTTTTTCGCCGGCTTCCGGCATGTGCGCCACGTTTAAAGACGGCGTGGGCACCACGGCCAGAATCCCCTGGGGCGTGCGGGTGTCGGCCAGCAGCGCCATCTGTCGATCACTAACATGATGGGTTTTGAACGGGCCTGCCCAATGCGCATACGCATCGGTTACGTATAGCTCGGAGGCCTTCAGCGCGGGCTGGCGGGCCGCAGCTTTTTGCAGTTCCAGCACCAGATGCTCACCCTCAACCAGATAGTGGCCCAGAGCCTGCCGGTATTTTTTCTGGTGCAGTTTTTTGATGTCGTCGAGTTTCATGATGGGGTTCGCAATGAAGCTCCGCTGGCGGTTTCCAGGTCTTCCAGCATGGCCCGGGCCAGCGCCTCGGCCACCTTGATGCCGTCGACACCGGCCGAAAGAATGCCCCCCGCGTAGCCTGCGCCTTCGCCTGCCGGATACAGGCCGCGGGTATTCAGGCTCTGCAGATTAGCGCGATCCCGGGTGATGCGCACCGGTGAGGACGTGCGGGTTTCGATGCCGGTCAAAATCGCGTCATTCCGGTCAAAGCCGCGGATCTGCTTGCCGAAAGCCGGCAAGGCCTCGCGGATGGCCTCGATGGCGTATGCGGGCAGGGAAGGCGCCAGGTCGCCCAGCTTGATGCCGGGTTTGTAGGAGGGCTCGACGCCGCCCAGTTCCTTGGAGGGCCGGCTATTGATGAAATCCCCCACCAGTTGGGCAGGCGCGCAATAATCACTGCCGCCTAGCGTGTAAGCCAGGGACTCCAGGGTTTCCTGCAGGTCCACACCGGCCAGCGGCCCACCCGGAAAGTCCTCTTCCGGATGCACGGCCACCACAATGCCGGCATTGGCGTTGAGCTCGTTGCGGGAATACTGGCTCATGCCATTGGTGACGACCCGGCCCGGTTCCGAGGTTGCCGCCACCACCATGCCCCCGGGGCACATGCAAAAACTGTAAACCGCGCGCCCGTTGCTGGCGTGGTACACCAGTTTATAATCCGCCGCGCCCAAGGCCCGGTGGCCGGCGTATTTGCCCAGGCGGGCGTTGTCGATCAGCGATTGCGGATGCTCGATGCGAAAGCCGATGGCAAAGGGCTTGGGTTCAATATAAACCTGTCTGCGATGGAGCATGCGGAACGTTTCACGGGCGCTATGACCCAGTGCAAGAACCACATAGCGGCTGTGCAGACGTTCGCCGCCGGCCAATTCCACGCCTTCAATGCGCCCATCAAGAATGTGCACGTCGGTGACTTTGCTTTCAAAACGGATCTCGCCGCCAAGGCGCACGATTTCCTCGCGCATGGTGGCTACGACGCCGGTCAGCCGGAAGGTGCCAATATGGGGCTTGCTGACGTACAGAATTTCTTCCGGCGCACCGGCCCGGATAAACTCGTGCATTACCTTGCGGCCGTAGAACTTCGGATCCTTGATCTGGCTGTATAGCTTGCCGTCGGAGAACAGGCCTGCGCCGCCCTCACCAAACTGAACGTTGGATTCCGGGGATAGCTGCTTTTTCCGCCACAGCGCCCAGGTGTCTTTGGTGCGGCGGCGTACGTCTTTACCGCGCTCCAGCACAATGGGCCGAAATCCCATCTGGGCAAGAATCAGCGCGGCAAACAGGCCACAGGGGCCGAAACCGATCACAATCGGGCGTTCGGTGAGGCCAGCGGGTGCCTCCGCGACCAGGTGATAATCCGTATCCGGGGCTGGCCGCACATGCTGGTCTTGTTCAAAGCGGGCCAGAATG
This sequence comes from Marinobacter antarcticus, assembly GCF_011049865.1. Lineage (GTDB taxonomy): Bacteria > Pseudomonadota > Gammaproteobacteria > Pseudomonadales > Oleiphilaceae > Marinobacter > Marinobacter antarcticus_A. The sequence continues at coordinate 24,265 of NZ_DRGY01000076.1, read as the reverse complement.
GCGTCTTCGTTGCTGGCGCTCAGATGAATAATGTAAACGAACTTGATCTCCGTGTTTTTCTTGCGAGCATCGTAGCTGCGCTTGAACACGGTAAAATCGGTCAGATCGGCGTCGACGATGCCCAGTCGATCCAGGATAGCGGTCCGCAGGGCACTTTCGGGATGGTCCAGCGGCAGCGCCAGTTCGGTAAGGCGGATCATAGTGCGTCCTGCCCGACACTCGTCGCCGATGACGGGTTGATTGCCGGGTATAAAGGGTTGGAAAATGTTGCCGCCATTGTACGTGCGCCCGTGCTGGATGTCAGGGTTTTGCCGGGAGGGCGTGCGGCACGTACAATGTGTGGGTCAATCAGCCCTTTTCGACATCCCTTTTAACGATTTTTTAAAGAGCCCCCATGGCCCGATCCAAAAGCAGTAACCGCTGGCTTGAAGAGCACGTGAATGACCCCTTCGTTAAACAGGCGCAGGTCGACGGCTATCGCTCGCGGGCCAGCTATAAGCTCCTTGAAATCAACAAGAAAGACCGGCTGATTCACCCCAATATGGTGGTCATGGATCTGGGCTCTGCGCCAGGCGGCTGGTCGCAGGTGGCGGTCAATCTGGTGGGCCATAAAGGCAGAGTGTTGGCCTCTGACATACTGCCGATGGACGCCATTGCAGGCGTGGAGTTCATTCAGGGCGATTTTACCGAAAACCCGGTGTTTGATGAAATAATGACCGCGCTTGGCGACAATCAGGTGGACGTGGTGATTTGTGACATGGCGCCGAACATCAGCGGAGTGACAGTGGCCGATCAGGCGTCTTCCATGTATCTGGTGGAGCTGGCGCTGGACATGGCCTGCCAGGTGCTCAAGCCCAAAGGCAGTTTTGTGGCCAAGGTGTTTCAGGGCGAAGGCTATGAAGACTATCTGAAGGCTACCAGAGCCGTGTTCGACAAGGTGGTCGCGCGCAAGCCGGGTTCTTCACGCGCCCGCTCACGGGAGGTCTACATTGTTGGCAGGGGCTTCAAGGGCTGAGCCTGAAAATCGGATCGATTTGGCATAAAAAAAGGGACACCTGAATCACAGGGCCCCGTAAAGGACAACATTTAGGTCTACAGGCTTGCCTGAAGCACCCGGCGGCACACCTCCGGTGTTACATCGCCGTGTTCACCAAGGGCCACCATGCCGTGGCTTTCCAGGCTTTTGATCAATGGCTCTATGTGGTCTTCGCCCAAATCGTAGTCGCCAAGGCGAGTTTTGACGCCGAGGGATTCAAAGAACTCTTGGGTTTTCGCAATGGCGGCTTCGGCTCTTTCCTCAGAGCTGCCCTCACGGATATTCCAGACGCGTTCGCCGTACTGAACCAGTTTGTCGAGTTTGGCGGCTTTGCGTTCACGCAGCATCGACGGCAACACAATGGCCAGAGTCTGGGCGTGGTCAAGATTATGCAGGGCAGTCAGCTCATGGCCCAGCATGTGGGTAGCCCAATCCTGGGGTACGCCGCTGCCAATCAGGCCATTCAGGGCCAGGGTTGCGGTCCACATCAGGCTGGCTCGTACCTGGTAGTTCTCGGGCTCGGCCAGGGCCTGCTCGCCGATTTCGGTCAGCGTCAGTAGCAGACCTTCGGCAAAGCGATCCTGCACCGGCGCATGGGCCGGATACGTCAGGTACTGCTCCACCACGTGCACGAAGGCATCAACCACACCGTTGCCCACTTGGCGCAGCGGCAGGGTGTAGGTTTTTGTGGGATCGAGCACTGAGAACTGCGGGAACACGAAATCACTGTGGAACGGCAGCTTGGCCTGCAGCGATCTGCGCGTGACCACGCCGCCTTTGTTCATTTCTGAACCGGTAGCGGGAAGGGTGAGCACTGAGCCAAAGGGCAGGGCACGTTCAATGTTGGTGCCGCCTTTCAGCAGAATGTCCCACTCGTCGCCCTCGAAAACCGCCGCAGCGGCTACAAATTTGGTCCCATCAATCACCGATCCGCCACCCACGGCAAGTAGAAAGTCGATGTTCTGCTCACGTACCTGGACAACCGCTTTCATCAGGGTTTCGAAACTCGGGTTCGGCTCAATGCCCTCAAACTCTGTAACCTGACGATTGCCGAGGGCCGACCTGACCTCATCCAGAGTGCCGGTACGGCGTGCGCTATCGCCGCCGAACAATACAAGCACCTTGGCATCGTGGGGCACCAGCGTATCAAGCTCGGCAATTTTACCTTCGCCGAAGGCGATGTGTGTCGGGTTGTAAAAGTTGAAGTTATTCAAATGCGATCCTTAATAATGGGCCAGTGAGCTAGAAATAGACCGGTCGACCAACGGTGAAGCGAGATAATAATATCTAATAGACCGGTCGTCTACTGGTGGTTAACCCTTACGTCTGTTTTTTATTTTCGAAGCCCTGCATGACATTCACGGCATTGATGCCAATGGCGTCAACGTCATAACCGCCCTCCATAGTGAACACGGTGGGCAGTTTGAGCTGCTCAATACGTTTGCCCAGGGAAAGGTAGTCCGCTGATTTCAGCTTAAAGAACGAGATCGGGTCTTCCTCAAAGGTATCCACGCCCAGGGCAATAACCAAGGCATCTGGCTGAAAAGCGGCAATGCGCTCGCAGGCGATGTCGAGCCCTTTGCGCCACTCGCGGTAGGGTGTTCCCGGAGGATAGACAATGTTGAGGTTATAGCCCTTACCCTCGCCCTCGCCGGTTTCATCCTCAAATCCGAGAAAGTGGGGGAAAACCAAATCCGGATCGCCGTGCAGGCTGGCGGTTAGCACATCGCTGCGATTGTAGAAGATGGCCTGGGTTCCGTTGCCGTGGTGAAAGTCCACATCCAGCACAGCCACCCGCGGGTATCCCTGGTCGCGAAACGCCTGTGCAGTAATGGCGGCGTTGTTGAAAAAACAGTAGCCGCCGAACAGGTCGGCGTGGGCATGGTGGCCGGGCGGACGGCACAAGGCAAAGGCAGCGCGCTCCCCGTTGGCAACCAGCTTTTGGGCGGTGAGTGCTACGTTAGCGGAAGCGCAGGCCGCTTCCCATGTTCCGTCAGAAATGGAGGTCTCGGCTGCAAAGCTGAAGTAGCCAAGCCGGCCGTCGATGTCTTTGGGCATACGGGCCCGCATGCCGCGTCCACACCACACCGCCGGAATGGCTTCGCCCGGTTTGCCTTCCGCCACCCAGTCACCCCAGCAGTGCTCCAGAAACTCGACGTAGTCGGCTGTGTGCACTCGCTTGACCGGAGCCAGGCCAAAGTCCTCCGGTTCAAGCACCTCACCCAGGGCCTGCGCCTTCACGCGGGCCAGAATGGTTTCTGCCCGGGACGGCTTTTCATGGGGCTCGATCAGAATGCCGCCATCCAGTTCGGTTTTGACGGAACGACGGTGGTGCAGCGGTGAGAAAACGGTTTTCATGGATTAGATACCCGGATGTTTAAGCGGCGGATTTTCAGCTATTGTCAGTTCGGTTATGGTTACGGGTATAGAGTGTCGATGCGGTGAAATCAAGAGATCGGGTATGAGCGAACAGCATTTTGATGTATTAATTGTTGGCGCGGGGGTGTCTGGCATCGGCATGGCCTGTCATTTGAAGCGGGAGTGTCCGGGCAAATCTTTCGCCATTCTGGAGCGGCGTCAGTCGCTCGGAGGTACTTGGGATCTGTTCCGCTATCCCGGCGTTCGCTCGGATTCCGATATGTTTACCTTCGGCTACAACTTCCGCCCGTGGACCGGTGGCAAGGTGTTGGCCGACGGTGCGGCTATCAAACACTACGTGAGTGAAACCGCGAAAGAGCATGACGTTGCGAAACATATCCGGTTCGGACTCGGGGTAAAAACCGCAGACTGGTCGAGTGCCGATGCATGCTGGAGGCTGACCGCACTGGACGAAGCGACCGGCGAGCTGAAAACCTACACCGCCCGTTTTCTGGTTGGTTGTACTGGCTACTACAATTACAAACGGGGCTATAAACCGGACTTTCCGGGTGAGAAAGATTTCAAAGGGCGGATTGTTCACCCGCAGCACTGGCCGGAAGATCTGGATTACACGGGCAAAAACGTTGTGGTGATTGGCAGTGGGGCAACAGCGATTACTCTGGTGCCAACCATGGCTGAAACAGCGGGCCATGTGACCATGCTGCAGCGCTCACCCGCCTATCTGATGCCATTGCCATCCACCGACAAAATAACGCTCGCCCTGCAGAAGGTGCTCTCTCCCAAGGCCGCCTACCGGCTTACCCGGGCTCGCAATATCACGATCTCCCGATGTGTGTACCAGCTTTCCCGCCGGTGTCCAAACCTCATGCGCCGGCTGTTCATGAGCATTATCAGGCGCCAGGTGGGTAGCCAAACTGATATGCGTCATTTCACTCCGGATTATAATCCCTGGGATCAACGTCTTTGCGTGGTGAAAGATGGTGATCTTTTCGAGGCTTTAAAAGCGGGCAAAGCGTCCATTGCAACCGATCATATTGAGCGTTTTACCGAAACCGGCATCCGCCTTAAATCCGGCGAGCACCTGGAAGCAGACATCATCATTCCGGCCACCGGCCTGGATATTCAGATGCTTGGGGGCATAAAACCAAGAGTAGACGGCCAGGACGTGGTTCTGAAAGACAAGGTTGTTTATAAAAACGTGATGGTTGAAGGCTTACCCAACGCGGGCATGATCTTCGGTTACACCAACATCTCTTGGACCCTGAAAGCGGACATTGCCAGTGAATACCTGTGCCGCCTGATCAATCACATGGATCGGCGCGGCCTGCGCGTAGCCGTTGCCAGAGATGCCGGGAACAGTCTGGGTGAGGAGACGGTTCTGGGCTCACTGGATGCGGGTTACATACGGCGAGCCCAGGATCGACTCCCTCGCCAAGGCACCCACGGCCCGTGGAAATCATCCCAGAACTACCTCAAAGATGTGAAAATTCTACGTTTCGACCCGATCGAAGACGGTTACGTAGAGTTCGACGGAAAGAAGACCGTAGCCCGGGGAAGCGGCCCCCGTGGTTTTCTCAGGCCCTTGCGCTCGGCGCTGTTTGGCACCTGAGTAAAACCAGGGCGCAGGCTGAGCTGCGCCCTGTCACGGCTAGTCTTTGCCCAAATAGGCCGCCCGGATATCGGCCCAATTTTCCGCCTCGGTGACACGAAGAACCTCTTGGGAGATCTGGGCCCGCAGCGGGCTGCCGTTTGGCATCGCCAGCGCGTACAACTGTTCTGCAAACACACCGGGAAGAATGGTGAGCTTCTGCTTGCCCATTTGCAGGTTCCGATACTGCATCAGAGCACGGTCATACACGATGGCGTCCGTTTCGCCGTTTGCGACCGACATCATGGCCGACGTCAGGTCCGGGTATGTCTGGTAGCGAACGCGATGTTCCTCCAGGTAGCTCTGGCTCTCGGTATTGGCAATGGTAGCCACCACACTGCCGGGCAGATCGTCTACGCCCTGAATGCCCGAGCGCAGGTTGCTCACGGTCAATGAGGAGGTGATAGCGGCGGTAAAGCTGGCGACCATGATCAAACCGGCAAACATCCACACCACCCCAATCAATCTGCCCGGCAGTGATACCGGCGCTTTGTCACCGTAGCCTACGGTGGTCATGGTGACGGCTGCCCACCAGAAACTGGAACCAATACCCTGTGCTGCGGAGCCCCCGAATTGTTCGGGGTTGCGGCGCCGCTCAACCAGCCATAGCAGAAAGCCAACGCCCAGAAGCAAAGCGCCCAGTGCGAGAACGGCGCTGAGGAATTGCCAGCTGATGAACGCCTTCAGGCTGCTGAGCAGGCTTTGGTCTGGCACGGGCGGTACGGCAATAGAAAGACCCGTCTGATAAAAAGGATGGCTGAAATCAAACCGGGCTTCCCGGCCGGCCGTCATGGTCAGGGCGCCAACGGCCACATCGATATCGCCGCCTTCAACGGCCTCGAGCAGTTCGTTGAAGCTCATTGGAATGTATTCAAACTTCCGCCCCAAGCCCGCTGCAATTTCGTCCCACAGATCAATGCTAATGCCTTCCCAGCGGCCATCATCGGTTGCAATAACAAAAGGAGGGACCTTGGTGATGCCGACTTTCAGAGGTTGTTCCTGGGCGTGAACCTGGCTGGAAATAGCCAGAGCGAACAGAAAAATACAGGACAGAATTCTCTTGAACATAGCTTTGTGCGGCCCTTGAAAGGGTTGCGCTCCTTGTTAGCGAATTTGTTTAAACGCGAAAGTTGTAGTTTTACGTACTAACACGTCATTAGATCAAAATATGTTTCCGATTAATTGTCAGGCTCCATTCCACCCTTCGGGTGGTCTACTATAGGAGCCACACGTCATAAAAAGGACACGAGCGATGCGCATTTTCCGGATGTTTGTTTTACCCCTTACTTTATTGTTGTGTTCCGGAGCGGCTTTGGCTGCCGATGGATTGATTGTGCTTGAAAGTAATCATAGCGTAGCGGCCACAGCGGATAAACTGGAAGCGGTTTTGAGCGCGAACGGCATGAAAATCATGAATCGGATTGATCATGCTGCCGGCGCCAAATCGGCCGATATGAAACTACGACCCACAGTGCTCGTGATTTTTGGCAACCCGAAAGTAGGTACGCCACTGATGCAGTGTGCGCAGAGCGTGGCCGTGGATCTGCCTCAGAAAGCGCTGATCTGGGAGGACGAAAGCGGGCAAGTTTGGCTTGGGTACAACGATCCTGAGTATCTGAAAACCAGACACGCCATTGAAGGCTGCGACCCGGTGTTGGCCAAAGTGAGCGGAGCACTGGCGAAGTTTGCCAAAGCGGCGACTCACTGATCAGTAAAAAGTAAGGAAGCTACGGGTATCACCATAAATGCGGATACCCGACAAAGGGTCGAACCCCTAAGATCCCTGTTTTTGCTTAGGAAGCCGCCGTTGCAGCTGATTCGCTCTGCTCTTGCTTACATTGCCCTCGTGGCCGCTATTCTCGCGCTGTTCCCCGGTATGGCGGGCCTTGGCGCCGGTGCGGTGAGCTTGGCCGTGATTCTGGGGTGGCGCGATATGCGCCGTGTGCCCAAGGCCGTTTTTCTCGCAGCCGGGCTGGCTTTGGTATTTGCTTTGGGGCGCGATCCTGGCTTGATCCGTTCCGCAGCCGCCAATATGAGCCGCCTTGCGGGTCTGATCCTGGCGGTGATGCTGTTGTCTTCCGTGCTTGCCCGCACCCGTGACCTGCAAAAGATTTCAGCCAGCCTTTTCGGCGGCGAGCCGCTTGCCCGCTATCTGAGCCTGTCGTTCGGTACTGCTCTGGTTTCCATACCTCTGAATTTTGGTTCTGTGGCGGTTGTGGGCAGCCTTGTGGGTGAGCGGGTGCGCAGCAGCGGGGACTCGCCGGCTACCCGCAATGCAACCCGAGCGGTGCTGAGAGGGTTTGGTGTATCGCCCACCTTTTCTCCGTTATCGATTTCTGTGGTGCTCACCCTGACACTGCTACCAGGACTTAGCAGCCTTGAGTTGCTGATATTCACCGTGCCGTTTTCCGCGGCCCTGGTGCTGTGCGGGTTGATCTGGCGTGAACCCGAAACGGCTCAGGAAACGAGCATGGCGCAGAGCAAAGCGGGCTGGGCTCCCTGGTTGCGGTTTGGCGTTCTCATCCTGGGTATTTGCGCGGGTGTATTTGTGTTCAGTCATCAATACCATCTTAATTACGCGTATTCAGTAACCCTCAGCTGCATGAGTGCGGTGTTTGGGGCCAGGCTTTTCGCTTGGTGCCGGAAAACAAATCCGCCGTTGGTCAATATGTCCAATGTTAGCAATGAACTGGCCATTGTGGGGGGCTCTGCGTTTATTGGGTCGGTCATCAGTGGAGCCGTGCTGGGACAAATCAGTGGCAACCTGAGTTTTCCGTTCTGGGTTTGGCCGGTCATAGCGGCCTGCGTACCCTGGGCTTATTTTACGGCGGGCCTTGCCGGCGTAAACCCGATTGTTATCGGCACTCTCACGGGAGGTATTCTCGGTGTTATCTGGCCAGACACTGCGTTGCTTGGTTTGGGTATTGGCATGGTAACCGGGTGGGGCGTTACCGCCTTTGGAACGCCCTTTGCGGCCAATGCGTTGATCATGGAGCGACTGACAGGCTACGAAGCCATGGATGCATCGTTTCGCTGGAATCTTCGGCTGTCTCTGTGCGGCCTCGCCGCGGCCAGCCTTCTGGCGGCTGGCGTTACGGTGGCTCTGCTGTAGGTCGCCGCGCGCGAGAATCCCCTATGGCTAATGTTACGAGCCTCTGTTACTGTTCGCCGCATCCTGCCTCTAGGGATTCCGCAGTTTCAGGCTTTCAGCCTTCTTGCGAACCATCCAAACGACCTGTCAGAGGACGTCACCCCGATACCGGCGCGTGACTGTAGTCGTCTTTTACTCCATGAATCTTCATGGCATCTGCCCGCATTCGCCGAGAACGGTGTTCGTTGAGGCAGAACAATCAAGAGTTGATCTTATATGAGTTTTTCTTCACTCGGTTTGTCCGAGCAGTTGGTCCGTGCAACCACCGATCAAGGTTATGAAACCCCGTCTCCCATTCAGCTTCAGGCCATTCCTGCCGTACTTTCTGGCAAGGACGTTATGGCGGCAGCCCAGACGGGCACAGGTAAAACAGCCGGCTTTACACTGCCCATTCTGCAGCGCCTGGCTGAGAATCCCCGCAACGGTAAAGGACCCCGCGTCCTGATTTTGACGCCGACACGGGAACTGGCCGCGCAAGTTCACGACAGCGTAAATCTTTACAGCAAATACGTTCCCACCAAGGCCGCCGTGGTTTTTGGTGGTGTGAAAATCAATCCGCAGATGATGAAGCTGCGCAAAGGCGTAGACGTGCTGGTTGCCACACCCGGTCGCCTGATGGATCTGTATCAGCAGAACGCTGTGCGCTTCAACGAGGTGGAAATCCTGGTACTGGACGAAGCCGACCGCATGCTGGATATGGGCTTTATTCGCGATATCAAAAAGATTCTTGCGCTCTTGCCAGCCAAGCGCCAGAACCTGCTGTTCTCAGCAACCTTTTCCGGTGAAATTCGCTCTCTGGCCCAAGGCCTGCTGAACAACCCGGTGCAGATTGACGTCGCGGTCAGAAATACCACCGCTGAGAACGTGGAGCAGTCGGTTTACAAAGTTGATCAGAGCCAAAAGACCGCTTTGCTGAGCAAGCTGGTGCGTGACAACAGCTGGGAACAGGTGCTGGTTTTTACCCGCACCAAACACGGTGCTAACCGTCTGACCCAGAAGCTGGAAAAAGACGGCATTACGGCAGCAGCCATACACGGCAACAAATCCCAGGGTGCTCGCACCCGGGCGTTGGCAGAGTTTAAACAAGGCCAGGTACGCGTGCTGGTTGCCACCGACATTGCGGCCCGTGGCCTGGACATCAAGCAGCTGCCGCAAGTGGTGAACTTTGAGCTGCCTAACGTGCCGGAAGACTATGTACACCGCATTGGCCGCACCGGCCGTGCTGGTGAGAGCGGACATGCGCTGTCGCTGGTAAGCGCCGATGAAGGCAAAATGCTTGCGGGCATTGAGAAGCTGATCAAGAAGCAGTTGCCGCGCAAGGAAGTGGAAGGTTTCGAGCCCAAGAATAACCTGCCTCTCAAGCCGAAAGCCAAAGCGGATCCGAGCAAGGCTCGCGGACGCAACGGTGGGAATGCTGGCGGAAACGGCCGTCCGGGGGCCAAGCCCGGTGGGCGCAGCAACGGTCGGAGCCAGAGCGGCAATGATCAGCGCGGTCGTTCAGGACAACGCCAGAGCCAGAGCGCCTGAAGGATTGGTTGTTCAACAAAGCGGAGCTTCGGCTCCGCTTTGTTGTTTTGGGCGTATCTGTTTTGGGTGTAACTGTTTTAGATATACCCGTCTTATGGCGGTCAGGCCGAGTCTTTTTTGCGGCCGGGGGCTGAGGCAATCGGAATAAACACATCGCGCACAGTGATCGGGTCGCCCTTGGTATTGTGTACCTGAACGGCCTGGATGGGCTGCCCTGTAGCCCGGTCCCGCAAATTGAGCCCGGCGTCATCGGGCGCCGGATTCCATTTATCACCCCACTGTCGTAAGGCAATAACCACCGGGAACAGATCCCGGCCTTTCCCGGTCAGCCGGTACTCGAAGCGCGAGCCGTGTTCGCCAACCTCCACTTTTTTCAGCACCTCGTTATCCACCAGGCGAGCAAGACGGTCGCACAGGATATTTTTGGCGATGCCCAGCTCCTGGTGAAAATCCACGAAACGCCGCGTACCGTGCATGGCGTGCAGCACAATAAGCAGGGACCACCAGTCACCCACCTGATTCAAAGCACGGGCGACGGAGCAATTTGAGTCATCAAAACGTTTTCTGGCCATAGGTTCGAGTGTACAGAATGGGGTTGCATCTTAAAACCAGATTAAATAAGGTTGCGTTAAGAAACCAAATTAGAAAATCGCAAATGCAGGAGTCGCGATTAATGACTATGAATCTGGGCCCAATGTTTGAACCCTTCACTACGCACAACCTTACGCTGCGCAACCGGGTTGCCATGGCGCCGATGACGCGCAATTTCTCACCCAAAGGCGTTCCTGGCGAGAACGTAGTGGCCTATTACCGCCGCCGCGCAGAGGCCGGTCTGGGTCTTATTATCACCGAGGGCACCACGGTGAATCATCCGGGTGCGAGTGGTTACCCCGACGTACCCACGTTTCACGGTGATGCTGCGTTGGCCGGCTGGAAAAACGTGGTCGATGCGGTGCACGAAGCCGGCGGCGCTATCTTCCCGCAACTGTGGCACGTGGGCTCAGTGCGCAAGGAAGGTTCAGAGCCGAATCCATCGGTGCCGGGTTTTAGCCCGTCTGGCCTGTTTGCGCCGGGAAAGCCTAATGGCAGGGCGATGAGCAAAGAGGACATTGACGACGTTATCAAGGCGTTTGCCGATGCAGCACAAGACGCCCAAGCCTTGGGGTTTGACGGTATAGAAATTCACGGTGCTCACGGTTATCTGCTCGACCAGTTCCTGTGGGAAGGCACCAATCAGCGAGATGATGAATACGGCGGCAGTATGGAAAATCGTCTGCGTTTCGTTGTTGAGATCGTAGAAGCGGTTCGTCACCGCGTAGGCCCAGAGTTTCCGATTATGCTGCGTTTCTCCCAGTGGAAGCAGCAGGATTACGATGCAAAACTGGTCAACAGTCCGGAAGAGCTTGAGCAGTTCCTCAAGCCTTTAGTAGACGCCGGCGTGGATATTTTCCATGCCTCAACCCGGCGCTTCTGGGAGCCGGAGTTTGAAGGCTCCAGCCTTAACCTGGCGGGCTGGACTCAGAAACTGTCTGGCAAACCCACGATGTCGGTTGGCAGCGTTGGCCTGACAGAAGATTTCATCAGCGGCACGATGGCCAGTAAGCAAGAGTCGGTTGAACAGTCGGGCATTGACGAACTGGTAGAGCGCATGAACAACCACGAGTTCGAACTGATTGCGGTGGGCCGCGCACTGCTGCAGGATCCGCAATGGCTCACCAAAGTGAAGGAAGGTCGGCTTGGTGAGGTGGATGATTTTGCCCGTAAATCTCTCACGAAGCTCTATTAAAGACGCTGTATTTCGGAAGCTCTACTGAGCCGGGACAGACTATTTCTGTTGTGTACGTTGTGTAACAGCACACCCCCATTGCCTGAGCGTATGATGGGGGTGTTTTTTTATGGGTAGAGTTTCACAGGAGAGACGGCAATGTCTTTGAAGAACAGTCTGTCAGTTTTGATGCTTGCAAGCGTGCTGGTGTTTGCCGGCTGCGCCACCGTAGGCAAGGATTTTGCCACGCACAACGTCGACCAGATCAAAGTGGATAAAACCACCCGCGCCGACGTTCAGGAAATGTTTGGTGAGCCTTGGCGCACAGGTGTTGAAGACGGAAAACGCACCTGGACCTATGGCAAATACCGTTGGTCTGCTTTTGGCGATGCCGAAACCACCGATCTGGTTGTGCGATTCAACCCCGATGGCACGGTCTCGTCCTACGTATACAACACCACGCAATAGAGACGCGGTTAAAGAGACGCGGTTAACAGGATACCCGGAACGCCCGGGTATCCTGCGCATCGCAGCCTGGATCAATCAGTCCCTCAGGCCGCTCACCAGTTTATCAATGCTGTCTTTGGCATCTCCGAACAGCATGCGGGAGTTGTCTTTGAAGAACAGCGGGTTTTCGACGCCGGAATAGCCTGTTGCCATACCCCGTTTGAGAATCACCACGTGTCGTGCTTTCCAGACCTCAAGCACCGGCATGCCCGCGATCGGGCTGCCCGGGTCTTCCGCTGCTGCCGGGTTCACCGTATCGTTGGCGCCGATAACCAGCACCACGTCGGTTGTCGGGAAGTCTGCGTTGATCTCGTCCATCTCCAACACGATGTCGTAAGGCACATGGGCTTCGGCCAGCAGCACGTTCATGTGCCCGGGCAAGCGGCCAGCAACCGGGTGGATACCAAAACGCACGGTCACGCCTCGGTCCCGGAGCAGCTTGGTCATGTCACTGACGCCGCTTTGAGCCTGCGCAACGGCCATACCGTAGCCAGGCACGATAATCACGGAATCGGCGTTACGAAGCTCCTCGCATACCTCATCAGCACTGGTTTCCAGGGCGACCTGATCATCACTGCCAACGGCGGCAGAACTGCTGCTGGTCTGGCCGAAGCCCCCGAGAATAACGCTGACAAACGACCGGTTCATCGCCTTGCACATGATGTAGCTGAGGATGGCACCGCTGCTGCCTACCAGTGCGCCGGTGACGATCAGCAGATCGTTGCCCAGCATGAACCCGATAGACGCCGCAGCCCAGCCGGAGTAGCTGTTGAGCATGGAGACAACCACCGGCATGTCAGCGCCACCAATGGCCATGATCAGGTGAATGCCGAGAACGGCGGCAACCACGGTCATCAATACCAGGGCGATAAGGCCCAAGGCCATGCTATCAGTGCCCAGGAACCAGGCGCCCAGCAGCACCGATATCAGCAACGCGGCCAGGTTCATCAGGTGCCGGCCGGGCAGGGTGAGTGCTTTGCTGTCGATGCGACCATCGAGCTTGCCGCAGGCTACCAGTGATCCGGTAAAGGTGATGGCACCGATAAAGATACCCACAAACACTTCCACCAGTTTAATCGTGTGCTCGGCACCCGAGGTTTGGGTCAGCGGTTCAATGAAGCCGGCGAAGCCGACCAGAACCGCGGCCATGCCTACAAAGCTGTGCAGCAGGGCCACCAGTTGTGGCATCTGGGTCATTTCCACTTTGTTGGCGATGGCAACGCCAACACTGGCGCCTACCAGCACTGCAATCACAATAGCCACAAGGCCACTGTCACTGACGTTGGCCATGGTGGCCACCAGAGCGATCAGAATGCCGGCCACCCCGTAGAGGTTGCCCCTGCGCGCAGATTCCTGATGGCTCAAGCCTCCAAGGCTGAGAATAAACAATACGCTGGCTACTACATAAGCCACACTAACGAGTCCTGTACTCACGGCGGTTCGCCTCCTATCTGCGGAACATTTTGAGCATGCGATGGGTAACCCTGAAGCCGCCCCCCACGTTGATGCTGGCAATCAGCACCGCCATAAACGCGATAATCCCGACCGCGGCGTTTTCGGCCTGAGCCAGGTGCAAAATCGCACCAATTACAATAATGCCGCTGATGGCGTTGGTTACGCTCATCAGGGGCGTGTGCAAGGAGGCTGTAACGTTCCAGACAACCTGCCAGCCAATAAAGCAGGCCAGCACAAACACCGTGAAGTGACGCAAAAAGCTGTCAGGTGCGTGAGCGCCCACACCGTAAAGTGCCGCGATGGCAACAATCAGCACGGCGCCCTTGCCAATCAGGCTGCGGCGCTCGGATTCCTTGCGCGCAGCGGCCTTTTGCTCGGCAGAAGGCTCTTCAGTGCCAGGCGCAGGTTTCGGGCTGACCGGGGTTTGCGGCTGTGGTGGCGGCCAGGTGACTTCCTTATCCAGCACCACGGTCAGGCCACGAATAACGTCGTCTTCCATGTTCACCCGGGGCTGGCCGTCTTTATCTGGTGTCAGCTCGGTTAGCAGGTGGAACAGGTTGGTGGCGTACAGATCACTGGCAACCTTGGCCATGCGGCTCGGCAAATCCGTGTAGCCGATCAGCGTGACCTCGTGCTTTTCAACAATCTTGCCCGGTTCGGTCAACTCGCAGTTGCCGCCGCGTTCCGATGCCAGATCGACAATCACACTGCCGGGTTTCATGGATTTGACCATGTCCTCGGTGATCAGCTTGGGCGCCGGCTTGCCGGGAATCAGAGCGGTGGTGATGATGATGTCCACCTCTTTGGCCTGTTCCGCAAACAGGGCCATCTCCGCCTTGATGAACTCATCGCTCATCTGCTTTGCGTAGCCGCCGGTGCCGCTGCCTTCTTCTTCATCAAAATCCAACAGCAGGAATTCGGCGCCCATGCTTTCGATCTGTTCTTTCACTTCCAGCCGGGTATCAAACGCCCGCACAATCGCGCCCAGGCTGTTTGCCGCACCCACGGCCGCAAGACCGGCGACACCGGCACCTATAACCATCACCTTGGCCGGCGGTACTTTACCCGCTGCGGTCATCTGGCCTGTGAAAAAGCGCCCGAAGTGATTGGCCGCTTCGACCACTGCGCGGTACCCGGCAATGTTTGCCATGGCGCTCAGCGCATCCATCTTCTGGGCCCGGCTGATCCGGGGCAGGCTGTCGATGGCGAAGCTGGTGATTTTCCGGGCAGCCAGCTGTTTGAGAAGCTCCGGGTTCTGGGCCGGCCATAGATAACTGACCAGGAAGGCGCCTTCTTTTATCAGATCAGCCTCGTGCTCGCCCAGGGCCGGGTTTTGCATGGGAGGGCGAACCTTCAGAATGAAGTCTGCGTTGCTCCACAGCGAACGGGTATCCTTCGCGATGGACGCGCCAACAGCTTCATAGGCTTCATCGCGGTAGTGGGCAGCCTCACCGGCGCCGGTTTCAATTGTGACGTCGTAGCCCAACGCGATCAGCTTGTGCACTGATGGCGGTGTTGCGGCAACACGTCGTTCGTCTGTGAATATCTCTTTTGGAATGCCAATTTGCATGATGCAAACGTCCTCTGTTTGAACCTATAAAACCGATATGGGATTAAGACACACGGGTGCAACGTCAAGAATTCGCTCAGTATACGTTGTATTGCGTACGGCAGAAACCCGGATTAGAGGTGTTGCGACCTGAGTAGGTTCTGTTGCGTACGGCAGGAATCCGCATTTGCGGTTATGCTGCGCGCTTTTGCACCCGCCGGGATTTTTCGATGTTAGAGATGTTTTTCAGTACGTACATCAGCAGTACAATCCGCTTTCTGTTTCTGCTGGCGCCCTTTTTTGTTGTATCCATGTTTATTGCCCTGACCCGGGGTTTGCCGACTGCTGAAAAGTCCTCCATTATCCGCCGGGCCTGTGTTGCGGCGTTTACCATGGGCGTGATTCTGTTTTTTGCCGGCCCGCTGCTGTTCAGTGCCATTGGTATTACCCTTAATTCCTTCCGTATTGGCGCAGGTACCCTGCTGTTCCTGACCGCCATCAGCCTGGTCACCAACGGCACCCGCAATCACGCCACCGGCCTGCCGGATGAAGATCGCGACGATATTGCGGTTGTGCCGCTGGCGGTTCCGGTGATGATCGGCCCCGCCACCATCGGTGCTATTCTTGTTTACGGTGCTGAACTCAAGCAGGTATCGGAAGTGGCCGGTGGTTTGTTGGGCCTGATTTCCAGCTTGTTGATCCTGGCAATACTGCTGCATCTGTCGGGGTATCTGGAAAAAGTGTTGGGGAAAACCGGCCTCAACATTCTTTCCAAAATCAGCGGCCTGATTCTCTCGGCTATGGCCGCAGAAATCGTGCTGACCGGCATCACCGGATTTATTGCCAATATCTGAGCAAGACGTTTGTAAGGAGTTGAAATGTCCACCAACACCATCGAGCACAACCGCCGCCGTCAGGATTTCTCCGGTGTTGAATCCATCTGGCTGTTTGGCTATGGCTCACTGATCTACAAGGTGGACTTTCCGTTTCTTGAAAAGCACCCCGCATCCATCAACGGCTGGGCGCGGCGGTTCTGGCAGGGCTCTCATGATCACCGGGGCACACCGGATGCGCCAGGCAGGGTAGTGACCCTTATTGAACAGCCCGGAGCCATCTGCAAGGGCATGGCGTTCCGGGTATCGCCCAACGTATTTGAACATCTGGACGTGCGGGAAAAGAACGGCTATCTGCGGTTTTCCACAACCCTGACGTTCGAGAGCGGAAACCACGCTGAAGGGCTGGTTTATATTGCTACTGAGGACAATGAGGCTTTTCTTGGACATGCCCCGGACGCGGATATTGCCCGCCAGATTGCGCAGGCGGTTGGGCCGAGCGGCCCTAATTCCGAATACCTTTTCAGGCTGGCGGAATCACTGAGAACACTCGGCGATGAGTGTACTCATACGTTTGCAATAGAGGCAGCTTTGAAGAAAAACGGCTAAGCAAGAACGCAAGCTACGAGCAAGCAGCCGGAGGCGGCACACCTTCCGAAACTGTGCGTAGCCATGGATGGCGGAGCCAAGCGTACACGGACGTATTCACAGCGTGTTTCGGAAGGTGTGCCGCCTCCGGTTGCGTCAGGCTTCACCAATAGCCTCCTGTTTTTGTTGCCGAGCAGCAGGATTGAATCCTCGCGGTGGTGCTTTGCGTCTCTGATTCAGGCCAATCAGCACCAGTGGCACCACCACCATCATACTGCCCACCAGGAACCACCAGTCCGGCACTTCGTTAAACCAGATCCAGCCGATACCGACCGCCCAGATCAGACCTGTGTATTCGGCACTCGTCACTTGATTGGCATCCACTTGGCGATACGCCAGCAGAACGGTGATGTTGTAGCCCAGAATAAACAGGGCAGAACCGGCTGCAGTGAACAACATCTCCGGGTGCCAGGAGGCGCCCTGTTGCCATTCCCAAACAGCCAACAATCCGGATGCCGGAATAATCAGCAAATAGTTGAGAAACAGCTTGTGCACCGTGGTCTGATTCTTCGGCAGCTTGCGCACCATAACGGCGTTGATAGCCAGTGTGATCGCAGACCCCAGCGCGGCGATGGCTGCCCAGTTGAACTCCACCGGACGCAGGATCACGATGATGCCGGCGAAGCCACTGAACACCGCAAACACGCTCAGAGGCGAAAGGGATTCTTTGAAAATAAACACTGAAAACACCATCACCAGAATCGGCGCTGCATAGAATACGGCGTTGGCCGTGGCCAGCGGCAGATTGCTCAGCGCCACAATCATGCACAGCAGGCCCACCAGATGTATGTGTGCCCGCATCGCATGCACTTTGATGCCGGAAAACAGGTTGTTTCGGTCGATTTTGCGTGCCAGCGGCAGCAGGAAAACAAGCGTGATCAGGCAGCGTAGAAATGCAAACTGGAATATCGGAGCGCCCGGCTCCATGAGTTTGATAAAGACGTCCGAGACCAACGCCATGGCGTTGCCAAGCACAAGCAGAAGAATGGCGCTGTTTACGGTTTTGCCTGACATGTTCTTTTTCCCGATATCCGGATACGAATAAAACGCCCACATAGGAAGTGGCAGTCGTAGTTTATGTGCGCTTTAATATCCGATATAGTGATGTTTATTAATCAGGTATTAGAAAAAAAGATAATGAAGCTTCCCCCACTTAAAGCCTTGCCCGTATTTGAAGCGGTTGCCCGTCTCAACAGTTTTTCCCTGGCCGCACAGGAATTAGCGGTCAGCCAGAGCGCGGTGAGCCATCAGATCAAGCAGTTGGAAACCTATCTGGGTGAGCAACTGTTCTGGCGCAGCGGGCGAACGCTCGCGCTGACCGACGATGGCCGCCAGTATCTGGACGCCATCAGTACCGCTCTGCTGCAAATAGAGCGCGCCAGCGAACAACTGCTGGGGCATGAAGAATCCCGGTTGCGATTGTCACTGTTCAGTTCTTTCGCCGTGCGTTGGCTGGTGCCCAGGCTGCCGGACTTGCAGAGGTTGCACCCGCAGGTGGAACTGGCGCTGGAGATGAGCAGCGAAAATCCGGTGCTGTCAGATCGCGTAGCGGACTGCTTTATAACGATTCACAGGGATTCACCGGCCTACAGCTACGAGCTTTTGTACGTGGAACGGCTTTTCCCCGTGTGCAGCCAGGATTACTGGCAGCGCATCCAGAGAGAACTGGGGTGGGAGGCCGATGTAACAGGGCACGATGAACCTGTGCTGACCGCCGGCGACATCGCCCGTTTTCCCCTGTTATCTACCCACAGTATTTACGACAAGGCCGCCGGCGACTGGGAGGCGTGGTTTCGAATCGCAGACGACGCCATCCCGGTCGGCACCAGAGTTCAGCATTTCAGCCACATGTTGCTTGCCCTTGAAGCCGCTCGCTTTCACCAGGGTATCGCGCTGACCAACGATTACATGCTGAGCACCCGGAAGGATTCTGAAGAATTTGTGCGGTTGCCCTGCCATCCGCTGGTGACCGGAGACACGTTCTATTTTGCCTGGAAAACCAGCCGCCGGCAGGAGCGCGGCATTCAGATACTGCGGCGCTGGCTTGTTGGCCAGGCGATTGAGGGAGGACTTCGGGGCGAGGTGGCGTGATGCCTGTTCGTTATCTTTGTTCGTTGCCTTTCAGGGTTTCCCACACCTCGATGGCGGCTGCAAGGTCTTCCAGTGACGCACCCACGGATTTGAACAGCGTGATGGCCTGCGGATTCGTGCGGCCGGGTTTTGAGCCTCGCAGCAGCTCCGCCAGATCTGCCCGCACGTCGGTTTCGCTAAAAGCACCCTCCCTAATGGCTTGTAGCAGGTCTCCGGCCTCGCCCTTGGCGCCGGCGTAGGTGTCCACGAACACCTCGCTGCGAATCAGGCACTGACCGTCGGTTTCACGCATGGTTGGCCGGAAGGCGCCGACCAAATCCAGATGGCTACCGGGTTGCAACCATTCTCCCCGGATCAGCGGCTCCGTTGACAGGGTGGCACAGCTGATGATGTCGGCCTCCGGAACGGCGATTTCCAGGTCCGTTACCGACTCACAGTCAAAGCGGTCGCGAAAACGTTCAGCCAGCGCTGCGGCCTTATCCGGATTACGACCCCAGATCCGCACTTTGCGAATAGGGCGCACTGCGGCATGGGCTTCAATCAGCATGGGCGCCAACTTGCCAGTGCCAACCATCAGCAGTGATGAGGCATCGTGCAGCGACAGTTCACGGGCCGCCAAGGCAGAAGCTGCTGCAGTGCGCCGGCTGGTCAACGCAGCGCCGTCAATACAGGCCAGGGGTGTGCCATGCTGGCCTTCGCACAGAATATACAGCCCGGAGATGGCGGGCAGTCCGGCGTTGGCATTTTGCGGGAATACGTTGACCATTTTCATGCCGATGTACCCGGCGGTTTCCCAGGCGGGCATGATTAACATGGTGGCTTCGCCATCCGGACGGTGCATGGCGTGATGGTGCCGCGGTGGCGCTTCCACACCCTGTCGGAACGTATCGGCGATACGTTCGATCAGTGCGGGCCATGCAAGTGCGCCGGCTACCTCCTGTGCAGAAATCACACGCATATTGTTTAATCCTGTTTACGGCTTACCAGGCGTTGGATTTCACCGACAATGCCACGCCGGAACACCATCACGCAGACCACAAAGATCGTACCCAGAATCACCTGTACCCAGGAACCAAAGGCTGACAGTTCGTGACTGAGGGCGCCGACGGTGATGGCGCCAATAACGGGGCCAAAAACCGTCCCTAGACCACCCACAAGGGTCATCAGAATAACATCGCCCGACGTTTGCCAATGGGCACTGGTGAGTGAGGCAAACTGGAAAATAATGGCTTTGGTGGCACCTGCCAGCCCGGCAAGCGTGGCGGAAATAACGAAGGCCAGCAGTTTGAAGCGGTCTACGTCATACCCCAGTGACAGGGCGCGAGGTTCGTTCTCGCGAATGGCCTGGAGTACTTCGCCAAACGGCGAATGAATCGTGCGGTGGATGATGCCGAAGCCGATCAAAAAAATGGCGAACACAAAATAGTACATGGTGAGTGAGTTGTTCAAATCAATAAACCCGAACAGCTCGCCCCGGGGAATGCCTTGCAGACCGTTTTCGCCGCCGGTAAATGGCATCTGCAGCGCCAGAAAATAGACTATCTGAGCCAGCGCCAGGGTGACCATGGCAAAATAGATTCCCTGCCGGCGAATGGCCAGAATGCCAAAAACAGTGCCAAGAACCAGGGTAAATCCGGTTCCTGCCAATATACCCAGCAGCGGTGAAAAGCCCCATTCTTTGATGACGTAACCCGTGATGTAAGCGGCGCCCCCGAAAAAGGCCGCGTGGCCGAACGACAGAAGCCCGGCATAGCCCAGCAACAGGTTGAAGGCGCAGGCAAACAGCGCAAAGCACAGCAGGTCCATCACAAACACCGGATAGGCGAAGAACGGTGCGGCCAGGCCAACAATCAGCATCACAATAAACAGAATACGGTTGGTCATGAGCGGCTCACTTCTCCTTACCGAACAGTCCCGCCGGGCGGAACAGCAGTACCAGCACCATCAGAAAGAAAATAACGGTGCTGGCAGCCGGGGGGTAGAACACCTTGGTCAACCCTTCAATAAGGCCAAGCGCAAGGCCGGAAAGAATGGCGCCCATAATGGAACCCATGCCACCGATCACCACCACGGCAAACACCACGATGATCAGATCGGCCCCCATCAACGGGCTGACCGAGTAAATAGGCGCCGCCAGCACTCCGGCAAGACCCGCCAGGCCAGCACCGAAGGCAAAGGTAAGGGTGATCATCAGCGGCACGTTGAGGCCAAATGCCTGGGTGAGATCGCGATTCTCCACGCCGGCCCGCAGCCGTGAACCCAGTTTGGTGTGCTCAATGAAGAACCAGGTGGTGAAACACACCAGGAGCGACACCACAATGGCGAACAGACGATAGGTGGGGAAATACATAAAACCAAGGTTCACCACGCCGCTAAGACTCTCCGGCTGGCCCGGGTAGGGAGTGCCGGAAACGTTGAAGTAGTTGGAAAACAAGCCCTGAAGAATCAGGGTTATACCGAACGTCAGCAGCAATCCGTATATGTGATCGAGTTCATACAGGCGCCGGAGCAGGAGGCGCTCAATGAGAACCCCCAGCAGGCCGACTAGCAGGGGCACCAGAATCAGTGATGCCCAAAAGCCAATTTGAATGCTGATACCAAACCATTGCTCAAGAAAGGAGTAGCCAATCAATGCGATGAAGGCCCCAAGCATATACAAGGCTCCGTGGGCAAAATTGATAATATTCAGCAGTCCGAATATTACCGCAAGCCCGAGGCTCAACATGGCGTAGAACACGCCGACATTAAGCCCTAGCAGCGCCTGGGCCAGAATGACCTGCATCGACATGTTGGCTACCTCCCCTCAGATGGTGATTAAAAAGCGTGTCAGTTAACCAACGAGCACTTGGTGTCTGCCATCGAGATGTAGGCCTTGTCTGCGGGAATCTTTGAGATGACTTTCAAAAGGTCCCACTCGCTTTGTGAATCCGCAGGTTTTTTCACCTCCACCAGGTACATGTCGTGGATCATGGAGCCGTTGGGCGCGATTTTTCCACCCTTTACGAACATGTCATCAAGGGTCATTTCTCCCAGCTTGGCGCGAACCGCCTCGGTGTCGTCTGTTCCCGCTGCCTTGATCGCTTTCAGATAGTTGCTGACTGCGGAGTAGACTCCAGCCTGCACCATGGACGGCATGGCACCCTGGCGCTCATTGAACCGCTCAGACCATGCTTTGGCTTCGTCATTCTGGTTCCAGACAAAGGCCGTGGTGAATTGCAGACCCTGGGCAATGTCCAGCCCCATGCTGTGCACATCGGTGATGAACACCAGCATGCCTGCCAGCTTCTGTCCGCTCTGAACAATACGGAACTGGTTAGCCTGTTTGATGGCGTTAACGGTATCCTGGCCGGCGTTGGCCAGCCCGATTACATCCGCGCCCGAGGACTGAGCCTGCAGCAGGTAAGATGAGAAGTCGTTGGTGGACAGTGGCGCGTTAACATTGCCTACGACCTTGCCCCCCATGCTTTCCACAATGGCACCGGTGTTGTCCCGCAGTGAATGTCCGAAGGCGTAGTCTGCCGTAATAAAGAACCATTTCTTGCCGCCGTTATTCACCATCGCGGTGGCGGTGCCAACCGGCAGAGCGTGGGTGTCGTAAACATAGTGAATGCCGTAGGGCGAACATTGCTCTTCAGTCAGCGCCGTGGAGCCGGCGCCCGTGTTCATGGTGATGGTTTTCTTTTCTTTGGCCAGGCCCTGTACCGCAAGCCCGACCGACGAATTATCCAGGCCGGTGATCATGTCCACTTCTTTGGAATCGATCCATTCCCGGGCGGTGCTGGCGGCAATATCCGGTTTGTTCTGGTGGTCCGCAGAGATGACTTCGATGGGTTTGTCCAAAACCGAACCACCAAAATCTTCAACGGCCATTTTGGCCGCGATCACGGCACCTGGGCCTTCCAGGGACTTGTACACCCCCGACATGTCACTGAGTACCCCGATTTTCACCTTGTTGTCAGACAGATCCGCCGCTGTGCTTACCAGGGGCAATGTGAAGGTCGTTGCAGCCACAACGCCTACCAATCCGTGTTTCCAGTGCTTAAACATAGTGGGTTTCCTTTTTTATTATCAGGTTCCGGGTCGGGTCCTTTAAGGGGGGCCAGGCCCACTGGCTCAGACACTCAGGTGCCTGTTCAACTGCTCTTTTTTGGCCTCAAGATCGGCCGCATCAATTTGTTGTACCACCTTGCCGTGCTCAATCACGTAGTGTCGATCGGCCAGGGGCGCCGCAAAGCGGAAATTCTGTTCCACCAGAATGATCGTGAAACCCTCTTCGCGCAGTTTGCGAATGACATCCCCCAACGATTTCAGGATAACCGGGGCCAACCCCTCGGTAATCTCGTCCAGTAACAGAAGGGTGGCGCCGGTGCGGAGGATTCGGGCAATCGCCAGCATTTGCTGTTCGCCTCCCGACAGTTTTGACCCCTGGCTTTTACGGCGTTCTTTCAGGTTGGGAAACATGGTGTAGATTTCGTTTACCGACATTCCCCCTTTGGCAACGATGGGCGGCAACTCCAGGTTTTCATCCACGTTCAACGACGCAAAAATACCCCGCTCTTCTGGGCAATACCCCAGCTTGCCCACATGGGCAATTCGGTGTGTGGGCAGATTGATAATTTCGGTACCGTGAATTTTGATGGAGCCCGTGCGTTTGCTAACCAACCCCAGTATGGCTTTCAGAGTGGTGGTCCGCCCTGAACCGTTTCGGCCAAGCAGTGTGATGACCTCACCTTCTTTCAGCGTCAGATTCAAACCATGGAGCACGTGGGACTCGCCGTACCAGGCGTGCAGATTCTCAATTCGAAGTAATTCGTGGCTCTGATCAGGCGGCATCGGTGGTTCCCATATAGGCTTCCATCACCTCGGGGTTGCTGGAAACCTCGTCATAATTGCCTTCGGCGAGAATTTCACCCCGGTTCAGCACCGTGATCCTGTCGGCGAGGGTCGACACCACATTGAGGTTATGCTCAACCATAACAATGGTTCGGCCCTCGACCACACGTTTGATCAGGTCTGTCACCTTGCTCACGTCTTCTGCGCTCATGCCCTGTGTGGGTTCATCCAGCAGCATGAGTCTTGGTTTCAGCGCAATCGTGGTGGCTATTTCCAGCGCTCTTTTTTGCCCGTATGGCAATTCAACCGCTTCCACCTCTGCAAATTTTCCAAGGCCGACCTCTTCCAGTGTTGCCTGGGCCTCTTCATTAAGCTGGTTGAGAATTCGCAGCGGGCGCCAGAATTGGTAGGACACCTGTAATTTTCGCTGCAGGGCAATGCGAACGTTTTCCCGCGCCGACAGGTGAGGAAAAACGGCAGAAATCTGAAACGAGCGAATGAGCCCGCGTTGGGCGATTCCGGCCGGTTTCGCCTGGGTGATGTCTTTGCCGTCGTAGATGATGCGACCGGATGTCGGCGTCAGGAATTTGGTGAGAAGATTGAAAAAAGTGGTTTTGCCCGCACCGTTCGGACCTATCAGGGCATGGATCGAACCGGTCTGGACGCTGAGGTTGATATCTTTGACGGCGGTAAAACCTTTGAAATCCTTGGTGAGGCCGTGGGTTTCCAGAATAATGGCCTGTTCCCGGGCGTGATCGTTCACTGAAAGCACCCCTGTCAGACCAGTGGTTCAGACACTGGTGATTGTTGTTTACTTTTATTGTCTTTCGACGCCGGAATCAG
>NZ_DRGY01000075.1 GCF_011049865.1 Marinobacter antarcticus | reverse complement strand
GGTAAGTGCTTCCTGTTAGTAATCTGGAGGGCTAACACCTTTGAAGGTGCTGGACGCGGGGTGGGGTGCCTTTTCTGGCGGGAAAAAGATGTCTGAGCGCAGCGAGTTGTTTTTCCCAGAAGAAAAGGCACCCCTCCCCGGGGCAGGCTCAACGCCAGTTATACAACTTCGAACAGTCCGGCTGCGCCTTGGCCTCCGCCAACGCACATGGTAACGACAACGTATTTGGCGCCGCGGCGCTTGCCTTCAATCAGCGCGTGGCCAGCAAGGCGAGAGCCGGTAACACCGTAAGGATGACCAATAGAAATAGAGCCACCGTTAACATTCAGTTTTTCCATGGGAATACCCAGACGATCACGGCAGTAAACCACCTGCGACGCAAAGGCTTCGTTCAGTTCCCACAGATCGATGTCATCCATGGTCAGGCCATTGCGCTCCAACAGACGCGGAATGGCAAAGACCGGGCCAATACCCATCTCATCCGGCTCACACCCTGCTACCGCAAAGCCACGGAAAATGCCCATAGGTTCAATGTTGTGCTTCTCAGCGTAGGTGCTGTTCATCACCGTGCAAACCGACGCGCCATCCGACAACTGACTGGCATTGCCCGCCGTGACAAAATTGCCCTCACCACGCACCGCACTCAAACCCTGCAGACCTTCAAGCGTCGTGTTCGGACGATTGCACTCATCACGTGTGAGCGTGACGTCTTTTTTACTGACCTCACCGGTTTCCTTGTCCTTCACCATCATGGTCGCGTCAAAAGGTACAATTTCATCATCAAACTTGCCCGCTTCCTGGGCAGCCGCCGTGCGCTGCTGGGAGATCAGAGCGTATTCGTCCTGAGACTCACGGCTCACCTTGTAACGCTGAGCGACGATATCGGCCGTTTCAATCATCGACATGTACAGCTCAGGCTTATTCTTCATCAACCATTCATTGGTCGCATGAAAACTGTTGAGCTTATCGTTCTGCACCAGAGAAATAGATTCCACACCGCCAGCCACCATCGCCGGCACCTTCTCTGAAACCACACGCTGCGCAGCAATAGCGATAGCCTGCAAACCAGAACTGCAAAAACGGTTAATCGACATCCCGGCTGTCGTCACCGGCAACCCAGCCCGAATAGCCGCCAAACGAGCCATATTCCTGCCTTGTGCGCCTTCCTGAAAACTTGCGCCGAGAATCACATCCTCAACAATCGCCGGATCAATACCCGCGCGAGCAACCGCGTGTTTAATCACATGCCCCGCAAGATCCACACTGTGCGTGGCGTTCAAAGCGCCCCGGTAAGACTTCCCAAGACCGGTACGTGCGGTAGAAACAATCACTGCGTCTGACATAAAAGTTACCTCGAAATAAAAATAAAGCACCACCCACCGAAGGGTCCGAAAACGGTACAAATGCCCTAGCCAAGCCGGCTTGGCGCGGGTGGTCTTTTCTGCCGGAAAAAAATGTCTGAGCGAAGCGAGTTGTTTTTTCCAGAAGAAAAGACCACCCGCACCGAGCCAGCCCCCAAGCTTGATCAATCAGAGGCCAGCACCCATTTCAAAGACCCTACAAGTCCCCAAATTTCCGACCATCAGCAACCAACTGCGTCAGCAACTCCGCAGGCTTCCACTGCTCACCGCCAACCTCAGAGTGATACTTCTGAACAGCAGCCAGAATCACATCCAGACCCACCTGATCCGCCCAGAACATCGGCCCACCACGATAAGCCGGGAAGCCATAGCCATAAATCCAGACCACATCAATATCCAGAGCCCGATCCGCAATGCCCTCCTGCAGAATCTTGGCCGCCTCATTCACCATCACATACATGCAACGCTCAAGAATTTCCTGATCCGTAATTTCGCGAGAACGGATGCCCTGCTCCTTACGGAAATCCTCAATAATCCGCTCCACCTCAGGATCCGGAATGGGCTTGCGGCTGCCCTCTTCATACTTGTAAACACCCGCCATGGTCTTCTGGCCAAAACGTTCCTGCTCCGCCAGTTTATCCATCCAGCTGGGCGCTACTTGCTCACCGGCGTTGCGCAGCTCTTCACGGATCCGATAACCCACATCAATACCGGCCAGGTCCGACATCGCGAACTGACCCATGGGATAACCCAGGTCCGTCAGCACCTTATCAACCTGCTGCGGCGTGGCGCCTTCGTTGACCAGAGCCATGGCTTCGGTGCCGCGCTTGTGCAGCATGCGGTTGCCAACAAACCCGTGGCAGTTGCCGACCAGCACACCCACTTTCTTGATCTTCTTGGCCACCGCCATCACGGTCGCCTTCACCTCGTCTGACGTCTTGCTACCGCGCACATTCTCCAGCAGCCGCATCACGTTGGCCGGACTGAAAAAGTGCATGCCCACCACGTCTTCCGGACGCTTGGTAACAGACGCGATTTCATCAATATCCAGCGTAGAGGTGTTGGAGGCCAGAATGGCACCTGGTTTACAGACCGCATCCAGCTTCGTGAAAATCTCTTTTTTAACCGCCATGTTTTCGAACACGGCCTCAATCACCAGATCCACGTCTTTAAAATCGTCATAGTTCAGGCTGCCGGTGATCAGCGCCATCCGGTCTTCCACCTGCTGCTGCGTGATGCGTCCCTTTTTCGCAGAGCTTTCATAATTCTTGCGAATGATGCCCAACCCCTTATCCAGAGCTTCCTGCTTCATCTCAACGATGGTTACGGGGAGGCCAGCGTTGGCGAAATTCATGGCGATGCCACCGCCCATGGTGCCAGCACCAATGATGCCCACGCTGTTCACGTCGCGCACCGGCGTATCTTTCGACAAGCCTTTAACTTTGGAAACCTCACGCTCGGCAAAGAACGAATGAATCAAGCCATCGCGCTGGGGTGAGTCCATACACTCCATAAACAGTTCACGCTCGCGCTTCATGCCTTCGGCAAACGGCAGATTAACCGCGGCTTCCACGGCATCGACGCATTTGAACGGGGAGAACTGACCCCGGGCTTTCTTTTGCAGCACGGCACGGAACTGATCGAATACGTCGCTGCCCTTATCGGCCGCCACTTTGTCGGCCAGATCACGAACCCGGCGCACCGGCTTGCCTTCATCCGCAATCTTCTGTGCATAGGCAAGACCTGCCGCTTTGGGGTCATTACCGTCGTCAACGACATCCACAATGCCCAGCGCGAGAGCGTCTTTCGCCCCCACAAACTCACCAGACGTAATCATTTCCAGCGCTTTCTGCGCGCCGGTCAAACGCGGTAAGCGCTGAGTGCCTCCAGCGCCTGGCAACAGGCCAAGCTTTACTTCTGGCAGGCCAACTTTGGCGCTGCTCAGCGCAACCCGGTAATGGCAACCAAGCGCTGTTTCCAGACCGCCACCCAGCGCCGTACCGTGAATGGCGGCCACCAGAGGTTTATCGCTGTTTTCGAATTGCTCAACCACCGCAGGCAGCCCTGGCTCCTGCATGGGTTTACCGAACTCACGGATGTCTGCACCCGCGATAAACGTCCGGCCTTCACACACCAGCAAAAGTACGTTGGCTGCGGAATCCTTCTGCCCTTGCTCCAACGCTGCAATCAGGCCTGAACGCACCGCATAACTGAGGGCATTCACCGGCGGGTAGTTCACAGTAATTACGCCAATAGTGCCTTCACGATTGTAAGTTACGACCTCAGACATCATTTCTCCCTCGCTTTATATGGAATGTAGTTTTAACAAGCGAAACATAGGTACGATTTAATACAAGTTCTCTCCGGGTTTCAACCATCATTTAAAACCGGGTATAAAAAAACCGCAGAACGAATTCTGCGGTTTCAGAGTAACACTCCGGGCCGGTGGGCATAGCGTTTCGAGGCCCGGCTAGACTCCCAGCGACTCAATATCGCTTGCCAGCATCGCCAACTGATGGGCAATAGAGCCCCGAAGCTTTTCAGCCGAAATCAGGTAAGACGGCGCGGCACAGGTCAACGTCATAATGGTGCCGTCCTGCAGATGAACCGGCACGCCCGCAGAGTTGATGTTGCGATCCCACTCGCCGATGGAAAGACAGAAGCCGTACTTTTTATAGTCCTCCATGGAGCGATCCAGGCCTTCCTTTTTCTCGGGCCAGGATTCGGCGCCATATTTCACCTCCATGGCGTCTTCAATCACTTTTCGACCCTTCTCCGAGACGGCGCAATAGTAGGCGCGGCCAGCGGAGGTGGTTGCCATCGGCAGCTTGAGGCCAATATCCATTCGCAGCAGAGAGGCTTCCGGAGGCAGGCGGTTTTCCACGTAAATCATGTGCAAACGATCGCGGCAGGTCAGCCCGATGGACATATTGGTCTGCCGGGCAAACTCATCCATGTAGGGTTTGGCCAATTGCCGGACTTTCAGGTTGGAAACATAGGCATAACCCAACGCCAACACGCCTGAACTGAGCTGGTATTTTTCCAGCTGGGTGTTGTAACTCAGATACCCCAGCTTGGTCAGCGTGTAGGTCATACGAGACACCGTGGGCTTGGGCAGGTTAGTCAGCCGGGCTATGTCCTGATTACCAAGAATAACCGGCCCGTGGCTGAACGCCCGCAACACATCCAGACCACGGGACAGCGCCTCCACGAACTTCCGGTCTTTCTGCGGCTTCACCGGATCGTCGTCAGCGGAAGCAGCCATCAGTTCCGGTGGAAGGGTTTTTGTTTTTGACATAATGTGGCGTCCTCCAATAACGTCACCTGCTCCCGTGTTTCGGGCTGAAACGCTGTGTTTAAAAAATATGCCGCATGTTAATGGTTGATGAACTCAAGTACCACAAACTCCTGACAAAATAGAAACCTCTGAAAGCCCTCTACTACATTGTTGGCAAAACAACGATTTCGAGCGCCAGAAGCAACAGCAATAATGGCACCGCTATTACGACAAACAGGCCATTCCAGCGGAATGCGACGACCCGTCGCGGAACTTGGCCAAACCGGGACAACAGCATAACGGAAGGCCCGAAGGGCGAAAGCATCATCGCCAACGAAAAACCGATAACCAGAGCGACCGATATAAGAATCGGATCCATGCCTTCTGCAATGAGCTGCGGCAGAAGACCGGCCTGAACACTGAGCACCGTAATCGGAATAATCCCAACCATTGATAGCAGCGGTAATATTAAAAGCCCGGCTACGGCAAGCAACCACATACCACCCGGCGACGTCGCCAGCCCGCTTAACGCATCGCTTGGAATGACGCTGGAAAGCGTCACGCCCAAAATTGCTGAGGCGGCAAAAATCGCCATCTCGTTATTCATCGCTGAAACCTGAGTCATACTCTCTTTCAGTACAACCCCAAGCGACCTTTCGTGCCACGCCATATATAGGAGCGTGATGGAAGGCACCGCCAGCATCGCGGCGACGGACACTTTAAAATCCGTCCAGGCGACAATAATCGCCATCATGAGAAACACGACCAGAACCAGGCCCAGCAGCCTCAACGTGCCCGGCGGCCACTGCTTCATAACGGCTCGCTCACGACTGACCTGATGGAACCGCCGGCGCTCCAGTACCCAACCCACCGCAATCAGAACCGCGGCCGCCGCCAGGCCGTAGGGCAAAAGCATGGACCAGCTTAACTGGGGCAACTCCCGGGTCAGTATGGCCACAGCAACACTGGTTGGCGCCACCAGCGGCACAAGCGCAAAGCCCCGAAGCGCACTGGTTAACACGCTTCGCAACCATTGCAGCCTGGACTCACCGGTAATTCCGCGCTCACTCAGGGTGTCGGACAAAGTGCCACACAGCAGATTCATCATGCCGAAATTCAAAACAGAGGCAATGCCACAGCTGACCAAAGCGTACTTGGGATACAACCAGACCGGCCGGCCACCCAGCAGCACATCGTGGATCCGGCGCAGCACCTCAAAGCGCCTGGCTAGGCACTGCATCATACCCAGGCTGCCAAGAAATGCGGCGTAAAATGCGGCGTCGCCAGACGCTTTAATCAACCGCTCAGCGCCCAGCTGCCCGCTTAGACCAAACCAGGCGGTGACCGCCAGAGAACCCAACAACAGAATACGAGAGTATGCCTGTAAGCGATTACCCGCAGACACAAAACAGACAATGAACAACACGCCTGCGATGGCACTGAGTTGGCCATTGGAAAGGCATATGGCCACCAACTCAAGCAAAACCGCCAAAGATAGTAGCCAGCGATCTACAGCATTCATACCTGCTCTGTCCTTATTAGAGTGGTTCTGACAGAGATGGTCTCTGCTTGCATTTCGCACACACCCGGATTAGTCTTTTGCTAAGCCAATACAAAACATAGTTCCGCTGAATGAAATTACACTAGCGCAAATGACATGACAACCCGGAAGCTATTATCTTCCGAGTCGCGGGTTAAACCTTTCGGGGGCGGGCGTTACTGCTGTTATTGAACGAGTTAACAACTGATTTTCATTGAGGAGAAACAACATGGCTTCTGCACCTTGGGATGACCTGCTGCAATTTGACAAACAACTGGACGAAACCGAGCGCCAGGTTCGGGACAGCATTCGCAGTTTCTGTGACCAGCGCTTGATGCCGGGCATCATCGAGGCCAACCGCCATGAAACGTTCGATCGCAACATCTTCAACGAAATGGGTGACCTGGGCATGCTTGGCGCTACCTTGCCGGAAGAGTACGGCGGCCCGGGCCTCAACCACGTTTGTTACGGACTGATCGCCCGCGAGGTGGAGCGTGTTGATTCCGCTTACCGGTCCGCACTGAGCGTTCAGTCTTCGTTGGTTATGCACCCGATTCACGCCTTCGGCCAGGAAGCTCTTAAAAAGCGCATTCTGCCCAAACTGGCCTCTGGTGAAATGGTCGGCTGCTTCGGTCTGACCGAACCCAACCACGGCTCTGACCCGGCCGGCATGGAAACCCGCGCCAAAAAAGTGGACGGCGGCTACCTGCTGAGTGGCTCCAAAACCTGGATCACCAATTCGCCCATTGCCGATGTGTGCGTGGTCTGGGGCAAGCTGGACGGCAAAGTAACTGGCTTTGTTATCGAGCGCGAAGGCTCAAAAGGTCTCGAAACCCCCAAAATTCCGGGAAAATTCTCGCTTCGGGCCTCAGAGACCGGCTCCATCTTTATGGATGAGGTGTTTGTACCCGAGGAAAACAAGCTGGACGTAGAGGGCTTGAAAGGCCCATTCAGTTGCCTGAACAAAGCCCGATTCGGCATTAGCTGGGGTTCCCTGGGTGCCGCTGAATTTTGCTGGCACGCCGCCCGCAGTTACACCCTCGAGCGCAAGCAGTTCGGCAAGCCTCTGGCCGCCAACCAGCTTATCCAGAAAAAGCTGGTAGACATGCAAACCGAAATCACCTTGGGCCTGCAAGCCGCGTTGCAACTCGGCCGCATGATGGACAGCGGTGACGCCACTCCGGATGCCATTTCGCTGCTCAAGCGCAATAACTGTGGCAAGTCACTGGATATCGCACGGGTTGCCCGCGACATGCACGGCGGCAACGGTATTTCCGACGAATACCACGTGATTCGTCACGTCATGAACCTCGAAGCCGTCAACACCTACGAAGGCACTCATGACGTCCACGCCTTGATTCTTGGCCGTGGTCAGACAGGCATCGCAGCGTTTAGCTGATATCCAAAAGCCCAACACGACGAGGCTATCCAATGAACATGAATTACACCACCGAGGAACTCGCTTTTCGAAACGAAGTGCGGGCGTTCCTGGATGAGAAATTACCGGCCGACATTGCCGCGAAAGTGAAGGGTTTCCGCCACCTGTCCAAAGAAGACCACCAGCGCTGGCAGCAAATTCTCTGCAAGCAGGGCTGGTACGCCACGCACTGGCCGGAAGCATACGGCGGTGTGGAATGGACACCGGTTCAGAAGCACATCTGGGACGAAGAGTCCTGCCATTACGGCGTACCGCGTTCTGTGCCGTTCGGCGTGAACATGGTGGCGCCGGTTATCATCAAGTTCGGCAACGAAGAGCAGAAACAGACATACCTGCCTCGCATCCTGAGCGGCGAAGACTGGTGGTGTCAGGGTTATTCCGAACCAGGCGCCGGCTCCGACCTGGCATCCCTGAAAACCCGGGCTGTGCGCGAGGGCGACCACTACATTGTGAACGGCCAGAAAACCTGGACCACACTGGGCCAGTACGCCAACATGATTTTTTGCCTGGTGCGCACCAATACCGAGGTGAAGGCACAGGCCGGCATTTCCTTCCTGCTCATTGACATGAACACGCCAGGCATCACTGTGCGGCCGATCATCACTCTGGATGGCGAGCACGAGGTGAACGAAGTCTTCTTTGAAGACGTCAAGGTTCCCGTTGAAAACCTTGTTGGTGAGGAAGATAAAGGCTGGACCTACGCCAAGTTCCTGTTGACCTATGAGCGCACCGGTCTGGCCGGCATCGGCTTGTCCAAGGCCGCTCTGTCGCACTTGAAGCAACTGGCCTCCCGTCGCATCAAGAATGGCCGCCCGCTGATTGAAGACACAACGTTCAGCCAGCGCATTGCCAAGGTCGAGATTGACCTTATGGCAGCAACCATCAGCAACCTGCGCATTATTGCAGCCGTTGAAGGCGGCGGCATGCCCGGCGCGGAAAGCTCCATGCTGAAAGTGAAAGGCACGGAAATTCGCCAGTCTATTAATGATCTGGCACGCAGAGCCATAGGGCCTTACGCCATTCCGTTTGTGGAAGAGGAACTGAGCCATGATTACGACGGCGAGTTCCTGTCAGACGAGAACGCCGCTCCTCTCTCAGCTCAGTATTTCAATAACCGTAAGCTCTCGATTTTCGGCGGATCCAACGAGATCCAGAAAAATATCGTATCGAAAATGATTCTTGGGCTTTAAGGAGGCGACCATGGATTTCCGACTCAATGAAGAGCAGCAGATGCTGCAGGACACCGTGGCCCGCCTGGTGCGCGGTGAATACAGTTTTGAAAAGCGCCTGGCGTTCAGCGAAACCGACGCTGGGTTCAGCGTGGATTTCTGGAAGCAGCTCAGCGAACTGGGGCTGACTGCTGTTCCTTTTCCCGAGGAGCTCGGCGGCTTCGATGGTGGCGGCGTAGAAGTGCAGTCGGTTATGACCGAACTGGGCCGCGGCCTGTGTCTGGAGCCGTACCTGCAGTCTGTTATTTTTGCCGGTGGCCTGATCGGTCAGGCTGGCAACGACAGCCAGAAAGAAACCTGGCTGGGCGGCATTGCCAGCGGCGAACTGCAAGCGGCGGTTGCGCTTCAGGAACCCCAGAGTTTCTATAATCTGAACGATGTGGAAACCCGCGCCGAGAAAAAAGACGGTGGCTACCTGCTCAATGGCCGCAAAGCCGTGGTCATTGGCGGGCATTGTGCTGACGTTATTCTGGTTTCCGCACGCACCTCGGGCGATACCCGCGATGCCAGCGGTATCAGCCTGTTTGCACTTAAAGCGGATACGGCCGGAATCGAGCGCCGGGTTTACCCGACCATTGACGGCTCCAAAGGCTGTGACCTTACTCTGAATAATGTTCAGGTGAGTGCCGACGCGCTGCTGGGCGACGAAGACGACGCGGCTAATGCCTCGCACGCGTCGCACGCGTCGAGAGTAATCGAGTATCAGTCAGGCCGTGCGATTGCCGCTCTGTGCGCCGAAGCCGTGGGTGTTATGGAAGTGGCCAACGAGCTGACCCTGGACTACCTCAAGCAGCGCAAGCAGTTTGGCGTACCCATCGGCAAGTTTCAGGTACTGCAGCATCGCATGGTCGACATGATGTCTGAGCTGGAGCAAGCCCGATCCATGGCCACTCTGGCCGCCAGCGTAGCCGATGAAGAGCAAAGCGATGAGCGCCGCCGCGTGCTGTCTGCCGCCAAGAACGTGATAGGCCGCAGTGGGCAGTTTATTTCAGAACAGGGTATACAATCCCACGGTGGCATTGGCATGACATGGGAGTACAATTTTGCCCATTACGCCAAGCGTTTGATCATGATCAACCATCAACTGGGCGATGATGACTTCCATCTGGAGCGCTACGCGTCCCTTCTGCAGGCAGGATGAGCACTATGAAGACAGGCACCGCAGACATCACCGGTAGCGCAGATAACAAAAGCGCCGACGCAAATGCACTGAAAAACGCGGAATGGCACGTTCGCACCGAACTGGCGGCGGCGTATCGACTCGTCGCCCTGTTCGGATGGGACGATCTGGTTTTCACCCATCTCTCTGCCCGGGTGCCTGGCCCGGAACATCACTTTCTTATTAATCCCTATGGGTTATTGTTCCACGAGATTACCGCCTCGTCGCTGGTGAAAGTAGACAGCGACGGGCAGGTTGTGGAATCTGCCGGCCTGGGCCGGGTGAACCCCGCCGGATTCACCATCCACAGCGCCGTGCACATGGGGCGCGACGATGCCGGTGCGGTTATGCACCTGCATGCGCCAGACGGTGTGGCGGTGTCTGCCCACAGAGACGGCCTGCTGCCGCTAAGCCAGACGGCCATGCTTTGCCTGGCGCACCTGAGCTACCACGATTATGAAGGCGTAGCTTTGAATCTGGACGAGCGTGAACGGCTGATAAAAGACCTCGGCAACAAGTCTATGATGATGCTACGCAATCACGGCGTTCTCACCGCGGGAAAAAACGTACCTGAGACCTTTACCTACCTGTACTTCCTGATGAAAGCCTGCGAGATACAAGTGAAAGCGCAGAGTTGCGGCCCGGTGCATACGCCCTCCGAGCAGGCCATCCGAACGACCGCAGACCAGTCACAGGCTCTGGGTAGCGCAGCGGCGTTAACCTGGCCGGCACTGCTGCGGCTTCTCGACAGCAAAAACCCCGGTTACGCGGTATAGAAGGTTGCAGGGTGATGGAAATACAGCTCAGTGAGCTGGCGAGCCATAAAGGCCGCCTGTGTTGCTACAGCCCCTGGCTGACGATTACCCAGGACATGATCGAGGCGTTTGCCGATGCCACGGGGGATCATCAGTGGATTCACGTGGATGTTGAACGGGCAACGCGGGAGTCGCCCTGGAAAAGCCCGGTCGCCCATGGCTATCTGACGGTCTCCCTGATTTCCCGGCTTAACCCTCAGGCGCTGCGGGTAACAGGCACCTCCGCCACTATCAATTACGGAATGAACAAGCTGCGCTTTCCAGCAGCCGTGCCGGTGGGCTCGGATATCCGCACGAAAGTTGAGCTGATAGACGTGGCCGCCGTGGACGACAAAAGAACGCTGGCGACGTACAAAACCACCGTCGAAATAAACGGCCGGGACAAACCGGCCTGCGTCGCAGAAAACCTCGCTATGTACGTGATCTGAGCGAGGCTGCGTTATTCCAATACTAGTCCCGCCCTTCCAGCGCCGCACGCATCTTCAAAGTGACCAGCACCGTATTGAGGTGCGGCACTGCAATGCCGTGGCGCTTGGCTAAGGCGACCACATTACCCAACACGGCGTCCCGTTCAATCGGCCGATCGTTCAGATAGTCCAGCGCCATACTGTTCTTGTAGGCCGGCATTTTCCGGGTGCCCTCGATGTTCTGATCGATCAGCGCCTCGTCCATGGGATAGCCCTCTGCCGCAGCCACGGCCATCACCTCGCGCATCATATCCCGGATCAGATCTTCGCCCCCCGCCGTATCCAGAATGGTCAGGGTATCTGCACCGTTGGCAATAACAGACACAGGATTGAACGGCGTGTTCCAGAGGCACTTGCGCCAGCGCTCGCCTACAACACGCTCGGTCAGGTCGATCTTGATACCTCCCTCGATAAACAGCTGAGACAACACACGGCAGCTTTCATCAATACCTTCCGGATAACGCCCCATTACGAGCTTGCCGTAGGCTTTGTGCTCAACCACACCGGACTCTGTGCGGCTTGCGGCGATAAAAGCCAGGCAGCTTATAAGCGGATTGTCCGGGTAGGCATCGGCCAGCTCCTTTTCGATATCCAGACCGTTTTCGATCAGCACCAGGCGGGTTTTCTCACCCATCCAGGGCGCAACCAGCGCAACCCGATCCACACCGGGCAGAACTTTCACACACAGAATCAGAAAGTCCGGTGTCTCTTCCGGCAAGTCGCCGTCACGGTATACATGATCGGGTTCGTAGGACAGGTCTCCAAGCGGGCTCGTGATGCGAACGCCGTGCGCCTTGACGGCGTTATAGTCGGAACGCAACACGGTGCTGACCGGGCAACCGGCTTTCTTCAGAATGGCGCCGTAAAAGCTGCCAATAGCGCCGGCACCTACAATCAGAATACTGGGTTTATCGCTCATGTTAAGTCCTTCCCTTTCCATTCTTCCTCCTGAAGTGCTCGCCACATCAACTTACCCGTAGGGGATTTTGGCAAGGCGCTCACAAACTCGATAATAGTCGGTACTTTATAGGCCGCCATCTGCTCTTTGCACCAAACGGTAATCGTCTCAACGCTGGTGCTGCCTTCGGCCTCAGGCGTGAGCACGATGCAGGCCTTCACCGTTTCACCACGCTTGGGATCCGGGGCTGAGATAATGCACACCTCATGAATGGCAGGGTGCCGGTACATCAGGCCCTCAACTTCCGACGGCCAGACCTTGAATCCAGACGCGTTGATCATCCGTTTGATGCGATCAACCATGAAGAAGTAGCCTTCTTCGTCGTAATACCCGAGATCTCCGGTGCGGAAAAAACGCTTGCCGTCAATTTCAACAAACGCAGCATCGGTTTCAGCCGGCCGATTCCAGTAACCGATGGTGACCTGTGGGCCGAACGAAACAATCTCACCGGTTTCACCCGGTGCTTTCTCTTGCAACGTTTCAACATCGATAATCCGGCTATCCACATCAAACACGGGAATACCCAGACACTGGGCCTTGGGCTTTGCGTTGGGGTTGATGTGGGTTGCGGCCATGGTCTCTGACAAACCATAGCCTTCAATGTAGTTAAGGCCCGTGAGTTTTTTCAGCTTTTCCGCCACGGCGCCGGGCATGGCTGCACCTCCGCCACCAATCATGTTGAGGCTGGAGAGGTTGTACTTGCCAAGGTCCGGGTTGGAAAGAAAGTCCACCGCCATGGTGACGATGTTGGTCCAGCCGGTCACCTTATAGCGCTCGATGAGCCTTGATGCCGTGGTGCGATCCCAGCGGGTCATTATAACCGAAGTGGAACCTGCAAAAATCGGCCCGTTCATGGAGCCCGTCATACCGGTGACATGGAAAAACGGCAGAGTGGCCAGTTGCACGCTGTCGGAGGTGCTGAGGTTCCAGAACACACGGTGTACCGCTGTTGCCATCACCGAGCGATGGGTGTGCATACAGCCTTTGGGCGCACCGGTTGTACCGGAACTGTAGGGGATAACGGCCAGATCTTGCGGGCCTGCGGTGTGTTCCTGAAGGCTGAATTGAGGATTAAGTCCCGCCGCCATGGCAGCTTCCCAGCTCACCAGGCCCGGAACATCGCCCGACCAGGCCGGGCTTGCAACTTCCGCCGGCAAATCCAGGTCGGTATCCGGCTTGATGTAGGTGCTGTAGGAAGCCACAACAATGTGTTCCAGATCGGTTGTTGCCAGTAGCGGCGTGATGTAACCCACCAACTCCTGACCCGCCAGGCATAACGCCGCGCCCGTATCCGCAATGTAGTGTTCAAGCTCAGCGGCCCGGTTCATGGGGTTTATCGGGATTACCACCGCATCTGCCCGCAGAATGGCGTAGTAGGAAATCACATACTGCGGCGAGTTCTGCATATACAGCAGCACCCGATCGCCTTTTTTCACACCCTGCGCCTGCAGGTAACCTGCCATGGCCTCCACTTCCGCCAGCAGCCGACGGTAGGTAATAAAGGCATCGTAGAAGATGATGGCTGTGTGATCGGGATAGCGTAGGGCCGATATTTCCAGATTGGTGAAAACACTGGTTTTCGGCAGAGTCATGGTCTTGGGCAACTCTTTAGGCCAGACCCCATAATGGCGTGTGAACATGGACATGGTTCTCTCCAGGTTTAAATCAGTCTGTCTGCAGGGCAGACAAATCAAATTCTTTGGTATCCCCGGGCAGGGAGCCTTCGTGCCGCAGGGGAGTGATGGCAATGGCCCTGCCTCTCAGCACAGCCACGTCGGAATCCGGCGCAACAATGTGCCGGGAGCTGCGATCAAAACCCAGCCACCAGTAAGGCAGGTTGCGGGCGTCTGTACCGGATTGCAGGCGGGCTTGCTGAATGGAACCGCTGGACTGTTTGCACCAGCGCGCAGCAACAATGTCTTCCGCCTCGCAGGCGGGAAAGTTCACGTTCCAGGCCCGCGTTTCGCCAGGCCGCCACAGCCTACGGATTATCGCTTCACCGAAGCGCTCCACGGGCGCCCAGTCGACGCCTTCCCGGGACAAAAAGGCCTGGCTCAGGGCAATGGCGGGAATGTTCATGTGCTGGGCGCTGAGCACCGCACCTACCGTGCCCGAATACTGCACCGAATCGCTGATATTCGCACCGCAATTGACACCGGACAACACCAGGTCGGGGGGTGTTTCATTAAACCAATGAGCAAGAGAATACAGCACGCAGTCGGCCGGAGTGCCGGAAACCGAATAGCGTTTGTCTCCGGTTTCATAGACTCGTAAAGGATGGTGTATGGAAATACTTTGGCCCGCGCCGCTGCGATCGTGCTCCGGCGCAACAATCCACACTTCTTCTGCCAGATTGCGGGCAATTTTTTCCAGCCTCGCCAACCCCGGGGCGTTAATGCCGTCGTCGTTAGTTATGAGGATGCGCCGAACGATGGGTGCCATCATGTCAACTCTCATGTCTGCTCTCCTGCACTGGCGATTTTCCAGCCGGTTTCGGCCAACAGGCTGGCGCGCTTGCCTACCTCAAGTGCGTTGGCGTTGGCGGCGTTACCGTCCAGCGCGCGCTTGTAGACACCCTGAACGATAGACGCCAGTCGGAACAGCGAAAACGCAAGGTACACATGCCAGTCTGTAATGCCCTCGCGGCCTGTTTTGGCGCAATAGCGAGCGATGGCTTCCTGCTCACTCGGTATACCCAGTGCGCCCAGATCTTCCCCCAGCAGTCCGCGCATGCCCGGCATATCGAACGGCAAATGATAGGGCAGGCAATAATAAGCCAAGTCCGCCAGCGGGTGCCCGAGCGTTGAGAGCTCCCAGTCCAGCACCGCGATCACCTCGGGCTTGTCTGGCGCCAGCATCAGGTTGCCGAAACGGTAGTCACCGTGAGCAATCGCGCATTCATCGGTGGACGGTAGATTTTCGGGCAGCCACGCCATGAGTTTGTCCATGGCGGGCATGTCGTCGGTTTTGGCCGCAAGATACTGCTTGGTCCAGCGTGAAACCTGACGCGCCACGTAGCCTTCCGGCCGGCCGTAATCACCCAGGCCAACGGCATTCACGTCAACAGAGTGTAGTTGTGCGAGTGTATCGATGGCACAGTGGTGAGCAGGCAGCCTTTCCTGACGATCCAGCTCTCGCAAAGCGGAATGGCTGACGATGCGGCCCTCCAGAAAGTCCATCACGTAGAAGGGCGTACCAATGATCTCGCTGTCTTCACACAGGACTCTGGCCTTGGGCACCGGAAAACCGGTGTTGTCTGAAAGTGCCTGGATTACCTTGTACTCTCGCTCGACCATGTGGGCGGAGGGCAGAGTTTTTCCTGGTGGTTTTTTCCGCAGAACATAACGGCCGCCGTCGGTTTCCAACAGGAACGTAGGATTCGACTGACCACCCTGAAACTGTTTTACTTCAAGACGGTTACCGAAGTTTGGCATTGCTTGCTGAAGCCATGACAGGAGCCTGGCTTCGTCAAATTTGTGTGCTGGCAGAACCTCCACCAATTCCGGCTTCATACTCATGATTCGCCCTAGCCTTTTTTAATCTTGAAATGCCGCCGCCTGCAAAAGGTCGGCGGACGGCGGGTGGTGTG
This sequence comes from Marinobacter antarcticus, assembly GCF_011049865.1. Taxonomy (GTDB): domain Bacteria; phylum Pseudomonadota; class Gammaproteobacteria; order Pseudomonadales; family Oleiphilaceae; genus Marinobacter; species Marinobacter antarcticus_A. The sequence continues at coordinate 17,962 of NZ_DRGY01000075.1, read as the reverse complement.
TCTTTCTGCAGGGAACAAAGGTGTCTGAGCGCAGCGAGTTCTTTTTCCCGGAAGAAAGACACACCACCCGCCGGCCTAACCACCAATCGCGAGGCCCCGTCTCAACAAATAGTTTCGCCGCCGTCGGCGACTATGGTTTGGCCGGTTATGTAAGCACTCGCTTTGGTTGATAAAAATACGGCCAGGCCGGCGATATCGACCGGGTCGCCGATTCGTCTTAGCGGGGTTTTGTCTTCGGCGCGTTTAACGCGCACCGGATCTTCCCAGAGTGTTCGGGCAAAGTCGGTTTTAATCAGGCCCGGGGCGATGCTGTTGATGCGAATACCCTTCGGGCCCCATTCAACTGCAAGATTCCGGGCCAGGGCCGCCTCGGCCGCCTTGGATACACCGTAGGTACCGATCGTGGTGTTACCGCGGATTCCGGCGATGCTGGACAGCATCACAACGGCGCCCTCGCCTTTCTCTGCCATCTGCGGCAGCACCATATTGGTGAGCCAGAAAGAACCTTTAACGTTGGTGTCCATAATCTTGTCCCAGGCCTCGTCGGTCATTTCGGAGGTTGGGCCGTAAACCGGGTTGGTGGCAGCGTTGCAGACGAGCACGTCGATAGTGCCCCAGGCTTCGTTGGTTCTATTCACCAGGTTCTGCAGATCGTCTTTTTTACCCACGTGGCAGGGTATGGCCATGGCCTCGTAACCTTGCGCTTTCAGCTCATTCGCAACCTGCTCACAGGCGTCGGCCTTGCGGCTGGAGATTACAACTTTTGCGCCCAACCGGGCCATTTCTTCGGCGATTGAACGGCCGATGCCTTTGGTGGAACCTGTGATCAGGGCCACCTTGCCGGTCATATCAAAAAGTGGGTTATTCATAACTCGCGCCTCCTCAAAGGTTTCGGTCTGATTATCGGTACTGGCGCAGTTCGATTTTGGCGACGGAATCCAGATGCACCTCATCCGGGCCATCTGCCAATCGCAATGTGCGAACCTTGGCCCAGGCTGAGGCGAGGAAAGTGTCCTGGCTCACGCCCGCCCCACCGTGCACCTGAATGGCACGGTCGAGCACCTTCAACGCCATGCTTGGCGCAATCACCTTGATCATGGCGATTTCCTGACGGGCCACCTTGTTCCCCACGGTATCCATCATGTGTGCCGCTTTCAGCGTTAACAGCCGCGCCTGCTCAATCTCGATGCGGCTGCGGGCGATGTCCTTGCGGATAGAGTCGAAGCTGGACAATGGCTGGCCAAACGCTTCGCGCTCGTTTGCGCGCTTGCACATCATTTCCAGCGCGCGCTCAGCAACGCCAATGGTGCGCATGCAATGGTGAATGCGGCCTGGCCCAAGACGCCCCTGGGCGATTTCAAAACCACGCCCCTCGCCAAGCAACATGTTGCTAACGGGCACCCGCACGTTTTCGTAATGAATCTCGGCGTGGCCGTGGGGCGCATGATCGTATCCAAACACCTTCAAAGACCGAATCAGTTTTACGCCGGGGGCATCCAACGGCACCAGAATCATCGACTGCTGCTGGTGCTTGGGCGCGGTGGGATCGGTTTTGCCCATGACGATGGCAATTTTGGACGTGGTGGTCATGGCACCTGAGGACCACCACTTTTTGCCGTTGATCACATACTCATCGCCCTCACGACGGATCTCGCAGGCAATATTGGTGGCATCAGAGGACGCAACGTCGGGTTCTGTCATGGAGAAACAGGAACGAATTTCGCCTGCCAGCAACGGTTTCAACCACTGCTCCTGCTGTTCTTCATTGCCATACCGGGCGATGGTTTCCATGTTGCCGGTATCCGGTGCGGAACAATTGAACACCTCCGGCGCCATTTCAGAGCGACCCATGATTTCGCAAAGATGGGCGTATTCAAAGTTGGTCAGGCCTGCACCCAGATCGCTCTCTGGCAGGAACAGGTTCCAGAGGCCCTCGGCCCGCGCTTTCGCTTTGAGTTCCTCGATGATCGGAACCGGTGCCCAGCGGTTCTGGGCCTGTTCAATCTGTTCGTGATGCGTGTGCTCGTTGGGATAAATGTACGCATCCATGAACTCGTTCAACTGCACCTGCAGTTTTTTTGCTTTGTCAGACAACTCGAACATGTCGGCTTCCTTTTTATTGATATCGATTCGATGAGCGGCCTTTCAGCTGGCCCGGATTCTGTTTTGTGAACACACAATCAGATAGGAACGCCTTCGGGCTTGTCGCTGCCTGACCGTATCCGGAAGGTGGCTTCGGCGATGGCAAGCAGATTGCCCTTATCGTCGTGAACCTCACCGGTGCTGTTAAAAATGCGCGTACCGCCGGCCCGCTTGCGGCCCGTCACGCGAATGATGCCGCTGGAGCATTGACCGGTGAACGTGGTGGTCAGAGACAAGGTGATGGCTTTGCGCATCCGTCCCGGATAAGGACAGTGTGTGCCCGCCTGGGCCATGGCAATATCGAGCAGTGACGTCAGCACGCCACCGTGAATGACGCCACCGAGGTTCAGGTGCCTTGGCTGCAATTCCAGCTCTATAACCGCTTCGTTTTCCTCCCACAAAGCCTGGCGGTAGCCAAGCAGGCTATGAAAGCCCGGCAGTTCGGAACCATCCACATAAGGCAATTCTTGCTTACTCATTACACTTTCATTCCTGGCAGGTTCAAAGAGGCGGTATTGCCGCCATCCACCGGCAGCGCCTGCCCGGTGATGTAACTGGCGTCGTCACTGGCAAAAAACAGGATGGCCGCTGCGATCTCTTCCGGGTCGCCGTAACGGCGCAGTTCGCAGCGAGCGCCCAGTTTGTGGGCTTTTTCATTAGCGCGGGCGTAGTCAAATACCGCTCTTGTCATACCGGTTTCGACCAGGCCCGGGCAAACGGCGTTCACGCGAACGTTGTCATCACCAAGATCACACGCCGCCGTCATGGTCAGATTAATGACTCCCGCCTTGGAGGCGCTGTACGCATTGCCTCCAGCGCCGGAGCGGATACCCGCAACCGAGGCGGTGTTCACAATAGACCCGAGTTTGCGCGCCTGCATGTGAGGTGCAACATGCTTGATGAGTAGCATGGTGCCCACCAGATTTACCGACAGCACCTGATCCCACTCGCCTCGCTCGTTGGCGGTTACCGGCGGGTGGCCTTTGCCTGTGCTGGCAATACCCGCGATGTTACAGAGGATATCGATTTTCCCGAACGCGCTAATAGCCTCGCTTACCAGGTCTTTTACCTGAGCTTCATCAGCAACGTTGACGAGGCGGCGGCGATGTTCAGCGTTCTCGGGCATCAGGTTTCCGGTTTCAACCAGGCCGGATTCCGACGTGTCAGCCATAACCACTTGGGCGCCCTCACGCGCCAGCCGTAACGCGGTCGCCCGACCAATACCACTGCCGGCTCCGGTGACAATCGCCACCCGACCATCAAAACGCTTCATGCCGCTGCTCCTTGTTCTTGTGTCTCAGGTTCTATTCTTGCGGGCCTTAATATTGCGCTGGCGATTTTGCTTTCGCATTAATTTGTCATGCCTTCCGCTTTTGAGTCAATATAATCGGAAGTAAATTTCACTAGTCAAAACACCATAGCAGCATAAGGCACTAAAATGAAAAATAACGTGATCGAAATGCCGGTGTACGCGCCCACAACTCCCAACGAATCCATGGAGGCCATCGGCCACCGGATACAGGGGTTTGCAACCACCCGCGCGAATCACCCCGCCGTTATCAGTGAACAAGGCTCTTTGAACTGGCGGGGCCTGCTGAATCAGACCAACCAAATCGCCAACCGCCTCAGGGCGGCGGGCCTGCAGCACGGCGACTCTGTTGCAGCACTGTCAGAGAACAGCGTTGACTATGTCGCTCTGTATCTTGGCGTGCTGACCGCCGGTGGCTGCATGGTGCCGCTGTCAGGCATGGCCAGCGCTGAAACACTGCAGCTGATGCTGTCCGATTGCAGCGCACGGTTCCTGTTTGTGTCGCAGAAAAATCGAGAGCTCCTTCAAGGCTTTCGGCCCGGACTGGAAGACCTGCCGGCCGACCGGATTATTTCTCTGGATGACGATAGCGAAGGGATTGGGCAGACCCTGAGTGACTGGCTCGGCGGTGCCCCAACCGAGGCGCGCCCCGCAGACGTCACGCTGGACGACGGCTTCAACATTATCTACAGCTCCGGAACGACAGGCACCCCAAAGGGCATCCTTCACGATTACCGATTCCGCCAGCGGCAGATGGAGCGCATGAGCCGTTATGGACTGGATGCCGACGCCGTTAATCTGGTCTCTACGCCGCTGTACTCCAACACCACACTGGTTTCGGTGCTGCCTACGCTGTTTCACGGTGGCACTTTGGTCGTTATGGCAAAGTTCGACGCCCGACGGTTTCTGGAACTGGCCGAAAAACACCGCACAACCCACGCCATGCTGGTGCCGGTGCAGTACCAGAGAATTCTGGCGGAACCGGAATTCGATCGCTTTGACCTCTCGGGTTTCAAGCTGAAACTGTGCACCAGCGCGCCCCTGAGACCCGACGTGATCGCCGATGCTATGGCCCGCTGGCCCGGCAACATACGGGAAGTTTACGGTCTGACCGAGGGCGGCATATCAACCAGCCTTGACTGCGCTGCGCACCCGGATAAATGGAGCTCGGTAGGCATTCCAACGGAAGGCGCGGAAGTGCGCGTCATCGACGATGATGGCCATGAACTTCCCCAAGGCGAGACCGGCGAGCTGGTTGGCCGAGCCATTTCCATGATGCGGGGCTACGTAAACCGGCCAGAGCAAACCCGGGAGATGCTGTGGGAAAGCCCGGAAGGCGATGCATTCTTTCGCAGCGGGGATATGGGGCGAATAGACGAAGACGGCTTTATCTTTATTCTCGATCGCCGCAAGGACATGATTATTTCCGGCGGATTTAATATCTACGCGGTCGATCTTGAAAAGGCGCTGCTGGCACATCCTGCGGTCGACGACGCGGCGGTGATTGGCGTTCCAAGCGAGCAGTGGGGCGAAACCCCGCTGGGCCTGATCGTACTCAAACCCGGGCACCAGGGTTCCGCCGCCGGGATACTCGAATGGGCCAACAACCAGCTAGGCAAAAGCCAGCGCATCTCGGCTATTGAGCTTCGGGATGAGCTACCCCGCTCAACCATCGGCAAAATCCTGAAGCGGGAATTGCGCGCGCCCTATTGGCACGGATTACGGCATCACTCAATTGCTGATACATTGCCCGCGTCAGCGCATTTTTCTTTTCGGGGCGATTAATAACGAGCTGAAGTACGCCTTGATCCTGATGGCTGTCGATCATTGGACTATCCTTTTAGAAATATTCTACGGTCTACACTCAAAACATCCTATTGCAAAAGCCTTATCTTGTGATAGATTCAGAAAACAATAATTCACCCTGCAATCGTCAGTTCTGCACAGTGAAACAACAAGCCACATCATTACAACAACGAACGAGGCAACGTCATGAATCTCTTCGCCAAAACACGCAAGACCCTCACAGTTTACGCGTCAGCCCTGACAATCGGGGTTTCCGCCGCCCTGTGCGCAGCGCCCGCTGCAGCCCAGGAAACGTTTACCTGGAAAGTGCAGTCCCACTGGCCTGGCGCCAGCAGTTCCTATACTGACAGCCTGGTAAGGTTGCAGCGCGTACTCGACGAACGCACCGACGGGCGCCTGAAGCTGAAGCTCTATGAAGCAGGCGCTTTGTTCAAAGCTCAGGAAACCTTTAATGCGGTAAGCCGTGGCATTCTGGAAATGGGCACGATCTCTCCAGCCTACGCTCAGGATAAGGTATCACTTGCCGGTATCGCCTCCGGCCTGCCCTTTGCGTTCCGTAACGTGTGGGAAGCCGCCTACTTCCATAAAGGCATGGGTTTTGAGCAGATGCTTCGCGATGAAGCTGCGGAACACGACGTTTACTGGGCAACCGACAAGGTTTACCCCACCGAAATGGTGGTCAAAAAGCCGATCAACAGCTGGGAAGATTTCACCAGCCTGAAGATTCGCTCGTCTGGCGTTCTGCAAAAGTTCCTGACCGAAGCGGGTGCAGCAGCCTCTTATATTCCAGGCAGCGAGCTCTACTCGGCACTGGATTCCGGCATCGTTGACGGCGCTCACTGGGGTGCCGCTCAAGGTGCCTCCAGCATGGCGCTGTATGAAGTGGCCAAGTACCACGTGAAACCGGCACTGAACATTGCGGGCACGGACGTCATCATTGTCAGCATGAAGGCGATGAACAAGCTGCCGGAAGACATGCAGAAGATCGTCAAGGATGCGCTTGATGAGCAATTCTGGGTGCGCACCAACGAGTACCTTTACAAGGAGCGCGTCACTCTGGCCAAGGTTATCGCCGAGCAAGGTGTGCAGGTGAACGTAATGCCAGATGACGTTCAGGACAAGCTGGTAAAAGCCGCACAGGCAAGCTGGGACGAAGAAGGCAAGCGCAGCCCCAACGCCCAAAAGGCGCTGGATATGCTGAAAGGCTACCTGGCCGAGCTCGGCTACCTCTAAGCCGCGAAAGCGGATAAGTCAAAAAGGCCGGAGTCTTTGACCTCCGGCCTTTTTATCCCTGAAGAACCCAACATCCTCTGGAGAACGCCATGAGCGTGCTGACCGCATTCATAAGTGGCGTTACTCGCCTCAATGACTTTGTCGGGCGCTGGATAGCCCTGCTCATATTCGCCATGTTCGCGTTCCTGTTGCTGGAGGTGGGTTTCCGTTACCTGCTGAACGCACCCACCGTCTGGACCAACGAGCTTACCCAAATGCTGTTCGGCGTTTATGCGGTCATGTCCGGAGGCTACATCATGGCTCATCGTGGCCACGTTAACGTCGACCTGCTGCACTCGCAGCTATCGCCTCGCAAACGGGCGTTTATGGATATTTTCACCTCACTGATATTTTTCACGTTTACGCTTGCGCTGCTGTGGTTCGGCATTGATATGGCCAGCGAATCCATCGCAAGCTGGGAGACCACCTATTCAGCCTGGAACCCGCCAGTCTGGCCGGTCAAGCTTGCCATCCCCATTGGCACCGGTTTGCTGGTTTTACAGGGGCTTGCAAAACTCCTTGAAGACATCGCCATTGCATTCGATCTGGATTATCAGCGCCCGGATGAGAGCGCCTCTGAAGGAGAGCACTCATGAGTATTGAAATCCTGACGCTGCTGTTTTTTGGCTCGCTCCTGTTCTTTCTGATACTGGGTTTGCCGCTGGCCTTTGTTCTGGGCGGCGTTTCAGTGATTTTCCTCTATTTCACCTGGGGATTTGATTCCTTCTACATGGTGGCCTCGCAGATCTGGGGCACCATGGGCAGCTTTACCCTGGTGGCCATACCGCTGTTTGTTTTCATGGCCATGGTGTTGGAACGAACCGGCGTCGCAAAGGATCTGTACCGCATGATGCACCTGTGGTTTGGCGGCTTGCGCGGTGGCCTGGCTATCGGAACCCTGGTTATCTGCGCCGTATTTGCGGCCATGGTTGGCATCAGTGGCGCCGCGGTTGTTGCGATGGGAACCATTGCACTGCCCTCCATGCTGGAACGGGGCTATGATCGTAAAATGGCCCTGGGCGTTATCAATACCGGCGGCGGCTGGGGCATTCTGATCCCACCCAGCATTCTGATGATTCTCTACGCGCTTATTACCGGTGTATCCGTAGGCCAGATGTTTGCTGCCGGCATCATGCCGGGCGTTCTGCTGATGGTTATGACCGTTATTTACATCCTCGTACGCTCTACCCTCCAGCCGCACCTGGCACCAGCCCTGCCTCCAGAGGAACGTGGCACTTGGCCTGAGAAACTCCGTGCGTTAAGAGCCGTGCTGCTGCCCATTGGCGTTGTGATCATGGTGCTCGGCTCCATTATCGGTGGCATTACCACGCCCACGGAAGCCGCCGCCATGGGCGTTCTGGGCTCGCTGATTTCGGCTGCGGTTTATCGCCAACTCAAGTGGAGTATTCTTCAGGAAGCGGCGATCCGCACGTTCAAGCTCACGGGCATGATCATGTGGATTCTGTTTGCCGCGCACGCCTTCAGTGCGGCGTACCAGAGCATGGGCGCACAGGACCTTATAGAGGGCTTGATGCAGCACATTCCAGGCGGCCCTTGGGGCATCATCATTGCGATGATGGTGATCATCTTCTTCCTGGCCATGGTGCTCGACCCGGTTGGCATTATGCTGATCACATTGCCGGTATTCATGCCTATCGTGAAATCTCTCGGTTTTGATCCGGTGTGGTTCGGTATCCTGTTTGTGATCAACATGGAAATCGGCTATAAAACGCCACCCTTTGGATTTAACCTGTTCTATCTGAAAGGGGTCGTACCACCGAACATTACCATGAAGGATATTTACACCTCCGTGGTACCGTTCGTGATCATCGAGATACTGGCCATTGGCATCATCATGGTCTTTCCAGAAATCGCTACTTGGCTGCCGGGCGTGTTTTTCTAGCACGCGTTAATTTATGACGAACAAAACCAGCACGAAAAAAACCCGAAATGCCCTGTTCATGTTCGTGGGCATGATGCTGGTTGCCCTCAACCTGCGCCCGGCACTCACCAGTGTCGGGCCCATTCTGAAAACCATTGGTGACAGTCTGTCGCTGTCATCCATCGGCCAGGGTGTGCTCACAACGCTGCCCGTGTTGCTTTTGGGCCTGGCGGCACCACTGGCGCCGCGCGCCGCGCGCAAGCTCGGCATGGAGCGGGCCGTACTGGTCGCCCTCATTATTCTGGGCGTGGCAATGATTGTGCGACCTTACTTTGGAGTGAGTGGCCTATTCTTGGGTACGGCGGTGGCCGGCGGCTGCATTGGCGTGATGAGTGTTCTTTTACCAGGCATTGTGAAACGCGACTTCCCCGAGTCAGCAAGCCTGATGACCGGCATCTATACCGCCGTGCTGTGCACCGGCGCGTCAATCGCGGCCGGAGCGACTGAACCTCTGCGCATGGCGTTTGACAGCGCCTGGCAGCCCGCCTTGGCATTCTGGGCCATTCCTGCCGTTATCGCCGCAGTCGCCTGGTGGCTTCAGCTTGATGGCAAGCAAACCCCCAAGACACCCAACGCCCCGAAGAAGTCTCTTTTCAAAGACAAGCTGGCCTGGCAGATTGCCTTCTATATGGGGCTGCAGTCCTCATTGGCCTACACGGTATTTGGCTGGTTACCGACCATCCTGCAAGACCGGGGCATTGAACCGGTTAACGCCGGGCTGGCAGTGTCGGTATCGATTCTTGTGCAGGTGCCAACAGCCATTGCGGCCCCATGGATAGCCAGCCATATGCGCGACCAGCGAGCCATGGTGGTGCTGGTCATGGTGGCCACACTCACCGGAATTGCCGGCAGTATTTACGCGCCCATTGAAGGAATCTGGCTGTGGGTAATCGTGCTCGGTCTGGGCCAGGGTGGCTCGTTCAGCATCGCACTTACTTTACTTGCGGTGAGAGCGCGCGATGCAGACACCGCCGCGCGCTTGTCGGGGATGGCGCAGAGCGTTGGTTACACTATGGCAGCCCTGGGGCCGCTATTGGTGGGTGTTCTGCATGAGCGCTTCGATAGCTGGAACGTTGCGGGTATTTTCCTCAGCGTTATTGGCATCGGGGCGATCGTAGCTGGCCTCGGCGCAGGCCGCAGGCTCTATGTGCTGGATGACTGATCCGACGTTTCCTATGGCGTGCCATCGCCTCTGACACCCAACCGGTCGAGGTAAACGTGCAGCTCCGCCTCGCTCATATCAACGTATTCCAGAACCCGGCCATACAGCATAACGGTGGGAACGTTGCGGCCGTTCCGCTCCTCCTGGTTCTGATGCACCAGGTACAGAATAAGCCGCTCCGTGCGGGTCAGGCCGTCGCGCGCATCCGGAATCACGTCCAGAATAGCCGGCCATTCGTCAGGATTCATAATCATCCTTTTATTCCACACTGCTATAAATAAAACGTCATAATAGTACCTCACCTGATTAACGCATGAATCGAAAACTACCGCCCCACTCGCGCTCTCGATTCGCGGTAACTTACCGTCAAGTTATAACTTTTGCTCAATCTCGGCTAGTCTGATTTAAAGTGCATGAATCCATCATTGAGGCAAGACCAGTATATGGTAAAACTCCGGGTGGCTGCGGCTCAGATAACAAAGTTGCACTGGATAGTCATCGGTCTTTCCTTGTTGTTGACCATCACAGCCTGGCAAATTTCTGCGCAAATTGCCGATGCCAGAGCTAAAGATCAGTTTGATCAGAGGGTTCAGCAACTCAATACGCTGCTGATGGATCGGATGCAAAAATACGAGTTTGCCCTGCTTGCCGGTGTTGGCAACATCCGCGCCAACGACGGTGACGTCTCACTCACTCAATGGCAGCGCTTCGCAGAGTCACTTGCTGTGCAAGATCGATTGCCTGGAGTGAGCGGGATTGGCGTTATTAAAAGGGTGCCGGAAAGCAGTCTCGAATCCTATGTTGCAAAACAGCGACAAGAACGTCCAGACTTCCGAGTTCACCCTCTTCACACAGGAACGGATTTTTGGCCGATCACCTATCTTGAACCGTTAGCCGGAAACGAAGCCGCCATTGGCCTTGATATGGCCCATGAATCAAACCGTTTCACGGCTGCTCAAAAAGCGATGCGTACAGGTGAGACGCAGATCACCGGCCCCATAGCCCTGGTGCAGGACGACGAAAAAAAGCCGGGCTTTCTGTTTTTTCACCCCTTCTATCGCACTTCGAAAGTTCTGCAACAAGAAAACAAGGAAGCAACTTTCCTGGGCCTTGTGTATGCACCGTTTATCGTTTCCCGGCTGATGGAAGGCACTCTGGCGAATAGCAACCGGCTGCTGCATTTTCGCATCAGTGATGGTGAACACGAGCTGTACAGCGAGTTCCGTCAAACGGCAGAGCGCAACTACGACACCTCACCTATGTTCCAAGCCTCTTACTCTCTGGGTATATATGGCCGGGAATGGACATTTGATGTGCAGTCAACACAACTTTTTGAAAAGTACAATGTCAGCAGGCAACCTGCAGCCATTCTTATAGGTGGTCTGATTATCAACGGATTGATTCTGACCGCGTTCCTCCTGCTATCGAACGCAAAGCGGCGGGCCGAGCAGGAGGTTATCGAGAAAACTGCTGAACTGAAAATGCAGAAACAGGAGGCCGAATCTGCGGTCAAGGTGAAAACGGCCTTCCTGGCAAATATGAGTCACGAAATCCGCACACCCATGAACGCTGTTATCGGTATGCTAGTGCTCTTGAAAGAAGCACAGCTAAACGATTACTCCCACCGACTGGTGAACAAGGCATTTTTCGCATCGGAAATATTACTACAATTGCTGAACGATATACTCGATCTGTCCAGAATCGAAGCGGATCATATTGAACTGGATTATCAGCCATTTGAAATTGAGTCGCTGGTCCAGCGAAGCGTTGAGTTATTTGCGATCGTTGCTGAAGAGAAAGGGCTGAAACTGCGCGTTAACATTGCACCTTCCACTCCCCGCTATGTAACAGGTGATCTTCTGCGAATCTCCCAAATTTGTAGCAATCTGGTCGGGAACGCGATTAAGTTTACCCACGAAGGCAGCGTGAGTGTCAGTATCGGGTTTTGCAGAATCGACGACACTCACGGAACGCTAAAAATTACGATAAAAGATACCGGTATCGGTATCAGGGAAGAAGACCAGCAACGTGTCTTTGAAAACTTCCGCCAGGCTGATGAATCCACCAGTCGCGTTTTTGGTGGGTCGGGCCTTGGCCTCGCCATCAGCAGCCATCTTGCACAATTGATGAAAGCAACTCTTACGCTGGAAAGCGCTGAAAATGAGGGATCCAAGTTCACGCTCCTGATTCCTGTTGCGCTGGCAGAGAACGAAAAAAACATCGGCACTCGCCATGTTTCCAGTCCTATGCGGGTCTATCACCACGGCCTCGACCATAACCTCTCTTTGCTGGAGGCTTATCGCGAGCATTGGTCATTGGAATTGACACCAATCCCGGACCTGCAACAGATCAAATCCGTATTGGCAGAAACACAGATTAACGAAGGCGCGATGCCCTCAATGATTATCATCGATATGGAAAATATCGGAACAGAGGTCATAAAAACGCTCGTCCAGGAGCTATTGGTTGTGCCGGAACGATACCCGCTGACTCGTCTGCTGATAATCGTCCCCGCTGGGCTCAAGCGCGACTGGATGATTGAATATCAGAACGCTGGCGGGCGTGTGGCATTTGAACCACTAACCCCCTCCAAGCTTTTTGATCAGTTGGCGCCGCAGCAGCTCGACGAACACACCGTTATATCCACTCCCCGCTCTTTGTTTCAAAATCTGAGAGTGCTGATCGTTGATGACGTGCATCTTAATTGCGAAATCGTCGCAAGCTATCTAAACTCCTTTGGGGTGGACTCGAAGTCTGTCCATAACGGAGCTCAAGCCATGCATCAGCTTGAAACCCAATCGTTTGATCTTGTTCTTATGGACCTGCATCTGGACGGTGAAACCGGGCAGGATATTGTCGCGCAGATTCGTAGCCGGGAGGACATAAAACAGCCGGTTATAGCCGCGCTTTCGGCCTCGATATCGGAACATGATCGCAGCAGCTCTTACGCCGTAGGCATGGATGATTACCTCACCAAGCCCGTTCTTCCCGGAGATATTCAGAGGCTGCTGCAGGCTTTTTTCAAAGAGCATGTGATGACACAACCAGTGCCCGACTCTAACAATAATACAGACGGCCCCGAGCAAGCCCATCAGCCCGGCCTGCCGGATTTCATTTCACACTCTGTTTACCAGGAAATGTTCGGAGCCGATCCCAGCCTTTTTAATCGTTGCGTGCGCAGCTTTGTGGCCAGCTCAACACAAATGACGGCTGAAATCGAAAACTGCCGGCTTCTCAATGATCCGAAAATGACCAAAGCAGTTGCCCACAAAATAAAAGGTGCTGCAGCCAATATTGCCGATACCGAGTTGGTGCGCATTTCAGCGCAGGTTGAAAAGGCCATAGACACTGGAGAGTCTGCGCTCGGTACGGAAACGCTTCTGACCACACTGACAGAACACGTCCGTCAACTCTCGGAAATGACGTTTATTGACGAAACACCAAGGCTGACTGATAGTGCCCGACGAGAGCCAATCAGCCACATCATTGCGCGAATGACACAACGGTTGGGTAGTAATCGTATTGCGAGGGATAGCGATATCGATCAGGTGCTGCAATTTCTGCGGGAGAACGGCGAGACCATTCTAGCATCCCAGTTAGCCCAAGCACTTGAAACTTATAAATTTGAACAGGCAATCAATCTGCTTGCGAAGATCAAATCCAAAAGCCAGGGTAGCCAGTCTGATGGAAGTAAATAGAGCGCCCATAGTGCTAATCGTTGAAGATGACCCCGTCGGTATTGCCAGTTTGGCTGGCATTCTGGGCGACGCTTGCGAATTGGTCATTAGCCAGAGCCTTGCGGAAGCAAGGCGGCTCTTGTCTGAAGAAATAGATATCGTGCTTCTCGATCTATACCTGCCCGATGGTTCGGGGCTCGATTTTCTGAACGAACTGAGAGCTTCTGAATTGTATGCCTACGTACCGGCAATCTGCATTTCAGCGTCTGATAAAATACAGGATATCGAAGAGGCTTTCCGGCACGGCGCAACAGACTACGTACTGAAGCCATTCAACAAAACCATACTAAGCGCCAAAGTATCCACATTTATTGATCTGAAACGTAAAACAGACATGCTGGCAGCGGCTGCATTGACCGATCCACTAACCGGCATTGGTAATCGACGCCTGTTCAATCAGCAGCTTGATCTCGAATGGCGGCGCGCCAGGCGCCAGGACTGCTCAGTTGGCCTGGTGCTTATCGACCTGGATCACTTCAAAAAGATTAACGATCAGTATGGACATGCCCAGGGCGACCTGTGCCTGCAAAAACTCGCAACGGCCATGAACACATGCTTTGTAAGAGCCGGAGAGGTCGTTGCTCGCCTTGGTGGTGATGAGTTTGCCGCACTCATCCCCGGAGCCGACTTGCGCAACACAATAACGGTCGCAAACAACCTTGCCCATGCCGTGCAGACAGAGCTCCAGAACTGCCTGAATTTCGCAAAAACCTACACACCCTTCACCCTGTCTATAGGCTGCGCAGCAACTCAGCCATCATCTCATTCCAATACTGCCGAATTAATTGCCGCTGCGGACAAGAGTCTTTATGAGGCCAAGGAAGATGGAGGGCGCAACTGTGTCAGACCCTTACCTTGATTTATCCAGGCAGGATGGGCCGGTTGATTTAAAGTCGGCCTGCAGCCCGAAAATTCTGATTGTCGATGATGAGCCCACGAACGTTCGCGTTCTGACCGATGCGCTTAGCCGGGACTACGATCTGATTATTGCAACCAATGCCTCCGAAGCCATGGATATTCTGGAGCAAGGCGACAAACCTCACCTTATTCTGTTGGATATAATGATGCCCGGAACAGATGGCCTGCAGATGTGCCGCAATCTGAAGGCCCGACCCGATTTACAGCATATACCGGTTATATTCATTACCGCCCTGAGCGATCTGAAATCAGAAGAGAGGGGGTTTGAAGCCGGTGCTGTGGACTATATCCACAAGCCGATTCGCCTGGCTGCCGTCCGGGCCAGAGTGCGCACACACATTTCCCTGAGCGGAATGCTTGATCACATGATCGCGCTTAATCAGAATCTAAAAAAACGGATTGAGCTACTTGGCAACGCAGGCAAGCCAGACACAGGCCTTTTCGAGAGCGTCTTCATGGCCACCTCGGAGGGCATCGTCCTACTGGATGCTCACTGCAAAATTGTCGCGGTTAACGCCGCGTTCTCCCGCATTACGGGATATTCCGGAAAAGATGTACTCAACGTCAGTTATGCCTCGCTGAACCAGCATCCTGATAATCTGGCATGCCCGGAAAACATCCTTGCTCATCTGGCTAAGCACGACCATTGGACTGGAGAGCTTTATAATCGTCGGAAATCCGGTCAGCCTTACCCCGAACTGCGCACACTCAGTACAATCCGCTCAAAAAATGGTGAAATCACACACTATATTTCGGTTTTCAATGATATCTCCGGCGTCAAAGAGACAGAACAGCGATTAGAAGAACTGACGTGGCGCGACCCTGTTACCGGACTGCCGAACCGGGCTCTTTTCCTGAATCAGTTGGTTACAGTGCTGAAGTTCTGCAATCATGGAAACGTGTCCACCGCCGTTCTTGTTGTTGATATCGACAACTTTCGATATATCAATGAAACCTATGGTTTCAAATGTGGCGACCAGGTAATCAAGGAATTTGCCAGGCGCCTTCGGGCTGCAGTTTTCTCAGACGACTCCATAGCCAGACTTTCAGGTGACGAGTTTGGCATCGTCCTGGCCCCTAAACAGTGGAGCATAGATGATGCCTACCGGGTTATTCTCGCGCTCTACAATCGCATCCAGAACACGCTGACCGAACCCATCCAGTATGGGAACAACCCTGGTCTGCGTCTTGAGGTAACCGTTGGTGCGGCCCTGTGCCCCACGGAAAGTTCAGACTCACCCTCTTCCGCGCTTCAACACGCTGAAACCGCTCATCGCAGTGCCAAGGTAGCTAACCGGCCAATCGCCATTTTTGAAGATTCGATGAGCGAAAAAATTCGCCACCAGTTACAGATTGAATCAGAGCTCAACCAAGCTATTGAACAGGATCAGCTGGTACTTTACGCACAGCCTCAACTTTCACCAGACAGGATTCTATACGGGCTGGAAATCCTGATTCGATGGCATCATCCCGAGCGCGGCCTGCTGGGCCCGGATGAGTTTATCCCTCATGCGGAAAATTCCCGGCAAATCGTAAAAATCGAACGCTGGGTCTTGCGCAAAACGCTTGAAAAAATGCGTGAGCTGCATCATATCAATCCAACCCTGATGTGCGCTGTGAATATCTCCGCAAAGCACTTCGCAGAAGACGACTTTGTGGAGACGGTGACAAATGCTGTCATAGCCTCCGGATTCCCCTCAGAACTGCTGACACTCGAGCTGACAGAAAGCGTGTCAGCTAACGACCTGGACACAGTTGTGGAGAAAATGGAGGCCATCCGAAGCCTCGGCTGCACTTTTTCATTGGATGATTTTGGAACAGGCTATTCTTCGTTGTCACGGTTACAGCGCCTGCCAATATCCGAGGTTAAGATCGACAAGAGTTTTATGCTGTCAGCGCCAAATAACCCCATGGCTGCCAATATCGTTGAGATGGTCGTGCGGATTGGCGAAACCATCGGAGTCCGCGTTGTTGCCGAGGGCGTGGAGGCCGAGGCGCATGCACACTTCCTGTCCTCACGACACCCCAACGTACATCTGCAAGGGTATTTTTTTGGGGTTCCACAGCCTATCGAGGTTTTCCTGGAGTCTCTGGCCAAACACGATACGAGTTGAACCATCGAGACAATGGATTCATCACTGGTCCTTCAGATCGTGCTTGCCAATCTGCAGCGTCGGCCGATCAGCGTCCACTTCGGTCAGCGGCGAGCATTCCCGCATATTCGCCAGGCACCGCCGTGTAAGCGCCTGATACTCCTCAGTGCCGCGTCGCTTCCAGCCAACCTCTTTCTCACTCAGTTGGCGCAGCACCTTGGCGGGCGACCCCACGATGAGCGAGGCAGGCTCACAACTGAAGCCGCTTTTCACAAAGGCGGCCGCGCCCACAATGGACCGCGCAGCAATCACAGCTTCATCCATTATTACGGCGTTCATCCCCACCATGGCGTCGTCTTCAATCACGCAGCCGTGAAGCACCGCGCCGTGCCCTATGTGGCCGTTGCGCCGGATAATCGCATCGCGCCCGGGAAACGCGTGAACAACGCAGGTGTCCTGCAGGTTGGCCCCCTGCTTCATCACAATACGACCAAAATCACCCCGTAAAGACGCGCAGGGCCCAACGTAGCAATCCGGCCCAACGTGCACATCGCCAATGAGCACAGCGGTGGGGTGCACGTATGCCGATGGATGCACCACCGGCGTCACACCATCAATCCGGTAACAAGGCATAAAACGCTCCTTATAACGTGTTTGTTCTTTCGTATCTTAAGCTACTTTTTCTGTATCGGAACAGATAGTGCGCGGTTCGCAGTGTGGAAAGGCCCGGCCCGGGCTCTTCCGTTACGACCTAAGACTAAAGGTTAACAAAATAAATAACCATATAAATCATAAATCTACAGACGAATAACTTGATTTCATAATAACGTGATACAAAAATTTGGTTTCAGATTCTTGACCGGTATCAATTCAACCTTATACTCTTTTGATAAATCAATGAGGGGGTACCGCCCAGCGGAAGCCACCCTAATCCGCATCAAGTCGCCGCATCATTAAACTACAAGGATTCTTTCATGACCGAGCAGAGTGTGCTTCTTGATATCGACCAGGGGATTGCAAAAGTTACCCTGAATCGCCCTAAAAGCCTCAATAGCTTTAACGTTGAAATGCATGAGCAAATGCGTGCCGCGCTGAATACCATCCGCAACGATCACACCGTGCGAGTCATGCTGCTTACCGGCAACGGCCGGGGTTTCTGTGCCGGTCAGGACCTGTCAGATCGCAGCGTCAAGCCCGGCGACGAAGCGCCGGACCTGGGTTTCTCCATCGAGACTTACTACAACCCGTTGCTGCAGAGTATTCGAGACCTGCCCATGCCGGTTATTTGCGCGGTGAACGGCGTTGCAGCTGGCGCCGGCGCCAACATCGCGCTGGTCTGCGACATCACAATTGCGGCGAAGTCTGCAAACTTTGTTCAGGCCTTCTGCAAGATTGGCCTTATTCCCGATTCGGGCGGCACCTGGACCCTACCGCGCGCAGTAGGAATGGCCCGCGCAAAAGGCCTGGCCTTATTGGGTGACAAGCTGAGCGCCGAGAAGGCGCAAATAACCGGCATGGGCAGGTCTCGAATACTCTGCAGCAACGGGTTGTAGTAAGTCTCGATGGAGAAACCCAGGTCCG
>NZ_DRGY01000074.1 GCF_011049865.1 Marinobacter antarcticus | reverse complement strand
GCCCAGGCCGGCATGCTGATTATTATCGTAGCGGTGTTGATGTCGGTGATGGGCATGCATGGCACAGCCACCGTTGAGACCATGCGCGACGGCTTTGTTCAGGCGTCTCTGGTGGGGCTTGTACTGGGCCCGATTGTTTACGCGTTGTTTCCCGCAAGAACCCGGGAGCAGCATGTTGATGAGCCGGTGCCCAGCGGCGGCAATGTCACCCTGGGCGCGGCCATTCGGGCAACAGTACTGATGGGCCTGACGTTCTGGCTTTATGCCGTTATGCAGCCGTCGGACATGATGATGGCGGTTATCGCAGCAATGGTGCTGGTATTCCCTACCCGCAACGCGGTGTTCTACGAAGCCCACCAGCGTATACTCGCCACCTTCTATGGCAGCGCTGTCGGGCTTTCGGTGCTTTGGCTGTTCACGTTATCGTCCCACCTGCCCATTCTGCTTGGGCTGATTTTTCTTGGCGGTTTGTGGCTTGGCCACCTGATGCTGCACGGTCGCCACCCTAGCATGGTGTATCAGTATGCCTTGTCGGTGGCGTTGGCACTGATCGCAGGGGCGCTCTCAACTCAGGACCCCGGCTATGCAACCTTCACTCGCATCGTTCTGACACTCGCCGGCGCGGGTACGGCGGCCCTTCTCGTTGCGGGGCTTGACGCGTTAACCGGGTGGCGAGCGCCTGATGTGGAAGCAACGTCAGAGACTCATGAGAGTCAGAATAGTCAGGAGAGCCTGCCGTGACAGAGCAAAACGCACGACATGAACGCCACACTTCACGGGCTCGGCACGAATGGCAGGCTTTCTGGCTGGCCATTGGCTTTCTTACCCGCATTCCCATGCTGGTGCACATTGATTATTCGCAGAAGCTCATGAACCAATGCAGTGCCTACTTTCCGGTGGTCGGGCTGTTGCTCGGTGCGTTGTACGCGGGCCTGTTTACAGTATTCAGCCTGGCGTGGAGCCCGTTGATCAGTGTTCTGCTGGTTTTATGCGTCCATTTGTTTGTGACCGGCGCGTTTCACGAAGATGGCCTTGCCGACAGCGTGGATGCATTGGGCGGGGGCTACACCGTTGAGAAACGCCTGGAAATCATGAAAGACAGCCGCATCGGCACCTACGGCACCGTGGCTCTGTTGATGGCCCTGGGGCTGAAAGCTGCGCTTTTATTAGATACCCGCAGCATCTGGTTGGCATTGCTGGTAACACCCGCCATTAGCCGGCTTACGCCTTTATTGCTGATGGCCTTCCTGCCCTATGTTACCGACCCCGACAAGAGCAAAAGCAAGCCGGTGGCAGAAGACTTCTCACGCAAGCGCTTAACGTTGAGCATTGCATTTACGACGGCTGTCGCTCTGCTTTGCAGCATGTGGATGCCGGGGTTCTGGCTGGTAGCCCTCACCGCTACTATTTTCGTCGCCTTGCTCTGGGGCAGATATTTGAGACAGCAACTGGGCGGCTATACCGGCGACACATTGGGCGCCAGCGTGGTGTTTTGTGAGTTGGCGTTGCTGCTGGGAATGTAAGCACACAGCAGCAACGCCGTGCAGTCTCTCAGCGATCAATCCGGGATATTTTAGTCCCTTCAATACTTAATCCGGCCATCAAACCCTGCTGACTGAAAATAAACGCATAGGCATCGTCTTTGAGCGACGAACTCGACAGATTTTTCGCCACACCTTCATCAACCAGCACGACCGTTGGGCCCACGCCGATTTCCCAGCCGTTGGTCTTTTCCAGATAGGATACGGCTTCATCGGTCATCAGAAACACCGCATAGGCATAGGATTGAGCCCCTGCTTGCAGTCCCCAGGAGCCAGTGATCGAGTTGTAGTAGTCGGTCACTTCCGAGCCTTTGAGCAAAACGCCTTCACCGTAGCTGCCGCCAAACACCAGGCCCGCCTTGACGATATTGGGGAACACCAGTATGCCCTTGGCCTCGCGGGCCAGGGTTTCAGCAACGGGATGAGATTTGTAGAGTGTTTCCAATGCCTGGTTGGCATTGCGGTCGAGATCTTCCGCGGTTGCGGCCATAGCCTGGCTTGCGCCTGTGATCGCAACGATGGACGTCAACGCAAGTGCAAATCCGAGAAACCTGTTACGCAGTGTGTTCATGACGCAGCCTCCTGATTGTTCGCAAAAACCAGATAATGGTTCAACAAACTATAGATCAACTGGATGAAAACTGACCATTACGGCTGAGACAGGCGGAGTTAATGGTTCAGGTATCTATTGAGCAGGAGACAATTCGCGAAAGGTGGCTGTAAGGCATCCCCGTTTCCTGTTGCCAGTGATTAAAGGCGGTTTGCGCCTGCTGCAGCGATTTTTTGCTGCCGGGCGACGCATCCAGCAGATCGTTATGACGCAAAACGGCCATCACATCGCTCGATAAAATAAACCCGTCCCAACCCACACGACGAAGAAAATACTGTGCGCTGTTACCGCCAAGGCGCGCCCCATGGCGCTTTAGCCACAGCAGCAGGCCAACCTGATCTTCAGGCGGCCATTGTTTCAGGAACGCACCAAAACTGCCGTGTTCCCGCGCTGCATCCATAATCATGAGGGCGTTTTCCGGCACCGTTCTAATCTTTTGCATGTTGCGGACAATGCGCTCATCCCGAGCCAACGCTTCCAGAACATCCGGCGGCACCTGCTGCCAGTAGGCGGGCACAAAACCGTGGAACGCCGCCTCGAAACCGGCCCACTTGTTCTCGATAACGCGCCAGACGAACCCGGCTTTGAACACGCAACGGGTTATTTCCGAGAGGTAGCGGTCATCGGTGCGCGCCTCTAACTCGTTGGCAGACGGACGTTTTGGCAGCAGGGCGTTCAGCGCTTCAACGCCGCCCTTACGCGCGATGGCGCGTTCGTGGATACCTGCAAACTTCATGGCAACTCCCATTCATTATCAACCGCCGTGCCCCAGCCATTGCGGTGAACCAGTTCGCCAAGGGGCAGGCGCGAACGCCAGCCTTTTGCCTGCAATTCGGGCTGATCCAGAAACTCACTTACGTAGCCAAGGCATAAATAGGCCAGCGGATACACGTTATCCGGCAGGTTCAGAATGTTTGCCAATGTGCCTTGATCCACAATGCTCACCCAGCCCACACCTATGCCTTCCGCCCGCGCCGCCAGCCATAGATTCTGCACCGCCAGGCAGGTGCTGAACAGATCCATGTCCACAATGGAATTACGCCCCAGCACATGGGTGCCGCCACGGCTGCGGTCACAGGTAATGCAAAGATTCATGGGGCTTTCAACAATACCCTGCAGTTTCAGGCTACGGTAGGTTTCCTGGCGCTCGCCGCTGTAGTTGTTTGCGGCTTTGGCGTTTTCTTCGTGGTAGCTGGCCAATACCTGCTGACGCACGTTCAGGCTGTCGATCAGAATAAAATCCCAGGGCTGCATAAAGCCCACCGACGGCGCGTGGTGCGCGGCGTTTAGCAGTCTTGCCAACACGGGCCGGGGAATGGGATCTGGCAAAAACTGGGAACGCACATCACGGCGTTCGAAAATCGCGCGGTAGAGACCTTCGCGTTCTTTATCGCTGAATGGGCGATTCGGATCGCTCATGACTGCCTGCCGTATTCAGAATCAACGTTAGAATCAACGTTAGAATCAAGGCCGGAAGCGGAGCCAGTCGCAGCAGTTTTCACGCCGAGCAGATCCCGCAACCAGTCCGTATCCAGATGCTGCTCAACCTCATCCGCCAATCGATCAAGCTGTGCCAGTCGGTGTTGCTGATAGTCTACTGCGACACCGGCGCGATCCAGCCCGCCCCATCGCAGCAGCGCTTCACAGGCTGCGGGTTCATCAAAAATTCCGTGCACATACGTGCCGGCTATCTGGCCATCGGCGCTGATGGCCCCTTCGTTATTGCCATCCATTCGGCCCAGTGGGCGCGCAAGCGCGTCGCCCGCAGTGACGCCGTTGTGCATTTCGTAACCACTGAAGCTCACGTCCCG
>NZ_DRGY01000073.1 GCF_011049865.1 Marinobacter antarcticus | reverse complement strand
GTTCTGGTAGACCGTATTTTTCGGTAACTGCTGCCAACGAGCTCAACAGAACGAACGGGTAGAAAGCCTTTTAGGCGGTATGTTGACGTGTAGATGCCTGACTTGCCATCACCCCAGCTTCTTGCCAGTTTCAACCCGTTTTCCACCCCCCAGGTATCCCACCAGGCGCTTTGCCATGAGTCGGTTTGAAAGAGGCTCATATCAGGGCAGGCTTTTCACGATGTGTGGGCCAATGAGCCGTGTAAGCCATACCGGCAAACGCTGCCATACCGCTATCAATAGTTTGAATTTCGGATTATTTGGATTCAGTTCCGGCAGATTTTCCCCGGGAGGCAAGCAATAATCCCAATGCATGGGAATGGGCTGAGCGCCCCACTGCTCCTTGAATTTGTAGGTGCCTGAATCTTTACTGCAACGGCCGAAATCAAACACCTTGTAGCCTTGGGATATGGCGAATTCAAGCACTTTCCAGTACATGAACATGTTGATGCCGGTGGTGTTGAACTCTCGCAGCGTGGAAGCCCAGGGGATTTCCATTTGCTCTGCATAACCCATCAAAAATGCACAGCCTGCAGGTTTTCCATTCAATTTCACAACCACCAGCCGGGCTGATTCGCCCAGATGCTGAAGCAGATTCAGGAAAAAGTCTTTGCCGTAAACGGGGGTACCGAGGTCTCTCATGTTACAGGCGAACACATCATAGAACGGGCCAAGCAACTCCGGACCGCCAATCATTAATTCCGGATCTTCCCTCTCAGCACGGCGTATTTGGGCGCGAAGCTTCGGGCGAAAGGTCTGCCAAAGCAATTCGGTGGTTGGCGGCAAGGGTAACAAAAAGGTGACCTTATCAAGCCGTTGCGGCAGTTCAAGTTCACTATCCTGAAGATGACGCAATTCGATATGGCTGGCACCCATACTTTGTCGCCATTCATTGGCCGCCGCAACCAGCCTGGTAGCCGCTTCCTGACTGTTGGTCAGCAATCCCCCGTAATTAAAATAAGGTACGGAGACCACAAAATTTCCAAACAATTTGCTGCTGAGCTGCACGAGCGGCAGAACTCCCAGTATTTCTCCATCCGCCGATAATGCATAACAGTAATGGGTAGTGTGCCCATACGTTTGCTCAATAAAACGGCGGATGTTGATAAAATGGTAGGGTGTTGCGGCTGGGTGATTTTTCACAAATCGATCCCACCCAGCTTCTGCTTCTGATCCCCGAACTACTGCTACCAGATGGTGAACGGGTTTGGACGAGAGATTCTGAATCGGGTTTGCGACAGCGGAAGCACGGGCGATATCCGGGAACGGTGGTTCCGATGATGTCTGTGTATTTTCCGCCTTGTTTAACTGGCTTTTCTGGGCTTTTTGAACCGCTTTGAGCTCATCAGACACCGCTTTCAACCGGTGGATCAGGGTTTCCGGTTCTTCTCCTGCTTTCTTGGCCTGGCCGATCTGACGGCTAAGGCTTCCTTTGAGGGCTTTAAGTTCATCCAGTTGCTGTTTGGGTGACGCTGTAGTCACTACCTCCCGACCTCCGCCAGTGAAAACCCGCGGCTCAACACGAGGCGCACCTCAAACTGATCCTTATCATTCCTGATGGACTTCGAGCGCAGATACGCCTGATTGAACTCAACGCCGAACGTTGTGTTTTCTGCGATCTGTCGGGTCCAACTCGCTTTTAAGCGATGAATCTGATCATTATTCCCGCTGGCATTTTCATTCGAATCGCCTGCCCATGTGTACCGAAAATCAAGACGCTGCAGCGACGTAAGCTGAAAACCGAAATTGGCGCTGGCGCGGTATTGGTATGTTGTGGTGCCGGAATTCTGTGATTCGAGCTGTGCACCTTGTACGTAAAAGCCCAAAATGCAGGCATCGCACACGAGTTGGGTATTGTGGGTCAGAGACAGTGAATCTCTAAGCACCAGATCCCGCAACCGAACTGATTGTGGCAAAAATGAAAAAACCGGCGGCAGGTTCAGGGAGAGATCTGTGGCGCTGTCTGACAAGCGGCGATCGTATTTCACCGATGTACGCCAATTGGACGTTACCCAGGCTCGCTCTGCAAAACCCGTTACCGCGTCGTTTTTGCTAGTGGTTCCGTCATTGTATTCTGTTTCTGCCCGGCTTCCCCCCGCCCCTATCCTGAAAGACCCGCTCTCCGTTTGCAGGCTGTAGACCAACTGCGCGGTATCGATCGTGAGGTTTGTATTACGCTTGTCAGACCAGCTACGGCTAAGGTTAAGACCACCCGTGGAGCGCTCGCTCAACCTTCGAGAAAGCTCGCTGCCAACGGTGTAAGATTGCTGATTTTTGAGAACTCCGCTAGTAAAGCTGCGGCCGGCCTGGCCAAAAAACCGCACGGTGGATAAATCGCCCGGATAGAAATTCAACCCGGCTCCCGCATTCAAGCTATTGCGGGTATTGTAGCGGGAAGAATTTACAGCGAAACCCGTGTTGTTACGCACGGAACTGATTGTGTGGCCCAGATTGAAGTCAATGCGACTATTGGGATCAAAGTATGTATAGCGGGAGGCGCCGGTGACCGAGGTGTTGCTCGCTTGACGATTGCGAAGGGTGTCCTGCGGGGTTTGAAGCGTGCCGCCGTATTGCAACACAAGCGCATTGGCGCCGCTTTCAAGTTGACCGCCTACCTGCCCGGACACACCAACACCGGGCTTTGTGTTGGTGTCGGTTGACTCTCCCAGGTCCGTTCGAGTGTGAGTGATACCGGTAAACACCGAGGCCGAACCAGACAGGCTGCTGATATTATCGCTAAGGCCTTGAGCTGTTGCCACACAAGACCAGGCTAAACACAAAGCACCCACGAACCCCGGACCTACATGAAGGCTGTATTTGCTTGAGTTTCCTGCTGTGGGTTCCATGGGCTACTCCTGAAAAATCAGGCCGGAGAATTTATCAGACCCGAATGTGTCCACGGAATCTGCAATGACCTCCCCGGTGACTTCTCCAAAAGGCACACCGAAGATGATCTGATCTGCAAAACGCTCAAGGATTCGTGCTTCTGTATTTTCACGCAGGGGCGGTGCATTCAGCACAATGCACCGATCCGGATAACGCGCTTTGAGTTCTGTAATCAACTCCCGCATACGCACGGATGAAAACAACTCAACCGCAGAAGATGCCTGGGTACCTGCCGGTATGACTGAGAGGCGTTCAACACCACTGGGGTAGAGAATCGATTTGATATCCATCGACCGGTCGCCCACAAAATCCGTAACACCGGCGTTCATCCGGCAGGAAACCAGCCCAGCCAGCTCGTTGTTATGGGTATCGCAATCCACAAGCAGTGCGGATGTGTGGGAATCCAGAGCAAAGGAGGCCGCGAGGTTATAAGCGGTTAAAAGTCCGCCAGAATTATTGCCGAGGCTGCTGAACATCACCGTGAAATTGCCTTCCCCGGCGCGATTACGGAGCTGGATGCGAAGCTCACGATAAGCGTCCATTACTTCCTTGTCTGCCATGCCGGAATAGATTATTTTCCGCTCCCGTAACTGTTCACGGCTCCAGGGGGTAGGATTGCCGATCAGCGCAAGGGACACCGACGAATCGTAAAGCGTTGGCGGGTATCGACGGCCATCAGCCTCCAAACGATTCATGGTAGGCTTATTGCGCTCAATGCCCGCGTAGGGGCGTTCTTTACGAAAATTCTCTTCGGACTTTGCCTCGCCCCGGTCGCGGCGTTCATCCTGGCTTTTCAGAAGCGCATTGTAGAGTTTGTTGTCGTCCATCAATTGCTCCCTTCTTCAAGCCCAAGCCCGGTTAATTCCCCGGCCATGTTGATCAGGTATTCCACAGTGATGCCCATGATTCCGAAAATCAGAAACGCAAAATAAGCCGTCATGAAAGTCGCCAGCACAATCAGAATCGCGAGCACATCCTTGCGCAGCATGCGGTCTTTCCAGGTGCTGCGGTAGTGGGGAATGGTGGTCAACACCGGGATACTTTCCGGCAGCGCCAGTTGCAGCGCACGGGGTGAACGCACGCGCTGATCTAACATGACCAGCATGGTTAGCAGGCCCAGCACCATGGCACTGCCCAGGAAAGGCCCAGCGAGGCCAACCTGGTAGAGCTGCAGGCCGTCCCAATGGGTGGGGTATGAGGCCGGCTCCTGGATTTTGAAGCTTACGCCCTCGCCCTGAACGTCCAGGGTCATGGATAGCCGGGCTTGTTCCCGGCTTTGAAGCATGTCTTCGTATACGCCTCGGGTAACATCGTAGTCGCGGGTCAGATCCGACAGTTCAGCCTGGTTTTCGGCAACCCGTTGGGACCGACTGAATGCTTCCTCAAGAAGTTTCTTCAGTGACTCCAGTCGATTTTTATGCACGGTCAGGCGTGTTTTGGCGTCGGAGAGCTGGATTTTCAGGTTTTCATAAGCCGGGTTCTCCATCACCTCGGTAACGCCCCCGTCCCGGTCGTCGTCGGTCTGTGTGGCAATTTGTTTTTTCAGGTCTGCAATCTGACTCTTGGCGCTGACGACATCCGGGTGGCGTTCATGGTAACGAAGAAGCAGTGAGTCCAGCTCCTGGTAAAGATTCGCCAGTCGCCGTTCGGCTGAGGATTTGCCCGCGTCAACTTTTATGCGCCTTACTGGCTGCTCATCCTCAAGTTGGGAACCGGTCATCTGAATCTGGGATTCGGTTTGCTGGATTTCCAGCTTGAGGTTTTCAATGTCCCGGCGAAGGCCTTCGATTCTGGAAAGGGCGCTACCCTCGGTGCCATCCTGATTGCCCAGCTTGAATTCCTTCAAACGTTGCTCAGCCTCTTCAAGCTGGCGCTGGTAGGTTTTAACCTGGGAATCAATGAACTCGAACGCGCCCTGGCTCTCGGAGCGCTTTTTACGCCCCGAACGTTCCACAAAGCGGTTCAATACCGAGCTGAGAACCTGGAAGGACTCATCCGGGCTTCCACTGGTGTAGGCAATCTCAAGAAAGTTCGGGTTTGGTTCCCGTATCGCTACCTGTTTGCGCAGGCTGTCAATCTTTTCGTTACGAACAGCATCCGGTGCAGAGCTTTTGATCATTCCGGTATCCAGAGCAACCTGCTCCAGAAAAGACCGGCTTCGAATCATCTCCCGGGTTTCGTTGGTGCGACCGAGCTGAGTCATCTCCGCCTTGCCTTTAAGCAGAGGCTGAAGAATATTGGATGGATCTGCGTACAAAAGAGCCTTGGAGGTGTAGCTTTTCGGCACTACGTAACCCAGCGCTAAAACTCCGAGGGTTACGGTCATAAAAATGATCACTGCTGCCAACCTGTGCCGGTAAAGTTCAAGCTTCACCGCACGGAGGATATCAATCAGGAACTGCATATCCATCAGAGCTCGCCCCGGAACAATTGCTTGCGCGGCACGCTGATTACGTCACCAGGTTGCAGACTGTGGTTGGTGCGCATGTCGCCATCCGTAAGAATGGCCCTGAGGTCCAGCCCGAAGCTTTGGTACTCACCCTCAACCTGGCGGTGCAGAACGGCACGTCCGTCCGCAGCAAAATCGGTAACGCCGCCGGCCATGAGTACAACGTCCAGCACGGTCATGCCGGGCTGAAAGGCAACTGATTGCGGCGACGCGACCTGCCCCGTCACCCGGATACGGTTGCGGAACTCTTTACTCATGGGGTTGGTCACCATCACCGTCACTTCCGGATTGCGAATGTACTCGCCCAGAGTGTCACTGATTTCGGAGGCCAACTCTTCTGGCATTTTACCTTCGGCTTTGACATCTCCCACCAGGGGAAGGGAGATAAAACCATCAGGACGAACCACAATAGATTGGCCCAGTTCGGGGTTGCGCCATACGCTGACCGCAACGGTATCGCCCACGCCAATTTCATAAGGCACAACCTCCCGCTCGGATGCCGGCGGCATTTCTGCGGAGGATGGCAGACCGGAACAGGCCGTAACAAACAGCCCCAACATTGCAATTAAGCTCGCTCGCATCAGTGTGCAAATAGTCATAAACGCTCTCCAGATCCTAGTTGTTCTCGCCAGTTTTTTTACCGAACGCCCTTGCCCAGAAGTATTACTTCCACGGTTTGGATCATGATCAGAAAATCCATCAAAAGGCTGTGATTTTTGGAGTAGTAAAGATCGTACTCCAGCTTGCCCCGGGCGTCCTCAACCGATGCGCCATAGGGGTATTTAAGCTGTGCCCAGCCCATTAAGCCAGGTTTTACATAATGTCGGGTGTCGTAGAACGGGATTTTTTCTTTGAGCTCCGAGACAAATTCCGGTCTTTCCGGACGAGGCCCGACGATGCTCATTTCGCCTTTGATCACATTATAGATTTGCGGCAATTCATCCAGACGTGTGTTCCGTATGAACGCCCCGACCCGGGTAACCCGATTGTCGTTGGCGGAGGCCCATCGCGCTTTGCCGTCTTTTTCAGCGTCCTGACGCATACTGCGAAACTTGTAAATGCGAAACTCTTTGCCCAGCATTCCGACTCGGGTCTGGCTGTACAATATAGGCCGCCCGGTTTCCAGGAACACCGCAATGGCTGTAAGCATGACAAAGGGAAGCATTACCGCAAGGAGCGTGAGGCTGATAACCAGATCCAGAAAGCGCTTGGTAAAGTCACGGGTTTTGGAGGGTTTGAAACCCTCGGAAAATACAATCCAGGACGGATGAACCATATCCAGTTTGGCTTTTTTAAGCTCGCGCTCGTAAAAATCGACGCCATTGGTTATCGCAATGCCCCGCAACTTACACTCCATGAGGGCCGGCACTGGCAGCCAACCGCCTTCGCTGCTACGGCGTTCCTGTTGGGCAACCACAATCTCCGAAACGCGATTCTGCCGGCAGAATTTATAGAAATCGTTGGGCGTGGGCAGCAGTTTATCTGCTCCGACAGCGCCATTCGAGCTGTCTGCAATGCACCCGATGATGCGCACTCCCAGTGAGCGCATGTTGCGCTCGTATTCGTCAAACAGGGTGGCCGCAAAATCACCGTCGCCAAGAATTACCACCCGGCGCACCAACTGCTCTGAATCCACAATACGGAGAAATGCCAAACGAAGAAGAATAACGATAACAGACGCAAGAATAACCGCCCAGAACAGGTTTGTACTGCCCGGGTTTGCGGAGGGAAGCACCAGGTAGAGCAGTTTCAGAGCGATTCCGCCTACAAAACAGTAGGCAACCAGCGTACGAAAAAGCAGGGCCGACACGCTTTCATGAACCATTGCAAGGTAGCCGCCCATGGCAAGGGTTCCGCCGCTCAGGATCAGTGCGAATAAGCCGGCTGAGAGCATGTTTGTATCGACAGAAGGGTAACCGACGTTTGCCAGGGAAAGCAGCGATGCAAGGAAGGTAAAAATAGCGTATAGAACAACAAATTCCAGCGCTGCGAGCACCAGATGAGGAATATGAAGGTAGTGTTTCCGAAATCTTATATACGACACGTCTAACTTCCTTGTTGTCTGCACGGCATTGTGACGCAGACCAACATCAAATTTTCCGGCGGATAACGCTCAACTGACAATGTGGGGCCGCGTAGCGCCGGTTATTTTTTCGGACATTCACACAGTTTGCGCTGGCTAACGTGTAATCACAACTCATTGTATCTTTTGACAAGATAGTTTGACATTGTTTTTCATAATCACCGTTAAATGCCGGCAACATGAATTGTATTTGCACCGTCAGTAGGCGAAAATCAGCCGTTGGTGTGATTGGAAAGGAGAACCCATGCCCGGACCGGAAAAAGCCCCACCCTTGCACGCTATGAGCATAGACGTTGAAGATTACTTTCATGTTGCTGCGCTTGCCGATGTTATAAGGCCGGAACAATGGAGCTCGTTGCCTTCCCGTGTCGAGCAGAACACTGAACGTCTTTTAGCGCTGTTTGACAAGCATCAGGTGAAAGCGACATTTTTTGTGCTTGGATGGGTGGCCGAGCGGTTTCCGGCATTAATCCGTAAACTGTCGGACCACGGCCATGAGATTGCCTCCCACGGGTACAGCCATCAGCTGATTTACACCCAGACTCAAGACGTGTTCAGGGAAGAAACCCTGCGCTCCAAGGCCCTGCTCGAAGACATCACCGGCAAAGCTATCGAAGGTTATCGCGCTGCCAGTTACTCCATTACCCGGGATTCCCTTTGGGCACTGGATATTCTGAGCAAAGCCGGTTTTACCTGGGATTCGAGTATTTTCCCGGTACGACATGATCGCTACGGCATACCTGGCTCGCCCTCTGCGCCCTACTCCATTGAAACCGCCAGCGGTGCGATTATTCAGGAATTCCCTTTGACGACCGCTCATATAATGGGGCTTTCCATACCGGCGGCCGGCGGCGGTTATTTTCGTCAGTTCCCTTATCCGGTGTTCCGCTATCTGTTCCGTAATGCCTCAGGTTTTGGTGAGCGGCCCCAAATGTTCTATCTGCATCCCTGGGAAATAGATCCTGATCAGCCACGTTACAATAACGCAAGCTGGTTCTCACGCTTTCGGCATTATACTAATCTGGACAAGTGCCACGATCGCCTTGAGCGACTGCTCGGAGATTTCCGGTTTGGCACTGTGAGCGAGAGCTACAACGCCTATGAACCAGACAAAATTCTTCTGCGCAGCGATCAGTTGATCCGCCTAGCCTGAGTCAGAGACAGGAACTGAGTATGTATCTGGAATTTTTCGGTCTGCACAGACACCCCTTCCGCATTACGCCGGAAGACGATTTTATTTACATGAGCCAGCAACACTCCCGAGCTTACGTGTACATGTCTTCGGCTATCTGGAGCTCAGAAGGCTTTGTGGTTATCAGCGGTGAGATCGGCTCTGGCAAGACCACTTTGCTGAAGAAGACGGTCCGTAATCTTGACGGCAATCTGAAACTGCTCAACATTTCCTACACCAACCTGGAATCACGAGACCTGTTCGGCCTGATTCTTCGCAAAGCCGGGATGAAGGTAGTGGATAACAGCAAGGTTGCGATGCTGTTCCAGATTACCGATTACCTGGAGAGCATGGCAGCGGCCGGCAACCCGGTTGTGCTGACCATAGACGAAGCGCAAAACCTCACACGTGAGAATCTTGAAGACGTTCGGATGCTGGCAGGCATGGAAAGCGTGGGCGGACCTGCCATGCGGGTTATTTTGCTGGGCCAACCGGAACTGAAACAGGCAGTGCTGGATATTCCCCAGCTTGCGCAGCGGGTGAAGCTGTTCTTCCACCTGGAAGGGCTGACGCTTGCAGAAACATCCGAATACATTGACTACCGGCTTCTGGTGTCTGGCCACGGTGCGAACAAGCTGTTTGACGCCGGTACCGTTCGTGAGATCCACAGGCTGAGCAAAGGTATACCCCGGCTGATTAACAAGCTGTGCGACGGCATGATGATGTGCGCCTACTCTGAAGACCGCCCGTTTATCGACCCGCACGATCTGAAATCTATTCGCCGGGACTTGTTGGGGGAGGAATTTTCCGAGGATACGCCCAAACCGCCGTTACTCAATAAGCGGGAACATTCCATTTCGGAGCGAAATGGGCAATCCGAAAATGACATGACGCGCGAGATGGTAGGTATGACTAGCGCTCTGGTACGCATGGCCGAAGCTCTGGAGCGAATTGACAACCGGTTAGCCGGCATTGTCCCCGAGGAGCGCCCCAACACGCGAGAGGGTATTGGCAAGGCTGATAATGTGAAGCCGTTGTCGCCTGGTCGAAAGTAGAAACGTTTACCGCTAAACAAAAAATCCCGGGCAAGCCCCGGGATTTTTGATCTATGGGCCTAGATTTGAAGGGTGCCCCATTGACGTTTCCCTGCTCACTACTTAAGCTGGGATATACCTTTGGGATATACTGTTGAAATGTAGACCGTGAGGCAGGCAATAAATGGAACGTGCAAGCATTTTCAAAAGCAACAAAAGCCAGGCGCTACGGCTTCCAAAGCCGGTGGCATACCCCGATGATGTCAAACAAGTGGACATCGTGATCATGGGCCGCGCCCGTATTATAACGCCTGCTGGCGAGACGTGGGATAGCTGGTTTGACGGCGAAGGGGTTTCCGGCGACTTTATGACAAATCGCGAACAGCCGGACTCTCAAGAGCGCGAGACGCTTTGATGCTGAAGTATATGCTCGATACCAACATCGCCATTTATACCATCAAAAATCGGCCTGCCGAGGTTCGTGAAGCATTTACTGCTCACGATGGCCAGATGTGCATTTCAGTCGTAACGTTTATGGAGTTGATATACGGAGCTGAGGCGTCTGCTGCGGTGCGTCGTAATCTCAGGGACGTTGAGGGTTTCGCAGCCAGGCTTGAGGTTTTGCCATACGACAATGATGCGGCGGTGCATACCGGGCAGCTGCGAGCTGAGCTGAGAAAAATTGGTCGCCCGATTGGTCCTTACGATGAAATGATCGCTGGGCACGCCCGATCTCAAGGGTTAGTGGTGGTCACCAATAACACAAAACAATTCGAGAACGTGCCCGGGATACGGCTGGCCAACTGGGTTAGTCAATAGCCATCTGGCTAAACTGCAAACAGCCCGGCAAACTCATGAACCGGCGTGGCTTCAAGCTCCTGTTGGCTATTACAGAGGTTGAAGATTTCCTCGCAGCGCTGCCCGACAAAACACGTTGCAAGATTTGCCTTGAATTTGTCTTCCAGCAACGGAATGCCCTCTTCTCTGCGCCGGCGGTGGCCGATGGGGTACTCCACCGCAACCTTGTCTGTACTGGAGCCGTCCTTGAAAAACACTTGGATGGCGTTAGCAATGGAGCGCTTATCTGCCTCCAGATATTCCCGGGTGTAGCGCTCGTCTTCAATGATTTCCATCTTGTCCCGCAGCGTATCGATTTGCGGGTGCGCATTGTGGAAGCTGTCTTCGTAATGGTCCGCGGTTAGATTCCCGAAAATCAGCGGTACTGCCGTCATGTACTGCAAACAGTGGTCACGATCTGCTGCGTTTGCCAGTTTGCCTTGCTTGGAAATGATGCGGATGGCGGATTCGTGGGTGGTTATCACGATTCGATCGATCTCGCTGAGCCGGTCTTTAACGTGTGGATGAAGCGTTACAGCTGCCTCAGCGGCGGTTTGGGCGTGAAACTCCGCAGGGAAGGAAATCTTGAACAAGATGTTTTCCATCACGTAGGAGCCGAATGCCTGCGGTAGTGAAAACTGACGCTCATCTTCCGGCTTCAATGCCTGATCTTTGTTGGTCTTGCTGAACAGCACGTCGTAAAAACCCCACTGAGGTGCTGTGAGTACGCCGGGAATGCCCATCTCACCGCGCATGGCAATATCGGCAAGACGAACAGCCCGTGACGTAGCGTCGCCGGCGGCCCAGGACTTGCGGGAACCGGCGTTCGGCGCGTGGCGATAGGTCCGCAGGGACTGCCCGTCTGCCCAGGCGTGGGACAGCGCTGACAGCAGTTGCTCGCGGTTAGCGCCCATAAGCTTCGCAGTGACCGCCGTGGAGGCGACTTTCACCAGCACTACGTGATCCAGCCCTACCCGATTGAACGAGTTTTCCAGCGCCAGTATGCCCTGAATTTCGTGGGCCATGATCATGGCTTCCAGAACCGCTTTCATGGCAATGGGTGATTTGCCCTCGGCCACACGCTTCTGGGACAGGTGATCGGCAATTGCCAGAATGCCGCCCAGGTTATCCGAAGGATGGCCCCACTCCGCCGCCAGCCAGGTGTCGTTGTAATCCAGCCAGCGTACGATGCAGCCGATATCCCAGGCAGCTTTTACCGGATCCAATCGAAATGAGGTTCCGGGAACACGAGCGCCGTGGGGAACGACCGTACCTTCCACGATGGGGCCAAGATGTTTTGTACACTCGGGGAAGCGTAATGCCAGCAGGCCACAGCCAAGTGTGTCCATCAGGCAGTTGCGGGCGGTGTTCCAGGCTTCTTCACTCTTCACCTGATAGGTCAGAACGTAGTCTGCAATTCGCTGCAGAACGTCGTCGTAATCAGGCCGCTCGTTGAGATCGAATGTTGCAGACATTTTCGTTCCTCCTTGCGGGGTTCGGGATCTAATGTAAAAAGTCCAAGGTGAAGGGGCCTATGCCTCAGGCCTCATCGGGTATGCGCACCCAACCCTCCATCAGAATGCGAGCGCTGCGGCTCATAATCGCTTTGGTGGCCGTCCACTGACCGTTCACTTCTTTGGCTTCGGCGCCTACTTGCAAAGTGCCTGAAGGATGGCCGAACGTGACCGACGTACGATCACCGCCGCCGGCAGCCAGGTTAACCAGCGTTCCGGGAATGGCCGCTGCGGTGGCAATCGCCACGGCCGCTGTGCCCATCATGGCGTGATGCAGCTTGCCCATTGATAGCGCGCGCACCAGCACATCGATATCACCGGC
This sequence comes from Marinobacter antarcticus, assembly GCF_011049865.1. Taxonomy (GTDB): domain Bacteria; phylum Pseudomonadota; class Gammaproteobacteria; order Pseudomonadales; family Oleiphilaceae; genus Marinobacter; species Marinobacter antarcticus_A. Next base: position 26,917 of record NZ_DRGY01000073.1, on the reverse strand, counting down.
GCCGATCTTCTTGCCACTTGATGAAGTGTAGTCCGCTGGTGGCGCTACGAAAGCAACTTTTGGCGTGTGTTGTCGGGCGGCGGCTTCTTCGATGCTCTGGATAAGGCCCATTTTCAAGGCCCCGAGAGCCCGAATGCTCTCAAACATCGCCAGGGCTTTGGGATCGCTATTGATGTCGTCTTGCAGCTCCGTGCCCTTATAGCCGACTTCCTCCGCGTTGATGAACACGGTGGGAATGCCGGCGTTTATCATGGTGGCCTTTAATGTTCCAACACCCGGTACCTGCAGCTCATCCACCAGGTTGCCAGTGGGAAACATGGAACGCTCGCCATCCGCCGGGTCCATAAATTCCACTTGCACTTCGGCGGCGGGAAACGTGACTCCGTCGAGCTCGAAATCGCCGGTTTCCTGCACTTCACTGTTCGTGATCGGCACGTTGGCAATGATGGTTTTGCGGATATTGGCCTGCCAGATGCGCACAATTGCGGTGCCGTTTTCCGGAATACGGTCTTTTGCGACGAACCCACTGTTGATGGCAAAGGCGCCAACGGCTGCGGTGAGATTGCCGCAGTTGCCGCTCCAGTCCACGAAGGGTTTATCGATGCTCACCTGCCCGAACAGATAATCCACATCGTGATCACGCTGAGTGCTTTTGCTCAGGATGACGGTTTTGCTGGTGCTGGAGGTGGCGCCGCCCATGCCATCGGTTTGCTTCTGATACGGGTCGGGGCTGCCGACGACTCGCAGCAGGAGTTTGTCCCGTGCGGGGCCCGGAGTTTGGGCCTTTTCCGGGAGGTCGGCAAGGCGGAAGAACACGCCTTTGCTGGTGCCGCCACGCATGTAGGTGGCGGGGATTCTGATTTGCGGTGCTTTGGGCATTTTAAACCGCCCCTTCTGACTGCAGGAAATCCTCAGCAAACCGCTGCAGAACGCCACCTGCAGAATACACGGACAATTCCTCTGCCGTATCCAGCCTGCAAATAACCGGCACTCGCTCGGCGCCTCCGTCTTTGCGGTGAACAACCAGAACAAGCGTCGCACCGGGCGCCGCTGTGCCTTCCACATCGAAGGTTTCGGTACCGTCAATCTTCAGGGTTTTGCGCGTGGTGCCTTCTTCAAACTGCAGAGGCATAACGCCCATTCCGACCAGGTTGGTGCGGTGAATCCGCTCAAAGCCTTCTGCGGCGATGGCTTCAACACCGGCCAGCGCAACGCCTTTGGCTGCCCAGTCGCGGGAGGAGCCCTGGCCGTAGTCAGCGCCGGCAATGATGATCAGCGGCTGCTTGCGCTCCATGTAGGTTTCAATGGCTTCCCACATGCGAGTGACCTTGCCTTCCGGCTCAATCCGCGCCAGCGAACCCTGCGTCACTTTGCCGTTTTCATCCAACACCATTTCGTTGAACAGCTTCGGGTTGGCAAAGGTGGCCCGTTGGGCGGTCAGGTGATCGCCACGATGGGTTGCGTAGGAGTTAAAATCCACCTCTGGTAAACCCATTTTGTGCAGGTACTCACCGGCGGCACTGTCCATCATGATGGCGTTGGACGGCGACAAATGGTCCGTGGTGATGTTGTCTGGCAGTACGGCCAGCGGGCGCATGCCTTTGAGCATCTTTTCGCCTACTAACCCGCCTTCCCAGTAGGGTGGCCGGCGGATGTAGGTGCTTTCTGGCCGCCACTCGTAAAGCGGGTTGGTGTTGGCCTGGGCATCGCGGGTGATGTCGAACATGGGGATATAGGTGCTGCGGAACTGCTCCGGCTTCACCGATTGCTTCACGATGGCGTCGATTTCTGCATCATCTGGCCAGATGTCCTTCAGGGTGACGGGGTTGCCGTCTGCGTCATAACCCAAGGCGTCTTTTTCGATGTCGAAACGGATGGTGCCGGCGATTGCGTAGGCCACTACCAGAGGTGGTGAGGCAAGAAACGCCTGCTTGGCGTAAGGGTGAATCCGGCCATCGAAGTTACGGTTACCGGAGAGCACTGCCGTTGCGTACAAATCGCGATCGGTGACCTCATTCTGGATAACAGGGTCCAGCGCGCCGCTCATGCCGTTACAGGTGGTGCACGCGAACGCCACGACGCCAAAGCCGAGATTTTCCAGCTCGGATAATAGTTTGGCATCCTCCAGATACATTTTGACGGTTTTGGAACCCGGCGCCAGGGAGGACTTCACCCAGGGCTTTCGGGTCAGGCCCAGTTTGTTGGCATTTCGGGCAATCAGACCGGCGGCCACCATGTTGCGCGGGTTGCTGGTGTTGGTGCAGCTGGTGATGGCGGCGATGATGACAGCGCCATCGGGCATTTTGCCCTCTTCTTTCACCCACTCGCCTGCGATGCCACGCTCTTTCAGCTCGGAGGTTGGCAAGTGTGCGTGCGGGTTGGAGGGGCCGGCCAGTGTGCGGGCAACGGTGGAAAGATCAAACTTCAGAACACGCTCGTATTCGGCGGTTTTCAGGGCGTCTGCCCACAGGCCGGTGTGCTTGGCGTACTGTTCTACTAAAGCCACCTGCTCGTCTTCACGGCCAGTGAGCTTCAGGTAATCGATGGTTTGGCCATCAATGTAGAACATGGCTGCGGTGGCGCCGTACTCCGGTGTCATGTTGGAGATGGTGGCGCGGTCTCCTATGGTGAGGCTGTCTGCGCCTTCGCCATAGAATTCCAGATAAGCACCGACTACGCGCTCCTTGCGCAGGAACTCGGTCAGGGCCAGCACCATATCCGTGCTGGTAATACCGGGGTTCAGCCGGTTGGTGAGCTCAACACCTACGATATCCGGCAGGCGCATCATGGAGGCGCGGCCGAGCATAACGCTCTCGGCTTCCAGGCCGCCCACACCTACTGATATGACGCCCAGGGCGTCAACCATCGGCGTGTGGCTATCTGTGCCAACGCAGGTATCCGGGAAGGCTATTCGCTTGCCTTCGCCATCTTTTCGCGCCTGAATCACCGGAGACATTTTCTCCAGGTTAATCTGGTGCATGATGCCGTTGCCGGGGGGAATCACATCCACGTTTTTGAACGCGGTTTTGGTCCAGTTGATAAAGTGGAAGCGGTCGTCGTTTCTGCGGTCTTCAATGGCGCGGTTCTTCTCGAAGGCGTCGTCTTCAAAGCCCGCGTGCTCCACAGCCAGGGAGTGATCCACGATTAATTGCGTGGGGACCACCGGGTTTACTTTGGCGGGATCACCACCCTTCTCGGCAATGGCGTCGCGCAGCCCTGCCAAATCCACCAGGGCGGTCTGGCCAAGAATGTCGTGACAAACTACGCGGGCTGGGTACCAGGGGAAATCGAGATCACGCTTGCGCTCGATAAGCTGTTTCAGGGAATCCGTCAGTGCACTTGGGTCGCAGCGGCGAACCAGTTGCTCGGCGAGAATTCTTGAGGTGTACGGGAGCTTTTCGTAGGCACCAGGCTGGATGTCTTCAACCGCTTGGCGCGTGTCGAAGTAGTCCAGATTGGTGCCTGGGAGCGGTTTGCGGTAATTAGTATTCATCAGAAGACTCGTATCCCTTCGATTATGCGCGCTTGTCGATCGGCAGCCATTCGGCGCTTTCCGGACCTGTATAATCCGCACTCGGGCGAATAATCCGGTTATTAGCCCGCTGTTCTTTCACGTGTGCGGTCCAGCCGGATACGCGGGACATCACGAAAATGGGTGTGAACAGCTCGGTCGGGATGCCCATGAAGTGGTAAGTTGAGGCATGGAAGAAGTCGGCGTTACAGAACAGTTTCTTCTCGCGCCACATAACGTCTTCACAGCGAACGGATACCGGGTACAGAACCGTGTCGCCCATTTCCTCGGACAACTTTTCAGACCACTTCTTGATGATCACGTTACGGGGATCGGATTCGGTATAAACCGCGTGGCCGAAGCCCATGATTTTTTCCTTGCGTTCGAGCATGCCCATCAGACCTTTCTCAGCTTCGTCCGCGCTCTTGAATTTCTGAATCAGTTCCATGGCGGCTTCGTTGGCGCCCCCGTGCAGCGGGCCTCGTAGCGTGCCAATTGCGCCGGTTACGCAGCTGTGAATATCCGACAGCGTGGAAGCGCAAACGCGCGCGGTGAAGGTGGAGGCGTTGAATTCGTGCTCGGCGTAGAGAATCAGCGACACGTTCATCACGCGCTCGTGCAGTTCACTCGGCTTTTTGCCGTGGAGCAGTTCAAGGAAGTGGCCACCGATGGAGTCCACATTACTGGCGGTTTCAATGCGCACGCCTTCGTGGGCGAAGCGGTACCAGTAGGTAATGATAGACGGGAACAGGGCCAGCATGCGGTCGATCCGGTCGTCCTGCTCGCTGAAATCCTGTTCAGTTTCCAGGCTGCCCAGCATGGAGCAGCCGGTACGCATTACGTCCATGGGATGGGCGTTTTTGGGGATGTTTTCCAGAACGGTTTTCAGGGCATGAGGCAGGCCACGCAAGTTCTGAAGTTTCTTCTTGTACGCATCCAGCTCTTGCCGATTCGGCAGTTTGCCACGTAGCAACAAGTAAGCGACTTCTTCGAATTGGGCGTTCGCTGCCAGATCGCTGACGTCGTAACCACGATAGGCCAGGCCGGTGCCGGTTTTACCAACCGTACACAGTGCTGTTTCGCCAGCTACTTGACCGCGCAAGCCTGCGCCACCTGATTTTTTTGCTTCAGCCATGGTTGCTCTCCCTTAATTATTTAGACTGCTGGAACAACTGATCCAGCTTCTGTTCGAAATCGTGGTAGTTGAGGTAATCGTATAGCTCCATACGCGTCTGCATCAGATCGACCACGTCTTTCTGATCGCCTTTCTGCAGAATGTTCTGGTACACGGTGACGGCGGCCTTGTTCATGGCGCGGAAGGCGCTTAGGGGGTACAGCACCATGGCGGCACCGGATTCACCGAGCTCTTTTCGATTGTAAAGCGGCGTAGCGCCAAACTCGGTGATGTTGGCCAACAATGGCACATCCCCCAGGGCTTTTGAAAAGGCCTTGTAGTGCTCCAACTCGGTGACGGCTTCGGCAAAAATGCCGTCCGCACCGGCGTCAATGCAAGCTTTGGCGCGATCAATGGCGGCTTCCAGGCCTTCTTTCTGGAAGGCATCGGTGCGAGCCATGATAAAGAAGTCTTTGTCTATCCTTGCATCCGCTGCTGCTTTGATGCGATCGACCATTTCCTCTTTGGTTACAATTTCCTTGTTCGGGCGATGGCCGCAACGCTTCTGGGCAACCTGATCCTCAATGTGCACAGCCGCCGCGCCGGCGCGTTCCATTTCCCGGATGGTACGGACAATGTTGAATGCACCGCCCCAGCCGGTATCGATATCCACCAGCAGTGGCAAATCGGTGGCAGCCGTTATGCGGCGCACGTCTTCTACCACATCGTTCATACTGGTCATGCCCAAATCCGGCAGGCCGTAAGAAGCGTTAGCCACGCCGCCACCGGAGAGATAAATAGCCTGATGCCCGACTTTTTCGGCCATCATGGCCGCGTATGCGTTGATGGTACCCACGATCTGCAGTGGCTTGTTGTCTTGCAGGGCTTTGCGAAAACGCGCACCCGGGGAAAGCTTGCTGGACATGGTTATTCCCTCTCTTTAAATGGTTGGAGCCATTAAATAATTAAAACGCCTTCCTGAATTTTTCTCTCGATGTTTTTACGAGCGGCGTTAATGTGTCTTTTCATCAGAAATTCTGCGAGTTCACCATCGCGCTGGGCAATGGCTTCAACAATGCCGCGGTGTTCACCAAGAGCACGCTGGGGGCGCCCTGTGGAGGTGCTTAAACGATAGCGGTACATTCGCACCATATAATAGAGATCGCCCAGAAGCATTTGTGCCAGCTTTGTATTCCGGCTGCCAGTGGCTATGCGGTGGTGGAAATCGTAATCACCCTCAGCCTGGTAATAGGCTTGCCCACAGGATTCGTCGATCATCGCCTCGTGAGCGTCCAGAGTGGCCTGAAGGTCTGCAATTTCCTGATCGGTCATACGCTCAGCGGCCTGACGCGCGGCCAACCCCTCCATGACTTCGCGTATACGGTACAGTTCGACCAGCTCCGAGGCGCTCACCGCCACAACGGTAACGCCCGCGTGGGGACGGCGCACCAGAAGCCCGCGTGACTCAAGACGCCCCAGCGCCTCTCGAAGCGGGCCGCGGGTCAATTCGAAGCGGGCGCAGAGATCCAATTCACCGATTTTGTCACCTGGCGCGAGATCACCTTTAACGATGGCCGTTTGCAGACAATCAAAGGCTTCGTCGGCGCGCGTGTAGGTTTGAAACGTGGTGCCCGGCATATTTTGTCGACAATGTTACGGTAATTTCGACAAAATACGCCGTAAACTCTACTCTGTCAATAATCCGCGCGCCGCATTGTCAACAATCCAGAAGCGAACGCATCAATACAGCTTGCGCTCAGACACGGGCGGTGGTGAGTACTGGTATACCCAGGTTTCGGTGAGCGGCTCATTCGCCAGGCGCAGATACAGACGAATGTTAATGGGTTCCTCAGAGTCGCCTGGAACCAGATCAAACATCGCCCGGTATCCGTTAATGGCGGACAGCGGGCGCGCCGAGGTTATTTCCACCTCGCCGCGGCTGACGCTGACCACAGCCTCCACGTCGGTATTATTCCCCAACATTTCCAGCATCCCTCCCGCAAAGTCCACGGCGAACCGCCAGGAGAAGTGCTCCCGATCCTGACCAATAACACCGCCAAGCCCGGTGCGAGTGGCCTGTACGGTCGCCAGCTCTTGCGGTTTAACGGGTGCATGCTCGCCCCAATGCATACGATACGCGTACAGATATTCTTGTCCGGGCTGTAATGGCTCTTCCGGGTGCCAAAAAGCGACGATGTTGTCGAAGGTTTCGTCGACGGTCGGGATTTCCACCAGATCGATACTGCCCTTGCCCCACTCACCTTTGGGCTGCACCCAGACACTCGGGCGGCGGTCGTAGAACACGCCGTCGTCCTGATAGTGATCAAACTTCCGATCCCGCTGCAGCAAACCGAAACCTTGGGGACTGCTATCAAAGTAACTGTTGAATCTCAGGTGCGCCGGGTTCCCAAGTGGCCGCCAGAGCCATTCGCCACTGCCTGAAAGCATGGCTAAACCGTCAGAATCGTGAATTTCGGGGCGCCAGTCGTAATCTACCCGCCGGTTATTTTCCCCCACCTGATACATGCTGGTCAGGGGCGCGATTCCGGCTCTTTTCATTTCCGCACGGGGATACAGTGCCACGTCTACGTCTATTACCATGTTGCGACCGGGATCGAGCACAAAGGCGTAAGCGCCCGTGGTGCTGGGTGAATCGAGCAGCGCCCACACCCGCATAACGTGGCTGCCGGGTTGGGGTTTTTCCAGCCAGAAGGCGCTGAACCTCGGGAACTCTTCTTCGCCGTTTATACCCGTATCAATGGCCAGCCCACGAGCTGACATGCCGTACTGCATTTCCGAACCCACCGCGCGGAAATAGCTGGCCCCCAGAAACGCCGCAAGATCCAGTGAAAAGTTGGTTTGGTAGTGCAGGCGAAAACCCGCATAGCCCAGGTCTTTGGGCAAGTCGCCGAGGGGGTGCTTGCCGTTGTAGTTGAAAAAATCGGGATTGTATTTAAGCGTGGATGCCTTGCCGTCAGTCACCTCGTGAATCCTCACCGGGGACTGAAAATACAGGCCAAGATGAAAAAGCTGCACTTGAAAGGCCGACTCGCTGTCTGCCCACAACGCATGATCCTTGCGAAATCCGATGGCCTGATAGTCGTCCCAGGAAAGCTGCTTGAGACTCTTCGGCAGTTCGCCCTCATGGGAGATATAGGGGTGCGTGGCCAATTCCCGCGCGACGCCTTTCAGCCACCCATAGGAGAAGGGCTTTTCCTTGCTATCCATGCTGAGTTCTGATTCACGCGCCCACACCAGAGGTGCCAGCGGCAAAGCGCTAGCGCCCAGGGCCGCTATCAGGGTTTTCATAAGCGTTCGTCGATCCATAGCTTCTCTTCTCCCGTGTCGCTCTTATGTGTCTTTGGTTTGAGCGCTAAGCCGTGCGATGGATCGCCCCCAGAAACTGTCGGGCATTGCGCGCCAGGCGCCTTCGTGCAGGGCGCTCAGGGATTGTCGGTCTCTTACGATCTGGCTCATCTCGGAACGTGAGAGCGCATCCGGCCCTTTTTCCAGGCACCTTGCCACGCAGGTCTCAAGCTCAGCCGTGCGGGAGCCATGCCGATGATCCCACGCCAACGTCTGATGCAAACGATTGTGGTCGAGCCTGAGCACCGCCTGCTCAAGCGGTGTCAGGGTTGAGTCTGCGGGCTCTTGAGCACGAAACAGCAGAGCGTCTTCGAGCAGCGGCATGGCAATGCTTTCTTCCGGTATCAGCAGAAGCCGGCCCCGCCTGAGCGCTTGTCCGATGGAATTCCGGCTGAGATACACCGCCGTGGGCGCAGCCAGAATCAGCGGCAATGCCACGGGCAGCGACCATAAAAAAAACATGGCATTCAGGCTCCAGGCAAACGCAGACCAACCCAGACCCAACAGCATTCCGGGCAACTGGGTGATAAAGGCGTCCTTCCAGGTGGTTTCCTCCGTGCGGTTCTGCCCTGCCCATTCAAGTGACACGTTCAGCAGCCCGGAAATAACGTAGCGGCTGTGCGCCCACATGCGCAATGGCGCCAGTAACACTGAAATAACGATTTCCAGCATAACGCTGCAGAACAAACGGAACAGCCCACCAAAATCACCGGTAAACCTGTGAATTATGGCGTCGAGAATGGCCAGAAACTTTGGCAAAAACAACAATGCCAGCGTGCTCAAAGCAAGACCCAGAGCCCACTCGGGCCGCCACTCAGGCCAAAGCGGGAAAAGCCCCTGATGACCATCCGGAAAATATTCTATGGGCGACAGCGCCATATCGGCGGCCGCGATCGTGGTAAGAATCAGGAACCCCAGCCACAGTGGCGACGCGACATACGCCATGATGCCGTTGAGGAACGCCATACGATGAGCGAAGCGGAGTTTGGGCTCCCGCAACATCACCCACAGATGCTGAAGATTTCCTTTAGCCCACCGGCTGTCCCGGGCAAGCTCATCGGCCAGTGTTGGCGGCGATTCTTCATAGCTTCCGCCCAGGCCCGGCTCCAGCCAGACTTCGTAACCGGCACGCCCCATGTATGCCGCCTCGACAAAATCGTGACTCATGATAGGGCCGCCGAAAATCCCGAAGCCCGGTAGTTTGCGTAACCCGCAATGCTTCATGAACGGTTCGATGCGAAGAATGGCGTTATGGCCCCAAAAGGCCGCGTCGCCCATCTGGATGGCCGCCAGCCCGCTGGCAAATAACGTGGAGTAAAACCGGTTTGCGAACTGTTGAATGCGGGCAAACAAAGATTGACCATTGATAATGTTCGGGTTGGTTTGAAGAATGCCAACGCCGGGTTCGCGCTCCATCAACTGCACCATGCGCACAATGGAACTGCCGGTCATCAGGCTGTCGGCATCCAGCACCACCATATACCGTGAGCGCTTACCCCAGCGCCGGAGAAAATCCGCAACGTTGCCGCTTTTGTAGTTGAGATTCACCGGACGCCTTCGGTAGAAGATTCGCCCCTCTGCCCCCAGATCTTTTGCCAGATTGCTCCATGCCACCTGTTCTTCCAGCCAGACGTCCGGGTTCCGGCTGTCGGACAGTATATAAAACTCGAAGTGCTCGATCTGGCCGCTACGTTCGATATCCCGATACACCGCTTTCAGGCCGCTCAGGGTCCAGTGCACCGGCTCGTGATAGATGGGCAGCAACACGGCTGTTTTCGCCAACGGCGTTTCCAGCAGTTCAGCCTCCGTATGGCGCTTGAGTATGGAGTGGCGGTCACCGCCCATGAGACGGATGACAAACCCGAAAACCGCCGTCCAGAACCCGACGGCTATCCAGGCGTACAGAATGGCAAAAAGCACCAGCATGCCGATTTCCAGCGCGGTGCCACCGTGGTATGGCAGCACCCAGAGCAGGTAGTAAGACGCCACCGCTGTCTGGCCGAACACGAACAACATCAGCACAGCGCGGCGTAGGTTCGCAACCAATCGCCAGCGGTGCTTTGCGGTAGGTTGTGTTGCTTCATTATTCATAACGGCTATCCACGGCGATTGTATCCGATGCTGCCCCGGATCAGCGGCGGTGACGCTGCGGGAATCTGTACGTCGGGAACCGTGAAGTACTCCGGCAGCTTGTTCATCGCATTTTCCAGCAGGCGATGGCCACCCTCGTCCGCGCCAACTTCGGCGACCGCATCGTCGATCAGCTGCAGCATTTGCCGGCACTGCTCACTGGCCATTTCAACCCCGGCTTCACGCAAATAGTTGTACACGCGACTAAATACATGCTGAAAGGAAATGTCTTCCATGTTGTCTCCGTGCCTGTTTTAGCAATCGGCTGTTACTACTGCGGACTGCCGCGCAGGTCTGTTGACGGCCCGAGCAGATACGTCCACGTCTCCGTAACAGGCTTGTCATCTTTGCTCAGCACGCCTCTCAAGGTAAGCGGCTTATCTGCCGGCGGCTTTGCGAGAATAGACAGGCGCCACACGTCGTCGACCGCAAGGTATTCTACAAAGTGTTCAATGACTTCAACGCCCTCGCCCCCGCTTACCTGGCTGACCACTGCCGCATCCGGGTGAAGCTCTGCCAGCTCACCTCCTTTAAAATCAACAATCAATCGCAAGGCCTTGTTCGGACCCTCATTATTAGCATTTTTGTTACCCACGAACGTGCGTACCGTGCGCCCGTTAGGCTGCCCTGTGATATCAGGCTCGCCAAACGTTACGGAGTATTCCAGATGACGATTTTCACCGGCTTTTATGGCCTGGCTCGGTTTGAAAAACGCCACAATGTTGTCATTGGTTTCTGAGCGCGACGGGATTTCAACCAGCACGACCTGCCCTTCGCCCCAAGCTTCGTCGGTGTTGCCGCGAGGCTTGATCCACATACTCGGGCGACGGTCGTAGCGAGCTTCGCTATCCTGAAAGTCGTCGAACTTACGGTCGCGCTGGATCAACCCGAAGCCGCTCAGGCTTTGTACGTGGTGGTAACTCAGCTGCAGCTCGGCCGGATTAACCAACGGGCGCCATAGCCATTCACCGGTTTTGCCATCATTGATCAGCAGGCCGTCGGAATCGTGTACCTGGGGGCGCCACTCGCCTCTTGGCCGCAACGTATTATCACCGTAATAGAACATGGATGTGAGCGGTGCCTGGCCCAATTGTTCAATGTCATTCCGAAAAAACAGTTGCGCGGTTACGTCCATTTTTGCGCTTTTGCCCGGCTGAATTTCAAACCGGTAAGCGCCGGTCAGACTCTGTCCATCCAGCAAGCCATACACCACCATAACGTCGCTATCGGCCTTTGGATGCTCCATCCAGAACTCGGTAAATGAGGGAAATTCTTCACCCGACGGAAGGCCCGTGTTGATGGCAATTCCGCGCCCGGAAAGGCCAAAATTTTGATTTGCGCCAACGCCCCGGAAATAGCTCGCGCCGCCGAACACTAAAAACTGATTTTGCTCGTCTTTATCGGATAACGGGTAGGTTAATTTGAAACCCGCATACCCAAGATCGGCCGGGATCCGTTTTGCGAGTTCAGGGTTGGGGTAATCAAATTGCGTTTTATCGAACCCGAGCGGATGTACACCTTCCCCATCAACAACGTTCAGTTTGATGGCATTGGAGTAAAAACTGCCCTGCGGGATCATCATCACCTGAAAACGCGATCCGCTGGCGCGCCAGAGACTCTGGTCTGGCTTGAAGCGAATAGACTGGTAATCCGAGTAACTGAGATTTCTCAGAAAATCAGGGGCCTGCGCTGGCTTCTGATATTTTTCGCCGGCCAGGGTTTTGGCTTTATCAGTGACATCTTCAAATCCAAATGCCTGGGCAAAACTGGACGTTGTTATCAGAACAATAAAAGAGAAAAACACGGGCAGCCGTGGTCCAGTCATCGCCAAACTCCTTGTCAACATGACTACAAATGTAACACCTGCCATACGGCAGGCCTCAAGTGACATCTTAGTAACAACGAGGCTGATATGACACCGAATGACAGGAATATCTGTGTTCAGATACCGACGGTGATTGAGAAGGAGAGATCAGGGCTGGTGGGCATAAGGAGCGCGGTGTTGGACGCATTGAGCATTTGGCCAATGCGCATGTCCGCCTGAAAATCTTTGGCATAGAGCTGTACGGAGATTTCGCCCGTGCTGGCACTGCCAAAACGATCGGACTGGACCGCTGAATAAGGCGCCCAGCCCTGCAGCAGGGAAAAGGTGATAGAGGAGTTGAGTTCGGATGCGAATGGCCAGTGATATCCCGGGCTGCGGGCATTCATACGCAACCAGCCACCTTGGGCTACGCGCACCGATTGGCCGTTAAACCCCCGCATCATGCCGGGACCCGCAATGCCAAGGTATTCGGAGGACGGTAAGTCTTCCGGGGCAAATTGGTAGCGGCCGTTAAGCCCAAGACGCCAGCTCAGCACGTCTTTACTGAACGTCGCTGCCAAAGCGAATCGGTGAAACCCCTCAGAATCGCTGCTTTTACCCGATGAACTGGAAATTTCTTCAGAATCCATACCGCCGACGACCATCAGCGACGTGGTTGCGTACACACCCCCAAACAACTCTCGTGAGGCAGAACCGTGAAGCCCGAAGCTCGACAGCCGATGAGCGGCATCCTCTACCCAAAGACTGTCTTCAAATGCGCTACTGCTGCTGCTGATATGGGAGAACACACTGCTGACTTCAAGGTTTCGCCAGGACCATAGAGGTCGGTTACCCGTTATTTTGAAATTCCGGCGCGCCCCCCGGGTGTCATAACGCAGCCCCGAACCGCTGGCCTCACCGGAATAATCCCCGTTTTCGAGATCTATCCGGAAATCACTGCCTGCCAACGGGAACGAATATCTCAGCGCGAGCGATGTGGACTCCGCACTGCCTTCCCGGGCAATGGAATCGCTAAAATTGAGGCCGAGCACGTGCTGTGACCAGATCAGGTTATTGCTGACCAGATTGATACGCCCATCTGCTTTGTCACTGGTTTGTCTGGAGTCACCGGAAAACTCCACGTGAGAGGCTACATAACGGGTAACCGACTGGACAAGATCTGTTGGATACAGATCCCACAAGGGGGACTCGGCGGGAGATTTCCCGCTGTTGGCAGAAACCTGACCGGCTAAAACGCCGAAAATAAGGGCGACCGACAGAGCACGTCCCACGAAAAAGCCTCAAAAGTTAAAAAATCAGGAATTACAGTGACTTAAATAAACGCTTCGACATTTTAAAAAAATACAGCGCCAGAATCCAGCGATGGTATCAAAAAATTACAGTTTTAACACACATGAAAACAGTAGGTTACCGCTACATTTAAAAGCGCTACTTTAGATGCGAATCAGAGGGGGAAAAAGATCCAGACCAGATCGGGGGCGCACGCCCTCCCCCTTCGAACGAATAACTTGGTAAACTCGCTCCACATTATGGACACGCGATAAATTCCGAAAAAAGGACGAACAAAATGATCAAAAAGTGCCTCTTCCCCGTTGCCGGTTACGGCACACGCTTCCTGCCCGCCACAAAAGCGATGCCAAAAGAAATTCTTCCCGTTGTTAACAAACCGCTGGTTCAGTACGGCGTTGAAGAAGCAGCCGAAGCCGGCATTCATGAGTTCGGCTTTGTGACGGGCCGGGGCAAGCGGGCGATTGAAGACCACTTTGACATCAGCTACGAACTCGAACATCAGATTGCGGGATCCGGCAAAGAAAATTTGCTGACCTCCATTCGCGATCTGATCGACCACAATACGTTTGCGTTTACCCGTCAGGTTGAAATGAAAGGGCTCGGTCATGCCATTCTGAGCGGCCGGAATTTAATCGGTGACAACCCGTTTGCTGTTGTTCTTGCAGATGACTTTTGTGTTGGCCCAGGTGAAGGCGAAGACGGCGTGCTGGCGCAAATGGTCAAGCTGTATAACCAGTTCCGCTGCTCCATTGTGGCGATTGAAGAAGTTCCGGCGGATGAAACCCACAAGTATGGTGTGATTGCCGGGGAATCCATGAAAGACGGCCTGTACCGCATTACCGATATGGTTGAGAAGCCTACTCCCGAAAATGCTCCGAGCAATCTGGCGATCATTGGCCGTTATATTCTTACACCAGATATTTTCGACATTCTGGAGCGTACGCCAGCGGGTAAAAATGGCGAGATCCAGATTACCGATGCGCTGCTGGAACAGGCCAAAAATGGCTGCGTACTTGCCTACCAGTTCAAAGGCCGGCGCTTTGATTGCGGTAGCATTGACGGTTTTGTAGAAGCCACCAACTACGTTTACGAGAACATCTACAAGAAGTCGAAATAACGAAAACCGGCGCCTCTGCTGGCCTGAACGCAATCCCGCAGGTACCTTCAGTGCACAGACCTCTTTGGCTGTGTCACCCAATTGGCCCCGGTGGATGGATTTGGCCAAGCGATCGAAGCGTGAGCCTGCGGGACTGAACGGCGGCCGCCTTGTTATTGCTCAGCTGGCCGTTACCGTCGCGGCCTCCCTTGTGGCTGGCACTGGGTACTTGCTGTCGGCAGACAATCGTTTCGGTTTTAATTGGGGCACAGAAACCCGTGCGACACGCCTCCAGCCTGACGATCGAGCCACACCTGGGAGATTTTGAAGGGCTGGAGGATACCTACCTCAACAACAATAATCTGGTCATTCCCGTCAGCTTTTATAACTGGCCCCTTCGCGCGGCTGTGCAAGTCTTCACGGGCATAGAGCCCAAACCAGACAACCTGGGCGTGCTGAACGACCTGTCTACAGGTAGACTTTGCCAGCAGACGCTACAGCAAGCGCCCCTGGTGGAAGCTCTGGGGCTCAAAAGACCAGTACATTGAGGTGCCGGGTTCAGACCAGACGGATATGTCTACTCTTGTTTACTCAACGCTTAGCAACTAAATCCTTTCTTGGCGTTTAGCAGAACACAGAGCCGGCTCTTAATGAACCGGCTTTCTTTTTTAGTTCGCTAGCTATACATTATAGGGCTACTGCTCTTTTTAAATTTCTGGTGAACCCTGTAGCCCATGTCTGACGCCCATAAATCCGACCTGTTTCTTGTGATGGTTACGCTGCTTGCAGCCGTAAGCTGGATTTTCTCAAAAGAAGCGGTGCTGCTCATGCCGCCGCTGTTATTCATGGCGTTGCGGTTTCTGATTGCCGGTAGCTTTTTGGCGTTGTTCGCCTGGCGACCACTGACGCGCCTGAACGGCGATCAACTCAAGCGCGGTGTGGGCGTTGGGCTGGTGTTTGGCGTTGCCATGAGCTTTTGGGTGATGGGTTTGTTTCATGGCACCAGCCTGGGTGAAGGCGCTTTTATCACCAGTCTGGGCGTGGTGATTGTTCCCGTAATTGCCCGCGCTGTTTTCAAGGAAATACAACCTGCCAGCACCTGGTTTGCGATTCCGGTTGCAATAGCGGGGCTGGCCCTGCTCTCTCTTCGTAACGGCTTTCAACCGGAGCCCGGCCAAATATTCTTCGCGATGGCCGCCACTGTTTTTGCGCTTTATTTTACGCTGAACACGCGCGCGGCAAACCAGCGCACAGTCATCAATCGCCAAGGTAAAACCGTTGAAAAAATTCGTATACCCGCCCTGCCCCTCACGGCCATTGCCCTACTTACCGTAGGATTGGTGACGCTGACCGAATCGTTTATTGCCGAACCCTGGAGGCCCACCTTCGGCGCGCCGCCACCGCTGTTGATCTGGTGGGTTCTCGCAAGCGCGATTGTGGGAACGGCCGGGCGCTTCTTTGTGCAAACCTACGCTCAAAGCCTGTCCACCCACAGCCACGGTGCCGTTATTCTGGTACTGGAACCTGTGTGGGTGACTCTGTTCGCGGCCGGGTGGTTCGGGGAAAACATGACCCCCATGCAGTTGGCCGGATGCGGATTAATCTTCGCAGCGCTTATCGTTAACCGCTGGAGCGCGCTGAGCAAAGCACTTAAGACGGCTCTCAGAAAAAGAAAAACCGGTTAAAAGAGGTTGACCAAAAACAAAGGAATCAGTATATTTCGCTCCGTTGCAGAACACAGGACCATAGCTCAGTTGGTTAGAGCGCTACCTTGACATGGTAGAGGTCCCCAGTTCGAATCTGGGTGGTCCTACCATTTTTTCAATACGTTACGTGGTACCTGCAACGCTCCTTTCAAAGCATTCCCAAAGCATTCTCAAAAGATTCTAAAAACCCTCGTTTGTACAATTCCGGCCTTTCTGGATTCTTTGCGCCATTACAAGCATTGTGGATAACGTTTATGGTATCAACCACAGTCCTCGCCGGGCTCAGATATTTACACGGCGAACACTTGAGTTGTGCGTTATCCTGACCGGACGCACCGAACCGCACAATGGACATCCCCTATGGCCGGCTCCAACAAAAAAGTCATCTACGCTGCGCTTGGCGGTAACTTCCTGATCGCGTGCACCAAATTTTTTGCGGCGGTGATAACCGGCAGCTCTGCCATGTTTTCAGAAGGGGTTCACTCTCTGGTCGACACCGGTAACCAGATCCTGTTGCTGTACGGCTTGAAAAAAAGTGCCCGGCCTGCCGACGAGCGATTTCCATTTGGCTATGGTAAGGAGATCTATTTCTGGAGCTTCGTAGTCGCCATTCTGATCTTTGCCGTGGGCTCTGGCATCTCGATTTACGAAGGGATCACCCACATCATCAACCCCTCCCCGATCGGGGATCCGATGGTGAACTACATCGTACTGGGACTGGGCATCCTGTTTGAAGGGGCCGCCTGGTGTTTCGGGTTCGTTGAATTTTCACGATCAAAGGGTAAGTGGGGCTATTTTGAAGCGGTTCGCCGAGGCAAGGATCCCACCATGTTCGTGGTGCTGTTCGAGGATTCTGCGGCGATCATTGGCCTGCTGGTCGCGATGGCCGGTATTTTCCTGGCAGACCACACCGGCATGTACTGGATGGACGGTGCGGCGTCGGTGATTATCGGGCTGATTCTGGGTGGCACGGCGATTTGGCTGGCGTACGAAACCAAGGGCCTGCTGATTGGCGAGGCAGCCAACAAGCCGGTAGTAGCCGGTATCCGCAAGATTGCCACCGAAACGCCGCAGATCAATGAGGTGAACGAACTCCTGACCATGCACATGGGCCCCGACTTCGTGCTCGTTAACCTGAGCGTCAAGTTTACTCCGCAAAACTCGGTGGCCGAACTGGAGCAGGTTATCGCCGACCTGGACGAACGCATCAAGCAGGCTTACCCACAGGTGAAGCGGATGTTCGTTGAGGCCGAGTCACTCAAGGCGCATGCCGCCAACAATAATTGATGCCTCAAGGACAAACGAAAAGGTGTTTGCTCTATACTGCCTCATCTAATTCATGCACCAATCTGAAGGTTTATTCAATGCGACTGGTTATTCGTTATTTTTTCCGGACGTTACGTCTCGTTCTCACGCCCTTTGTGCTGTTGAGCGAAAAGCTTGGCACTGGCAAACCAATGCAGCGCAGTGCCGATGAGCAACAAAAAGTGGATGCCGCCTGCGAAAGCCTGGCGCTGTATCAGTTTAAAACCTGCCCTTTCTGCACCAGGGTACGAAAGCAGATAGCGCGGCTTAACCTGACTATTGAAAAGCGGGACGCCCAACACGATAAGACGCATCGGGCAGATCTTGAACAGGGCGGAGGCAAGGTGAAGGTACCTTGCCTGCGAATTGAGAACCCGGATGGGGATGAACAGTGGTTGTTCGAATCCGGTGAGATCAATGACTGGCTGGAACAACGCTTTGGTAAAACCGCTTGAATCAGACCTGGTAAAACTCGCGGTACCAGTCTACAAAGTTTGCCATGCCCTCTTCCACGGGGGTTTCCGGTTTATAGCCCACGTCGTTAGACAGGCTATCGATGTTTGCGTAAGTGGCCAGTACATCGCCCGGCTGCATCGGTAGCAAGTTTTTCTGCGCTTTCTTACCCGTTCGTTTTTCTATGATTTCTATGAAGCGCGACAGCTCCACAGGATTGTTGCTGCCGATGTTGTAAATACGATAGGGAGCCTTGCTGGTGGCCGGATCGGGGGCTTGTGCACTCCAGTCGCTGTTGGGCAGCGCGACCTGATCAAGCGTGCGAACAACGCCTTCTACAATGTCGTCTATGTAGGTGAAATCGCGCTTGTGATGGCCGTGGTTAAAAACATCTATTGGCTCACCGGCAAGAATCTTTTTGGTAAATATAAACGGGGCCATGTCCGGGCGGCCCCATGGGCCATAAACGGTAAAGAACCGCAGACCGGTAGTGGGCAGGCCATACAAATGACTGTATGAATGCGCCATCAATTCATTGGCTTTTTTAGAGGCCGCATATAGGCTCAGAGGATGGTCCACGTTATCCTCGACAGAAAACGGCATCGCCTCATTGGCACCATAAACGGAACTGCTTGAAGCAAAAACCAGATGCTTCACCGCGTTATGGCGACATCCCTCCAGAATATTCATGAAGCCCACAAGATTGGACTCCACATAGGCGTTGGGATTTTCCAATGAGTACCGAACACCCGCCTGGGCGGCGAGATGCACAACGCGTTCGGGGCGATGCTTTGCGAAAATGTTCGCCATCGCAGCGCGATCTGCGACATCCTGTCGCACCTCTGTGAAGCGGGGATGGCCGATCAGGCGTTGCAGACGGGCTTCCTTGAGACTGACATCGTAATAGTCGTTAACGTTATCAACGCCGATGACTTCGTCTCCCCGCTCAAGTAACCGATACGCCAGTTGCGCACCGATGAACCCGGCAGTGCCCGTAACCAGAATCTTCAAGTTGTTGCTCCTTTTGCGACGCTTTAGAACGCCACGCCTGCACTGATGAACGGTCCGTCGATTTTTACGTCAAACACGTCACTGCCGTCTTCATAATCAACCGCAATCTGGCGATAGCCTGCGCGTAGCTGCAGCAGTGATAGGCTGTATTGGCCGTACACGCTGAAATCGCGCATGGAGTTCCCATCGAAACTGATGAAATTGCCCTCTGCTCCAATGGCCGCGCCGGTCAGCGGCAGGTCAAAGCGTGCTGCAATATAGCCTAACGGTATGACACCGTCTGCTTTGGTGCGGGTTTGTGTTGAATCGATTGTGTTCCTTACCTGCAAATCACCCGAAAAGTCTCGCACTGTCACGCCCAGATCAAGATTTACCCAGTTGTCGAGTATCTCGTAATACAGGGTAAGATCGAGCTGCTCAAGATCCAGCTCAGAATAAACAGAGCCGGGGCTTACGGTATCGTATGGGGTTGCCAGGGTTCCACGGCCACTTTGCTGAACCAGCGTGTATGCCAGGCGCACATTGGGCAGCAAGGGTACCGGGTGCTCCAGGTAAATGCTGGCGTTAGCGTTGCCGTCGCCTTTCAGCCCTAAATCGTCATTCACGTCAACCGAGTTATTACCCGAGGCCACGTTACCGGACATGTCAGAATCCCAGTAGCTCAGACTGGCACCCAGCCCAACCACGTCGGCGTGCGCCAAGGGGATTGCAAAAGGAGTTGCCAGAACAAGAGAGCTGCCTATTGCAAGTGTCAGTTTACGCATGGTGCACCTGTGTCGTTATTGTCGATGTGAATGTCGTTAATAATCACTGGAAGCGGATACCGAGCCGGCGACCAACTTCCTCATAAGTTTCTATCACGTCGCCCAGACCCTGGCGGAAGCGATCCTTGTCCATTTTTTTACGGGTTTCCTTGTCCCAGATACGACAGCCGTCAGGGCTGAACTCGTCACCCAGCACGATGTCAGTGCTGTCACCGCTGCTGCGACCGAACTCAAGTTTGTAGTCCACCAACAACATTCCGGCTTCATCAAACAAGGCTTTCAATACGTCATTGACTTTGTAAGTGAGCTTTTTCATCTGTGTAAGCTCAGCCTCACTGGCCCAGCTGAAGCTGACGGCGAGAGACTCGTTCACCATTGGATCGTGCAGAGCGTCATTTTTCAAAAACAGCTCATAGGTCGGCGGGTTCAGTTCCTGCCCCTCTTCCACGCCCAACCGGCGGCATAAGCTTCCAGCAGAGACATTTCGAACCACACATTCTACCGGGATCATATCCAGTTTTTTCACGAGGGTTTCTGTCGCTGACAACAAGCCCTCGAAGTGTGTCGGTACGCCGGCAGCCTCAAGCTTTTCCATGATGAACGCATTAAAGCAGTTATTTACCATGCCTTTGCGATTCAGTTGTTCTTTCTTTTCGCCATCAAACGCTGAGGTGTCGTCCCGGAAAACCAAAACAAAGCGCTCCGGATCGTCAGTGCGAAACACAGACTTGGCCTTGCCTGCGTAGAGTTCTTCACGTTTTTCCATTCGTAAGTCTCCGAAACGGAGGCCCGCACCGCGAGCGCCCCTTCTGAATCAGTACAGGTAATCAAATAGCTGTGTCAGCAGATCTTCAGCTGTTCGATCATCACTGTAATTTTTGGCTGCTTCCGCCGTAACGTATACCTGGCCGTTTCGCCTGGTCAGGTTGACCGTGTGGGTGTGGCGAGGTTTTTCTTTATCACTGAACCAGCTGAACCAGCCCGGGTCGCGCTCGTCGGCGGTGCGAAAATCGACAAAAAGCCAGCCTTCACTCCGGTTGAGATCAACCACAGCAATATCCGACTCGGCAAGCGCCCGATTCACTTCGGCCCAGGAACGACCGTAGTCCAGATCCATTTGAATAGCGTTCGCCGTGTCATTTTCAGACAAAAGTTTCACCAGGGGTTTCGCAACCATTACTGACGCGGCCCGGGAGACAGATTTGCTTTCTTCCCGAGCCTTCAGGAATTCCCCAAGCCCCGCAAGCAGGCGTTTTTGCAACGCCAACTCTTCCACTGAAGGGTCCGCGACGCCACGCCAGGAAATGAGCTCAGTAGGCCAGGACGCCCCCTCTTCTGACACGTTTTCCGAGGTAAGTTTACGCACCTGAATTTCGGTGGTTTTCCGACGCACGCCCGGCGCAACACGTACCTGCAGCACTGCCTTGGGTTCGGCAGCGGTTGCCTCGGCAGAGGTGTTGGGAAGCTCCAGAAGTTCCCGCGCCCGCATGCTGAAGTTCGCCAATTCACTTTGCTGCAAACCCAGCTGTGGATTGTCATAGGCAACGCCCAGACCCTGCTCGTTCATGTAGGCGGTTACCACTGGCCAGATACGACCGGGTACGTCGTTTACCAACAACCATGCGCGGCCATCCAGCTCCTCAACCACGTAGTTTTCGTCGAGAATTTCCGAGGTCATGTCAGGGGGGGAAGGAATATCAGACGGATACATTTTGCTGGCATCTGCCAGATCTATCCCACGAATGGGCATTACCTCATTGAAACGGGAAGGATCTGCCGTTTCCGGCAAAGCCAGCGCTCCCCCTTCCTTTGCATCGACATAACGTTCTGAGCGGTCGTCAATCAGGCTACAACCGGCCGTCGCGACGACCAGTAGCAATCCGGATGCAACCACAATAGGTCGGAACGCACTGGATTTACGGGTTCCTGAAAGAACCGGCATTGGCCTACTCTCTATGTGGGTTTGTTTCAGGGTGGGTATCTGCAAACTCAGAGTATACCCGAAGCTTTCATTGCTTCTTCAAGCTCGGCGTGGAATTTTTCGCTGAACGGCGTCAACGGAAGCCGGATACCTTCACCAATCATACCCATGCGCTGCAACGCCCATTTTACCGGGATGGGGTTCGCCTCGAGGAACAACTTTCGGTTCAGGGGCATCAGCAATTCATTCAGGCGCTCGGTTTCTTCGCGGTTGCCGGCAATGGCAGCGGCGCAGAGCTGGGACATGCCTCTGGGCGCAACGTTCGCGGTAACCGACACGTTGCCTTGCCCGCCCGCCAGAATCAGTTCTGCCGCAGTGGCGTCGTCGCCGGAATACACCGCCAAACGCCCATCAAGAGCGGCAATGAGTTCAGCGCCACGGGGAATATTGCCGGTGGCGTCCTTGATAGCAACGATATTGGGGATATCAGCCAATCGCAAAACGGTTTCATTCAGCATATCGCAGGCCGTGCGACCCGGCACGTTATAGAGCATCTGGCTCAGACCCGGCACCGCTTCAGCAATGGCTTTGTAGTGTTGGTACAGGCCTTCCTGGGTAGGTTTGTTGTAGTAAGGCACAACCAGCAAGCAAGCGTCTGCACCGAGCTTGTAGGCTTCGGTCGTCAACTCAATGGCTTCTCGCGTGCTATTGCCGCCCGAACCCGCAATAACGGGAATTCGCCCGTCAACGCGTTTGATAATATGACCCATTACCCGGCAGTGCTCTTTCTGATCGAGCGTTGCGGATTCGCCGGTGGTTCCCACAGCAACGATACCGTCAGTACCGTTCTCCAGATGAAAGTCCACCAGTTTGTCCAGATCCTCCCAGTGAATGTCACCGTTTGGATGCATGGGCGTGACCAGTGCTACAAGGCTACCCGTAATCATAAATGCTCCGTGCGAGTAAAACGGATATGGTAATGTTGGGCACGAGCTGACACAAGGGAATTAAAGGAGATGTCATGTCATCTGTTGAACTGAAGTGCTTGGGGCTGTTAACGCACTCTGATAAGTGCGCTGATTAAATTCGGTCTGGTGCGGTGGAAGGATAGGCCTCTTTCACCGGCCAGGCCGACGACACGGCCTTCAGCACTGTTGCCAGTGGGATGGCGAAGAACACCCCCCACAAGCCCCAAATGCCGCCAAAGAACAAGACAGCGACAATAATGACGACCGGGTGCAAATTGTTTACTTCCGAAAACAACACCGGCACTAGCACGTTCCCGTCCAAACCCTGAATAATGCCATATATCACCATCACCCAGATAAAGTGGCTACCCCAACCGAAAGCAAACAGCGCAATCACCGCAACCGGGATGGTCACAACGGCAGCACCGATATACGGGATAACAACGCTCAGGCCGACCAAAAGCGAAAGCAGAGCGGCATAGGGCACGCCCATAAGCTTGAGCGAGATGTAGGTTGCACCACCAACTATAAGAATTTCAAGCGCTTTACCCCTCACATAGTTGGCACATTGAAGGTTCACTTCGTGCCAGACTTTCAGCATCATCGGGCGCTGGATTGGAAGCAAACCGGAAATGGAGCCCAACAGAACTTGACGGTCTTTCAGGAAGAAAAACACAAGTATGGGCACAAGAACCATGTAAATCAGCAGCGCCACCAGATCAGGAATACTCGACAGCGAGAAGGACACTAACCACTGGGTCAGGTGCCCTACTTCGGTATTCACCTGCTGATAAAGGCTGCTCACTGCCTCAGCCGAGATCAGGTGGGGGTACTCTTCGGGCAACAGTTCAAGATAGGACTGCAGCTCGCCTATGATTCGGGGCGCCTCACCCGCAAGAGCACTGACCTGAGTCCATATCAGCGGTAACAGACCAAAAATGAAGCCAACCAGAACGCCGAGAAATACCAGGAACACGGTCAATATCGCGATGCCCTCGGGCACCCCCAGTGAGTGCAACCGCGTCACAAGCCCCTGCAAAATAAACGCAACGATGAGCGACGCAATCACCGGGGCGAGCATGGCACCAAACCAGATAACAAAAACGGTGCCAATCACCAGAATCAGAAAAAGAATAACCGCTTCTTCATCTGAAAAGTATTTGTGCGCAAGACCGCGTAAAATTCTGTACATCAGAGACTCCGAAAAATTAACGGCCGCACTCTATCACAAACCGGTAACGGTCATCCGTTTCAAAGATGTCCACCAGGCGGTGGCGGGACAACTTCAGAAAGGCCGGGATGTCGCGGGCAGAGCCCACATCGGTGGCGATTACCTCAAGGGTCTCACCGGGAGACATACTGTTGAGTTCCAGCTTTGTTTTCAGCAGAGGCATTGGGCAATGGAGCCCGGACGCATCCAGTGTACGATCAACCATAAAAAAGGTGCACCATCGCAAGACATAGAATTCGCAAGCCGGCATTATGCCCCCAGTGATACTGTATTGCATCACAATACCTGTTAATGGGCAGATCCGGGTTTGCGACCGGAATTTCGACCGTCATCCGCTGTCACAGGGGTAGTTAGCACCAGGAGCACACTGCATTACATGAAGAACGTTCTTAACGAATTTCGCAGTTACCGAAAGCTTTCAATCGCTGTGGTTCTTGCGCTTTCGCTGGCACCGGGTTCTGCGTTCACCGCTCAGGAAACACAGCTACCAAACATTGGCGGAACCGGTGGTGGGCTTTTATCCGGGCAGCAAGAGAGCGATATCGGACAGCAGGTTATGGTGTCAATCCGACGCTCGGCGCCACGTATAACCGATCCACTGGTCTACGACTATCTTAGCTCAATCATCTACCGGCTGGTGCCCGCAGCGCCGCTGGAAAACCGCGATTTAACCCTTGCGTTAATTGACGACCCCGCCATAAACGCCTTTGCGGTGCCCGGCGGGATTGTTGGCGTAAACGGCGGCCTGTTTCTGAATGCGGTCACCGAGCAGCAGTTCGCGTCTGTGCTTGCCCACGAGCTCGGCCACCTGAGCCAACGGCACTTTGCTCGCCGCCTGGAGCAACAGGAAACCAGTACGCCACTCACGATTGCCGGGATGATTGCCGGCATTGTGCTCTCAGCGGTCACGCAATCGGATATAGGCATTGCTGCGATTGTCGGCACTCAGGCGCTGGCCATACAAAATATGCTGGCTTACAGCCGGTTGCACGAACAAGAAGCCGACCGCGTGGGGCTGGTCATTCTGGCAAGTGCAGGCATGGACCCCCGGGGCATGCCTGAAATGTTCGAGATCATGATGCGGCAAAACCGGCTGCAAGGACGTAATGTGCCGGAGTATCTTTCAACTCACCCGCTGACCCAGAGCCGGGTAGCCGATACCCGGAACCGGGCGGAGCAGTATCCTGATAAGAAAATCCGCGACGGCCAGGAGTACCATTTGGTGCGCAGCCGCTTGCAGGTGCACTACGCGCCCTCACCTGAAATTGCGGTGGGAACGTTCGAAAGCTACCTGCAAAAGTCGGGCGCTCAAAGTAACGAGGCCATTCGGTACGGGCTGGCTATTGCGTACATGAGCAATGATCAGTTTGAAAAAGCTGCTGTTATTATCAACGAGTTACTGGCTGGCAACCCCGGCCGGATAACGCTGCAGGTAACGCTCGCAGAGATCTTGATTGGGGAGAAAAAACTGGACCAGGCCCGGTCGCTGCTCAGGGAAGCCCTGAGCAGAAACCCCGGCAACTACCCAATCACTTCTACTCTGGTAGATGTTGAGATTGCAACGGGCAACGGCACCCGGGCCGCTGAGTACCTGAAACAATTGACACGCAGGATGCCACAACAGGAATATCTGTGGCTGCGGCTTGCAGAGGCTGAGGGCATGGCCAGGAACATCGTGGGTGTGCATCGGGCCCGTGCAGAATACGACGCACTGATGGGGGATCTGGAGGCCTCCCAGAGGCAGCTCAGGCAGGCTCAGGAGAAGTTGCCCGCAGGCTCAGCCGAGCGGCAGGTGGTGAATGAGCGCCTGGGAGAAATTACCAGTCGACTTCAGGCCCACCGTAACAGTTAGGTTCGGCAACCGCTCGACTCAGGCGTTGCCCACAGCCTTCAGATTCATCTCTGCCGTAAAATCCAACATGCGACGCAGGGGTCGGAGTGCGTTCTCCCGGGTTTGCGCATCGACAAACACTTCCTGATCGCCGTGTTCAATCACATGCAGCAGATTTTCCAGGCCGTTCATCGCCATCCATGGGCAGTGGGCGCAGCTTCGGCACGTTGCACCGTTTCCGGCCGTTGGCGCTTCAATGAGGGTCTTGCCGGGCGCGAGCTGCTGCATCTTGTAAAAAATGCCGTTATCCGTCGCAACAATGAATCGCTCGTTTGGCAGGGTCTGAACGGCATGGATCAACTGCGAGGTTGAACCTATGACATCAGCCAACTCAACCACCGCATCCGGGGACTCCGGATGAACCAGAACCGCGGCGTCCGGGTACAGAGCTTTGAGGTCTTCCAGACCGCGATGCTTGAACTCCTCGTGCACGATGCAAGAGCCGTCCCAAAGCAGCATGTCTGCGCCCGTCGTTTTTTGCACATAGTGGCCAAGGTGCTTGTCCGGAGCCCACAGGATTTTCTCCCCCCGGGCATCGAGATCTTCTACGATCGCCTGAGCACAGCTGGACGTTACAACCCAGTCTGCCCGAGCCTTTACAGCCGCAGACGTATTGGCATAAACCACCACGGTACGATCGCTGTGTTGATCGCAGAACGCTTCAAACTCATCAGCGGGGCACCCGATATCCAGAGAACAGGTTGCTTCCAGGGTAGGCATCAGCACTCGTTTTTCCGGATTCAGAATCTTGGCTGTTTCGCCCATGAACCGAACGCCCGCTACAACCACAGTTGAGGCCGGATGCTGATTGCCGAAACGTGCCATCTCCAGTGAGTCTGCAACGCAGCCACCGCTTTCCTCAGCGAGACGCTGGATGTCCGGATCCACATAATAATGCGCCACAAGCACGGCGTCTTTTTCCTTGAGGGCAGCCTTGATACGATTTTCAAGCTGCGCCTTCTCATCAGCGCTGAGCGACTTGGGCTCTGCTGCATGGGCCAAGTGTTCTTGCACAAGGATTCGGTCTTCAGCTTTCGTCATGTAGAGCTACTCTCAGTTACGTTCTGCCTCTGAGTATATCATTTCAGCGCTTGGTGAATCAGCAGGATCGAGTAGGAGGCGGGATTACTCCCGCCGTCCTCTCACACCACCGTACGTACGGTTCCGTATACGGCGGTTCATGGTCGGCGCTGAAGCCGTAATACTGTATCAAGCAACGACACGAGTCCCCATTGGTCAAAGACCTTCTTCGGCAAGGCCGCGTTCATGTGGGAGGCACCGCTGTTCCACCACGGTCCGCGACCGTTGGTGGCGCTGGTCCACGCCCGCACTTCC
>NZ_DRGY01000072.1 GCF_011049865.1 Marinobacter antarcticus | reverse complement strand
TAATTTGTTAAAGAGCGGTTGAGCCTTGGCTCAATCAAGGTGGCGTATTCTACAGCGAATCGCGACCTTGTCAACTGTTTAATCGAAGAAACTCTGAACTCGTTTTCTTCAATACTTTCAAACAGTTGCCCTTCTCAGAACCCCCCGCCTCAGCGGTGTGTCCCTCGAAGGAGATGCGCATTCTACAGACACACGCAGATCTGTCAACGGGCAATCTTAAAATAACTGAAAATGACCTGAAATCGCTCAAGCAGTGATCAAAACCCGCGCGATTTTTTTCTTTCCTGCCTGAATCACACAACTGTCCCCTTCTACAAAGACCCGCCCGCCCTCAAACTTCTGACCATCTACAAAGACAGCACCACGCCCAAGAACGTCCCTCGCTGCGGCGCCATTCTTAACAAGCCCTGCCAAGCGCAGCAGAGAAGCCATCAATATCTCTGGCTCACCGTCTAGCGACACCTCGACAACGGGCACATTTTCCGGAATTTCTCCGAGTGCAACCCGGTTGCCTGCGGATTTATGCGCAGTTTGAGCAGCCTCTTCATTATGAAAGCGGGTAATAATCTCTTCGGCTAACAGCTTTTTGTAATCCTGAGGATTAGCTCCCTCGCCTACCGCCTTTTGAAACTCTTTCACCTGCTCAATGGACCGCAAACTCAGAAGCTCAAAGTAACGCCATAGCAAGTCGTCAGGAATAGACAGAAGCTTGGTGTACATTTCACCCGGCGAATCATTAACGCCGATATAGTTCCCCAGCGATTTTGACATTTTTTGCACACCGTCCAACCCCTCCAGGATTGGCATGGTCAACACCACCTGGGGAGACTGGCCGTAATGCTTTTGCAGGATACGCCCCATGAGGAGGTTAAACTTCTGGTCTGTACCTCCTAACTCAACATCGGCTTCCAACGCTACAGAGTCATAACCTTGCACCAGAGGGTACAAAAACTCATGAATGGCGATTGGCTGCTCTGCGCGATAACGCTTGGTAAAGTCATCCCGTTCCAGCATACGCGCAACGGTATACTGGCCAGCCAGCCGGATCATATCCACGGCCGTCATTTTGGCCATCCACTCAGAGTTGAAGGCAACACGGGTTTTATCAGGATCCAGGATCTTGAACACCTGCTCTTTATACGTAATCGCGTTTTGCGCTACCTGCTCATCCGTTAACGGCGGACGGGTAGCACTCTTGCCTGAGGGATCGCCAATTTTGCCGGTAAAGTCGCCGATCAGAAAAATCACCTCATGCCCAAGATCCTGGAACTGGCGCAATTTGTTGATCAGGACCGTGTGCCCGAGATGCAGATCGGGCGCTGTAGGATCGAAGCCTGCTTTGATTCGCAGTGGACGACCCTCCTTCAGCTTTGCAATCAGCTCGCCCTCAGGAATCAACTCGTCTACGCCTCGCTTGATAATGGCCAACGCTTCTTCAATAGATGCCATGAATTACCTACCCTCGATCAGTTCCACGAATGTGTCGGTTACAGACCTCAACAAAAGAAATCTGTGAGTTACCTGGAGCCCTGCTAAAGTGAAAGCGTTGAGTTTTTAATCAAAACCAAGCGATCTGGGCGGCGACATTATATCAATGACGTCGCAAAAAATCCGGCGGGCACCGTAACAACCGTAATGTTATGCGCTGTCCCACATGCTTTTTATACGGTAATCTGTTGGTTTGAACCTGAACAACAGCATTAATTGGGTAGTACAACTTGCCGGAATGCCGATTAAAACGGATGCGATACGTGTTGAAAATGTTTCCAAAAACTCACATAACCATTGTTGCAGCTGCCACCGTTGTAGTAACCGCAGCTATTCTCATGAGCCCCAGCGCAGACGTTGAAGCCAAGAGAATGTCTTACACCGTTGATCTGGAGCAAGGAATTGCCTCAGAAGTTAACCGTGAAAAATCCTCACAAAAGCCCGATGCGACGTTGACGCCACGAGCCTCAACGGACCCAACCCTTGCCAAAGCTTCTCCGGAGATGACCCCGGAAGCCGCAAGTGAAGTACAAACTACGGTTGAGCCGAATTCAAAGCCGGAGGCGCGTTTAACCTGGCAATCGTTTGACATCAAATCTGGCGACACGCTGTCTGCAATGTTTAAAAAAGCCGGTTTCAATGATGGCATCATGCTTTCCGTCATTCACGGTGCAGGCGATGCGAAGACGCTACAACGTCTTTATGTTGGCGAAACTATTCGATTTGCAACGAATAGCCAAGACGAGCTTGCGGCGGTTGAACTCAAGCGTAGCCTATTAGAAACATTGAAGATCACGAAACAAGACGACGCTTTCGACGGCCAGACAGAAATACGGGTGCCTGAGTCCAAGCCTGTATACGCCTCGGGCACGGTTAATGGCTCACTGTACACATCCGCCCGGAAAGTAGGCCTTAACGACCGCCTGACAATGGAGCTTTCAGGCATTTTCGGGTGGGACATCGACTTTGTATACGACGTTCGCAAAGGCGATCAGTTTGAAGTGGTCTATGAAGAGCTCTATGTTGACGGCGAAAAATTCGGTACAGGGCGCATACTTTCAGCGCGCTTTGTTAACAGGGGTAAAGAAAGTGTCGCCGTGCTCTATACCGATAGCAAAGGCGACAGTGACTATTATACGCCAGAGGGTAACAGCGTACGAAAAGCATTTTTGCGCACGCCCCTGAACGCAAGAATTTCATCGCCGTTTAATCTCCAGCGGCGCCATCCGGTACTGGATGTCGTTCGCCCTCATGAGGGTACGGATTATGCTGCGCCGCCAGGAACACCGATCAAGGCGTCAGGGAATGGCATCGTTAAATCTGCAGGCTGGAAAGGTGGCTATGGCCGAACGGTTGTTCTGAAGCACGGCGATAACATCACAACGTTGTACGCACACATGAGCCGGATTAATAAGAAAATGAAATCCGGCTTACGAGTTAAACAGGGTGATACGATTGGTTATGTTGGCTCGTCTGGCATGGTAACAGGCCCTCACCTGCATTATGAATTCCGCGTTAATGGCTCGCCGCGCAACTCCCGGACCGTAAAGCTCCCCGATGCCCAACCGATACCCGCATCTGAAATGGCACGATTCAATAAAATCACCGGGCAGCAAGTCGCGCAGTTTGAAGCGTTCAGAAACAATTATCAGCACCTCGCACTGGCTTCGGAAGACTGAGGCCTGTGGACACTTGGATCGGACTTATGTCCGGCACCAGCATGGATGGCATAGATGCCGTACTGGTGTCCTTTCAGGGAACAACCGTCCGCACCCACGGAACACACTCCATATCCTATCCTGAAGACCTGCGGCATCGTCTGATGCTGGCGAGCCAGAATCACGCAACACCGGATGAAATAGGTGAGCTTGGCACACTCACAGGGTTACTTTTTGCAGACGCTGCAGAAAGCCTGATTCGACAGTCTGATATCGCCGTATCTTCGATCCAGGCAATCGGTAGCCACGGGCAGACTCTTCGACATCAACCGTCGGGCCCCGGTCGATTCTCTCTTCAGATAGGCAACCCTGCCATAATCGCAGAGAAGACCGGAATCACTACCGTGGGCGATTTCCGGAGCCGGGACATGGCCGCAGGAGGACAGGGAGCTCCGTTGGTGCCAGCCTTTCATCAACATTTCTTTAGCTCAGACACCGAAGACAGATGCATTCTCAATCTCGGCGGTATCGCCAATATAACCTGGATCCCGTCCAGTCCGGACAGCCCGGTAACCGGATTTGACACTGGCCCCGCCAACGCTTTGATGGATGCCTGGTGTCAAGATCAAACGGGGCGTCCCTATGACGATGGCGGGCAATGGGCACAGGAAGGCATCGTAGATCAGTCACTTCTTACCGACATGCTCTCTGACGCCTACTTCGATCGCCCGGCCCCAAAAAGCACCGGGAAAGAAAAGTTCAATCTGGAGTGGGTTAAAACTCTGGTTCTGCGGCACAAAAAAACCCGGCCGGAAGACGTTCAACGCACGTTGCTGCAGCTGTCAGTGATCACCGCCGTTCGGCAAATGCCGCAATCACCCGCGATGGTTATTTACGTTTGCGGAGGGGGTACTCGTAATCCGTTATTGATGAAAGAACTTTCTCAAGCGCTCAGCCCTATCCGCGTAGTGGATACCGCTAAACTGGGCATTAACCCGCTATGGGTGGAACCAACCGCTTTTGCCTGGCTGGCCCGGCAAACGATGGAGCGAAAGCCAGGAAACCTGGCAGAGGTAACCGGAGCCAAGGGGCCCCGAATACTTGGCGCTATATACCCGGCCTGAGCAAACAGCACACCGCTCTGAACACAGAGGCAATCGAGAAACCTTAAATGGTGAAGGAACTTCCACACCCGCACGTGGAGCTGGCGTTGGGATTCTGAACCACGAACTGGGAGCCTTGCAGGCCTTCCTGATAATCGACCGTCGCACCCACTAGGTACTGATAACTCATAGGGTCGACCAGAAGGATGGCGCCATCCCGCTCCACAGTCGTATCTTCTTCATCCTGACTTTCATCAAATGAGAATCCGTACTGAAACCCGGAACAACCACCACCGGTTACGAACACGCGCAACCTGAGCTCGGGGTTGCCCTCTTCCTCAACCAGTTCGCGTACTTTGTTAACTGCACTGTCGCTAAAAAACAACGGTGCTGCCATTTGCTGCTGGACTACACTCAAGTTCGCCTCCGGATTACCTGATACAACCTGATTGATTATGGTATTCCTGACTAAAACAATCAACTATTCGGACTTTCCACTAACCTCTTCCGATGACTCCTTCACGCCCGTGCCTGGCGGGCCATCAATAGCCCCAATGGCGTTAACAGTGTCCTGAGTCAGTAATCCCGCGGGCTCACGCTGATGAACAAGGTTGCCGTTTACCGACGATCCCATAGCCATCTGGATAAGATTATAGTAAACGCTGCCGTTAATAGCGGCCTTTTCTGCCAGTTCAAGGTGAGCAGACGCATAAACATCACCGTGAACCGTACCGTTAATAATGACGTGGGGCGCCGCTATGTCACCGGTAATTTCACCCACTTCCGAAATCCGCAATACGGCATCGCTGCCCTCTTCAGCCAATACCTTTCCGCGAACATGGCCATCAATATGCAAGCCGCCGGAAAAGTGCACATCGCCTTCGATGACGGTACGCGATGAAATCAACGTATCAAAGTTGCCAACAGGGCGGCGGGGCTTCTGCTTTTTCTTGCCAAGCATTCTAGTTCTCCGTTAGATCATCCCAGTTGAACGTTCTTTCTGCCTGTGACGACTTGCGTCCTTCGGCCTGAGCAACCACCTGCACCTCAAGTGGTTCGAAACCGTCAGGCAACGTCAGCTTACCTTCGACGTCCTGAAAATAACGAAAACGGAATCTCACACCAAGGTCTTCAATTTCCTGAGACAGATCGCGCAGCGCGATGACTTCTTTCTCATCATCACGCATACCGATTATATTGACGGCCACAACGCCAGAAATATAGCTCTTGTTGTTTCCAACCTGCGTCAGCACTAATTTGAAACTGTAATCACCCGTCTGACGATCACCGACCATCGAGAAGCGATCTACCTGCAATCCCTTACTGGTCTCAGACGGCGCCATGATGTTTTTATAAAACGTCAGGTCAGACTTTAACCTACTTACATGGGTCTCCAGATCAACAAGGGTCTGTCGCGTCTGGTTTAACGCCTGTTTGTCGATTAACTTGCCACGCTCCAGGTTCACCAGTTGCTGCTGGGCTTCGCGATGACGGATTTTCAACATCGCGAGCTCGTTTTCCAGCTTATCGTTGGAGGCTTCTACGCTGGTAAAGCGAAAACCTCCCTGCGCCAAGCCTGCCGCGTACCCTGCCGCTGCCGCCACAATCGTGAACACAATGACTATAATCACCCGCCGCAGGCGACTCTTCGGCCGATGGCGGACAACCACATATTCCTCAGCCGGTTTTCGCGGTTCGCTCATTGACGTCCTTCACGGCAGCAATGCAGGTGCTTCAAGGCCAAGTGACTCTCTGAGGCCCAACATAATATTCATGTTCTGAACTGCCTGGCCGGCAGCGCCCTTGACCAGATTGTCGATAACCGAAGAGACAATCACAATGTTGCTCTGTTCCTGGCGGTGCAACGCCATACGGCACAAATTGGCCCCCCGAACACTGCGGGTTTCCGGATGACTGCCAAACGGCATCACGTCAACAAACGGCTCATCTCGGTAACGCTCTTCAAACAATTCCTGCAATGATTCGTAATCCGCCGGGTTCTTCAACTCCGCGTAAAGCGTTGCCTCGATACCACGAATCATGGGAATGAGGTGTGGCACAAACGTAACGCCCGTTTGAGTGCCTGCGGCCGCAGACAAACCCTGACGAATTTCCGGCAAATGACGATGCCCCGAGGCGCCGTAGGCCTTGAAGCTCTCTCCTATTTCGCCATGAAGCATACCGACCTTACCCTGCCGTCCACCGCCACTGGAGCCGGATTTTGCATCTGCAATCAGCCGCGACGGATCAACCAGGCCTTGTTCAAGCAACGGCAGAAAACCCAACTGAACTGCGGTGGGATAACATCCCGGATTGGCAACCAGTTGGGCCCGGGCAATTTCATCGCGCGCAACTTCCGGCAGTCCGTAAACGGCTTTTTCAACCCACTCGGGCGACTCATGAGGCATGCCGTACCATTGCGACCATACCTTTAGATCCTTGAGTCGAAAATCAGCGGAAAGATCAACAACCCGCACACCGGCAGCCATCAGTTCCGGGATCATGCGCATGGCAACGCCGTGTGGTGTTGCAAAAAACACCAGGTCGCAGGCTGCCAAAACACTGGGGTCAGGTTCCGAGTAGGCCAGATCAAAGTGCCCTCGGAGATTCGGATACATATCGGCCACCGGCACGCCTGCCTCCGATCTGGACGTAATGCAGCTAACCTTTACATCGGGGTGAACGGCGAGAATTCTGAGCAGCTCGACGCCGGTATATCCGGTGCCGCCAACGATACCTACTTTAATCACCTTGCTCTCCAGTAGCCTCGTGTCAAATTTACTAAGTTCAATCGCGTAGTCTACCATGATAAACCAACGACTTATTGCAGCTTACAGGGCGACCGTTACAATGATGTCACAAACCCTCTGGCAGGCCACTCTCTCGTACCGGAATACCGGCATTCATGAATAAAACATGGCATCAGATTAGCAAAAAACTGGTCACTGCTTTTCCGCGCCGAATGTCCGGCGTTGACTCGTTGCCACAACTGGCGGTTTTGGGGTTATTATCCGGCCTGATCACCGGTGGAGTGATTCTGGCTTTCCGCCTCGCGATTGAGTGGCCACTGGGATATTTTTTGCCCGGAGACAGCTCAGCAGTGTTCGCCTCTGAGGCGTTCGAGCGTCTGGACGTTTTTACACGAGGGGTTTTGCCTTTTGCCGGCGCTCTGGGTATCGGCTTTTTTTTGCACCGTCTGGCAACCCACGATCGAAAAGTGGGGGTCGTTCACGTTATGGAGCGGTTGAACTATCACCAGGGTTATATCACCGCCAAAAGTGCGTTGATTCAATTTATCGTGGGCGTTGCAACGGTGGCCACCGGGCAGTCTGCCGGCCGTGAAGGCCCGGCGGTGCATTTGGGCGCCGCTTTCTCAAGCCTGATGGGGCAGTGGATGAAACTGCCGAACAACAGCATACGCACCCTCGTCGCCTGCGGCTGCGCCGCCGCTATCTCCGCCTCATTCAACACGCCCATTTCCGGGGTTATTTTCGCCATGGAAGTGGTGATGATGGAATACACGATCGCAGGCTTTACGCCCATTATTCTTGCCTCAGTCAGCGCTGCGTTCGTCACCCAAACCGTGTATGGAACAGAGCCTGCCTTCAACGTTCCGGCGCTGACGATGAACTCGCTGCTGGAGATACCCTGGATTCTGGTCATTGCCGTCGTTATCGGCATCTCGGCCGCGCTTTTTATACATCTGGTCGATTCCATGCGGCGGTTCAGTCACCGGCCAATTCTACTGCGCGTGCTCATTGCCGGGGCGCTTATGGTGCCTGTTGCTGTGCTGGTGCCCCAAACCATGGGAATTGGCTACGATACCGTTAATGCAACCATTAATGGCGAACTCGGGCTCTGGCTTTTGCTCAGCGTGGGCATGGCCAAACTTGTGATTACCGCCCTCACGGTTGGCCTGGGAATGCCCAGCAGTATTATTGGCCCCAC
>NZ_DRGY01000071.1 GCF_011049865.1 Marinobacter antarcticus | reverse complement strand
TAATTTGTTAAAGAGCGGTTGAGCCTTGGCTCAATCAAGGTGGCGTATTCTACAGCGAATCGCGACCTTGTCAACTGTTTAATCGAAGAAACTCTGAACTCGTTTTCTTCAATACTTTCAAACAGTTGCCCTTCTCAGAACCCCCGCCTCAGCGGTGTGTCCCTCGAAGGAGATGCGCATTCTACAGACACACGCAGATCTGTCAACTGGCAATTTCAATTAATGTTCAGAGATTTCGGTTTCCACCTATCAAAACATCCAAAACCTAAACCTCAAGACTTGGCTGAGCGACGCGGCTTCCCCCGGAAAAGCGCACGAACCGGGCCAGACAACGCATAAATCAGGAATCCCGTGAAAAGAACCGTAGCCGGGTCCAGCGCGATCACCACTAAGATCAGAACCACCAGCAGAATCGCAGCGAATGGAACGCGCCCACGAAGATCAAGATCCTTGAAGCTGCGATACAGTACGTTGCTGACCATCAGCACACCTGAGCCGCCTACAACAACAATGGTTAGCAGCGTGAGCCAAGCCGCAGGCTCATACGCGTGAAAACACCACACCAGGCCCGCAACACAGGCAGCGGCAGCCGGACTGGGCAAGCCGACAAAGAACTTCTTGTCCACCGAGCCAATCTGCGTGTTGAATCGGGCGAGACGAAGTGCCGCACCCGCAACGTATATGAACGTAATCGCCCAACCAATTTTATCCAGCCCGTTGAGAGACCAGAAAAACGCCACAAATCCGGGCGCAACACCAAATGCAACCATGTCGGCGAGGCTGTCATACTCCTCACCAAACTTACTCTGGGTGTTGGTCATCCGGGCGACTCGCCCGTCAAGACCGTCAAGAATCATTGAGACGAAAATCGCGATGGCGGCGTTGTCAAAAACGCCGCCGGCTGCGGACACGATGGCATAGAAGCCCGAGAACAGCGAAGCGGTTGTCAGGGCATTGGGCAGAAGGTAAATGCCTTTTCTGCGCACAGGTGCTCCTTCAACTAACTCCTCCTCCACCACTTCGCCATGCTCAACCTCAAGCTCTGACGCACCACTGGTGGAACGCTCTGGCTCGCTGCCCCCGGAATTCGCTTTTGTATCTTTTCTTTCTTCAGTCATTCCCACTACTCCGGAAAGTATTTGGGCAAAGTATATACGAAAAACGCGGCCACCCGGGCCGCGTCTTCTTAAACCAGGCGGAACACCGCTTAGTTTTTATCCTTATCCACGATCTTGTTTGCCGAGATCCACGGCATCATCCCTCGCAGCTTCTCACCTGTTACTTCAATTTCGTGAGCGGCATTCTGGCGACGACGCGCCGTCATGGATGGGTAGTTGTGGGCACCCTCTGCGATGAACATTTTCGCGTACTCGCCGCTCTGAATCCGCTTGAGCGCATTACGCATCGCTTCACGGGACTGTTCGTTGATGATCTCAGGGCCTGTCACGTACTCTCCAAACTCTGCGTTGTTGGAGATGGAGTAATTCATGTTGGCGATGCCGCCCTCGTACATCAAATCAACAATAAGCTTCAGCTCATGCAGGCATTCAAAGTACGCCATTTCCGGCGCATAGCCTGCGTCGGTCAGAGTTTCGAAAGCAGCTTTCACCAACTCAACTGTGCCTCCACACAGGACGGCCTGCTCACCGAACAGGTCAGTTTCTGTCTCATCCTTGAAGGTTGTCTCGATGATACCGGTACGCCCGCCGCCGATACCGCTAGCATAGGACAGCGACAGGTTCTTTGCGTTGCCTGACGCATCCTGAAAGATAGCAATCAGATCAGGAATGCCGCCGCCGTTCGCAAACTCGGTGCGAACAGTGTGACCCGGAGCTTTAGGGGCAATCATAATAACGTCCAGATCTTTGCGCGGAACAATCTGGTTGTAGTGGATGGCAAAACCGTGTGCGAACGCCAGGGTCGCGCCCTGCTTGAGGTTGGGTTCGATTTCGTCTTTATAAAGCCGGGACTGAAACTCGTC
The DNA here is from genome assembly GCF_011049865.1 of Marinobacter antarcticus. Taxonomy (GTDB): domain Bacteria; phylum Pseudomonadota; class Gammaproteobacteria; order Pseudomonadales; family Oleiphilaceae; genus Marinobacter; species Marinobacter antarcticus_A. The sequence goes on along the minus strand of NZ_DRGY01000071.1, from coordinate 1,219 downwards.
CGGCGTCAGAACCATTATCACGTCAGCGGCAGCAACCGCAGATGGCACGTCATTGGTCTTCAGGCCGTAGGCTTCTGCCTTGGCAATAGAAGAAGAACCAGGGCGCAGACCAACCGTTACATCAACACCGGACTCTTTCAGGTTGCACGCATGAGCGTGGCCCTGTGAGCCAAAACCGATGATGGCAACTTTCTTGCTCTGAATGATGGAAAGATCACAATCCTTATCGTAATAAACCCGCATGACTAACCTCTGTTGTTTGTGATGGCCTTTTAAGTGGCCAGAACGTGTGTAATGTACAAAACACCTTAAAGGCTCAAAACCTTCTCGCCCCGGGCGATTCCAGATACTCCCGAGCGCACAACCTCAAGCACACCCGAGGCACCGATCGCCTGAATGAAGCCATCCAGCTTTTCGCTGTCTCCCGCTAACTGAACGGTATAGACCGAGCTGGTAACATCAACAATCTGGCCCCGGAAAATATCCACGGTACGTTTGATTTCAGCACGCTGAGAGCCGGTTGCCTTAAGCTTGACCAACATAAGCTCTCGCTCAATGTGGGGGCCTTCGGTCAAATCCACCAACTTGACCACCTCAACGAGCTTGTTGAGCTGCTTGGTGATCTGCTCAATGACCCGATCCGAACCGGACGTTGTCACCGTAAGGCGTGACAAGGTTTCATCCTCGGTGGGTGCGACGGTCAGGGTCTCGATGTTGTAGTTACGCTGCGAAAACAGCCCGACCACACGAGACAGAGCGCCGGGCTCGTTTTCAAGCAACACAGAGATGATTCGACGCATGATCACACCCTCTCCGTCTTGCTGAGCCACATATCTTTCATGCAGCCACGGGCCACTTGCATCGGGTACACGTGCTCGAAGGGGTCAACTTTTATATCCACAAAAACCAGCCTGTCTTTCATCGCCAGAGCTTCTTTGAGCTTCGACTCCAGATCTTCCTTTTTATCGATCCGGATACCCACGTGGCCATAGGCCTCCGCCAACTTGATAAAGTCTGGCAGCGATTCCATGTATGAGTGCGAGTGACGGGACTCGTAGTTCATGTCTTGCCACTGCCTCACCATTCCCAAAGATCCGTTGTTCAGGTTGATGATTTTTACCGGTAGCTTGTACTGACTGCAGGTTGACAACTCCTGAATATTCATCTGGATACTGCCTTCACCGGTAATGCAAAGCACTTCTTCGTCCGGGTGAGTCAG
>NZ_DRGY01000070.1 GCF_011049865.1 Marinobacter antarcticus | reverse complement strand
GCTTTTCACGGATAGCCTTGGGCTCACCGGTCAGGATTCGGCCGACCTCAAACTCGTCCATAAGCAAGCCGATCCCGCCGGCATGGTCGCTGTCGGCATGGCTTATAACCAGCGTGTCAATCCGTTTCACGCCAAGGGCTTTGAGGTTGGGCACAAGTACCGATTCCGCAGCCGAGAACACACCTTTTACTTCTGGCCCTGTGTCGTACAACAACACGTTGTCGCCCGCTCGCACCATGGCTGACAAACCCTGACCAACGTCCCAAACCCGCACTTCAGGCTCAGTAACCCAAGGGTTATCGACGTTCGGGGCGGTGTTCGAAACAGTGCTCGAAACAGTGCTCGCCGTTGAAGCCCAGAAAAGTACGATCGCTAACCCGGCAACGCGGAAATTTCTGACCGGAACCGTGATAATGAGTAGCACCAGTACACCGAAGCCGACAATCTCCACGCTGGCGCCTTCAAGCGTTGGCCAGTTGATGCCTGCAACCCACTCGAGAAAATTCCAAAGTACGTCCAGTACCGCATCCATCAGCCAGATAATCGGGTTCGATAATTCCGGGAACAAAGCAACCACAAGCCCACCGATGATGATCACAGGCATTACCACCAGTGATACCCAAGGAATGCTCAAAACATTGGCCAGCAATCCCGCAATCGGTTGCCCCTGGCCCAACCATTCAAGAAGCGGCCAAAGGCCCGCGAACACAGCCCCTTGCGCAAGAATCAGGCCGGCGAGCCAACCGGTTCCGCCCACGCGGCCCGCAAAGACACAGATCAACATCGAAACCGCGCCAAAGGACAACCAGAACCCCTGATCCAGAGGCGCAAAGGGATCCAGCAGCAGAACCAGCCCAAGCGCCACAACAAGGGAATGCCACACTGGCACTTGTTTCGCCATCAACAGGATCCAACCACCTACCGCAACCATCAGAAGCGCTCTTCGGGTAGGGACGGTAAAGCCGGCGGCCAGTGCATAAAACAGGCAGCAAAATATAATCGCCAGAAATGCGATCACACGCACAGAGCGCTCGCTCATTCGATAAGTGGACAGGGACAACAAAAGCCGACGCGCCAAGAATCCGGCACCAAAAGCGACCAGGCCCAGGTGAAGGCCCGAGATAGCGACTAGATGAATGGTTCCTGTGGCTTTTAAAACCTCCCAGTGTCTGGAAGCAAGATGGCCACGGTTGCCGATCAGCAACGACGCGATCAAAGGATGATGCCGGGCAGCAGCGAACTGTTCGTCCACCCAGTGCGCCAACCGGATGTGAATACGGTGATACTGGCACTCAAAGGAACACTCGACGGATGGATCCGGGACAGCGCTGCGCACGCTGCCGGTTGCTCGATAACCTTTGCGGAACAGCCAGTCCTCGTAGCGGAAACCGGCGGGATTCAAATTGCCATGGGGCCTTTTGAGCACTACCTCCAGGCGCAACCGATGATCCGGGAGCGCGTCGGCAGGCTGGCCATACCAGGCCAGACGCAGTTTGCTCGGCAACGTACTTTCGAGTTCAGGCGTGTGTGAACTCCCGTACCAGCGAGTGACGCAAAAACTGAAACGTATGCTGTCAAAGCTGCCCGCCGAAGGAAGATCACAAACGTAGCCTGCGACCACAACGGTTTCACCTTCAATGCTTGGGGGAAGGCGCTGTTCAAGCCGCTCATTGGCCCAAAAGCCGGCCCAGGCGACACCCAGGGCCAACCCGATAAAAACAGACCAAAAAGGCCCGGGCAGTTTCCGGCCTGTCGGCAAAAACCACAATAAAGCGGGAACTGCGCAACCGATCAGCCATACTTGAGGTGGCAACACCGCCAATCTATAAAGTAAGATGACGCCGCAGGAGAAAGCGAAGACACCAATTGCTGCAGAGAAGACGGTACTGAGCACGCCAGGGCCCTGCCAACCAGACAGGTCTGGGCCATTGAAAGAGCTTCTGGACAATCCTTGTCCTCCCGATAATGTAATCCGTCGGCGACATCCATGCCGCCGGAGTTTCATTCTACTCGAAGGTAGAGCTTCCAATGCCAAAGAAGTTCATGAAACGCTACCTGCCATCACCGGAGAAGGTGCAGGCGATGAAATCGCTTGGCTTTCTGGGCGATATCCTGAATGAACCCAACCTGTGGCACATTAATCGTCACAGCGTTGCGCGGGCATTTTTGATTGGTGTGTTTTTCTGCCTTATCCCCATGCCGTTCCAGATGGTTGCCGCGGCATTTTTTGCGATCTGGTTTAACGCCAACCTGCCCTTGTCTGTGGTTCTGGTATGGATCAGCAATCCGATTACCATGCCGCCCCTGTTTTATTTCAATTACAAGGTAGGCGCCTGGGCACTCAACCGGCCGGTTTTGAACTTTGACTTCCAGCTATCGTGGTCCTGGATCAGTGAGCGTTTGCTGGACATCGGCATCCCGCTCTATCTGGGTTCGCTTATCGTCGCAACTGTATCAGCCTGCCTGGCTTATCTGGCCATACAGTTTATCTGGCGCCGGAAAATCCGCTCCGAGTGGCACATGCGCCGCCGTGCCCGAAAAGAACTGCGGCGCTCATCCCGCGATCAGGCCTCCTGAACCAGCCTTCCCTGCTCCAGCCTCAGAACCCGCCCGAGACTCCGGGCCATCTTCATGTCGTGGGTAACCATAACAAACGCAATGCCCAACTGATCTCTCAACGACTCAATGAGATCCCGAACACCTTCGCCGGTGTGCTCATCAAGGTTACCAGTGGGCTCATCCAGCAACACACAGTCAGGCTCATTCACCAGCGCACGGGCAATGGCCACACGCTGTCGCTCGCCGCCAGAAAGCTCGCCAGGCTTATGAGCCAGGCGCTCCGCAAGCCCCACTCTTTGCAAAATGGTTTGCGCCCGCGAGCTCGAATCGCCTACGGCTACGCCGCCAAGAACGCACGGCATCATGACATTCTCAAGCGCGGTAAACTCTGGTAGCAGATGGTGAAACTGATACACGAAACCCAGATGCCGATTGCGAAAACGCGCGCGCCCTGCCTCCGACAACCGATGAATGTCCTTGCCGCATATGGAGATCTGTCCCGATGACGGCTTATCCAGGCCACCGAGAAGGTTCAGCAGGGTTGTTTTACCCGCGCCACTGCTTCCCACAATAGCCACTGTCTCGCCTGCTGTGACTTCCAGTGAGATATCGGAAAATATGGTCAGCTTCTCAGGGCCCTGAGTGTAAGTCCGGGTGACCTGACGACAGTCGATCACCAAGGGAATATCCTTCATGGCACCGTTTTCCTCATTCATAACGAAGAGCCTCCGCGGGATCCACCCGAGACGCTTTCCACGCCGGGTATATGGTCGCCAACAAGCTCATGGCAAGGCCGGCACCGCTGATAATGGCTACATCCTCCCATTGCAACTGGGACGGCAGATAGCTGATAAAGTAAACGTCGGCACTCAGAAACTTGTGACCGAGAGCGCCCTCCAACCAGGAAATAAACGCGCTGATGTTAAGTGCGCCCAAAATACCCAGTGCAGTGCCTATCAGGGTTCCGAACACCCCGATAATCGCGCCCTGGACAATAAAGATTCTCAAAATCCGACCCGGCGTCGCTCCCATGGTGCGCAGAATCGCAATGTCCGCGGTCTTGTCGGTCACCACCATGACCAGCGTGGACACGATATTGAACGCTGCGACCGCCACAATGAACATCAGCAGCAGGCCGATCATGGTTTTCTCCATGCGGATAGCCTGGAACAGATTGCCGTGGGTGCGGGTCCAGTCCGATACGTAGTAACGGCCCGAGAGCATGCTGGCGGCCTCTTCTGCAACCTTGGGTGCCGCAAACAGATCGTCCACCAGCAAGCGCACACCCTGAGCCTTTCCATCGGTTCGCATTAACTTGGCGGCATCATCCATATGAATAAGGGTGTAACTGCCGTCCAGTTCTGCTCCCACACTGAAAATGCCTTTCACCGTGAAACGTTTGAGTCTCGGCAACACCCCGGCGGGCGTGATGGAGGCCTCCGGCAACACCACTGTTACTCTGTCTCCAATCTGTAAACGCAAGTTGGCGGCCAGGGTGCGACCTACGATGATCCCGAACTCCCCCGAAACAAGGTCTTCCAGCTTGCCCTCAATCATGTGATCTTCGATGATCGACACCGTGCGCTCCTCCTCTGGCAACACGCCATTGAGCAGCACGCCTCGCACCTCACCGCCTCCGGTCACCATGGCCTGGCCCTGAATAAACGGGGCGGCAGCCAGCACTCGCGGATGCTTTTGCACCTCGGCATCCACCGTTCGCCAATCCGCCAGCGGTTCGCTGCCCTGAATAATGGCGTGGGGAACCATGCCCAGAATTCGCTGTTTGAGTTCGCGATCAAATCCGTTCATCACGGACAGCACAACAATCAGCACTGCCACGCCAAGCATCAGCCCAATCATGGATGTGAGCGAGATAAACGAGATAAAGTGATTACGCCGTTTGGCTGCGGTATAGCGCAAGCCGATATAAAACGATAAGGGTCTGAACATGAAGAGGTGCCTGTCGCTACCTTCGGGTGGTCGTGGTCTGGAATTCCCGGCGGCCTTTCAGCACGGCGGGAAACTGCTAAACTTTTACAACTGGCTAAAATACTTATTCCCGGAGCCTTGCATGAACACTCCAGAAACGCCGTTCGAACCGACGGATTATGTGTCTGAGCGGCGGGAATTTTTCCGCATCGAAGACCGGATTGGCCTGGAAGTCCACGAACTGAGCGCTTCAACCGAGTTCGAAGAGAATGTCTTTGGCGACGATCATCTCGAAGACCTGGAGGCCGAGTTCAGACGGCTGGATCAGGACATCAAATCCCAGCTTGCCAGCCTTGCGGATCAGGATCGTTTGCTCGCAGGCATTGTTAAGTCCCTGAATGGCAAGCTAGACACGCTTGCGCGCATTATGGCCTTTCAGCAAAATCCCTTGCAACCTGGGGACTGGCAAGACGTCACGCTCAGCGAGGGAGGCCTGGCTTTTTGTGCGGGCTCCCAGGCGTGGCAGACTGGCGACACGCTTGCCGTTCGCATGACGTTACCGCCAGAGCTTTCCCGGCCCCGCGCCATTGTAAAGGTGGTGGAAGTGCAGGCTGACGAAACAGGCAGGGCAAGGGTTCATACCGATTTTATCCGGATTGACGATAGCGACCGTCAACAAATTGCCCGACATGTGATGCGATGGCAGATTCGGCAGCGGCAAAAAGAGTAGACTGGCGAAAACGTGTGACTTTTGCCGTCTTTTCTCGGATATTACGTTTTATCCATGTCCCCGGACCGCTTACCGGAGGCCCCAGAACCAATGGAGAACCATCAATGACAATAAAGCGAGCCCTGACTGGCGCACTGGCAATGGCAGCACTGCTCACTCTGGCCCCGATTTCCGAGGCATTTTCCGACGAGCTTCGCGTACCCGTGGGGAGTCAGGTAGACAGGAACCAACAAAGCGTGCCCAGAACCGGAACAACCCAGGCTTCAGTACGAGCCGCTTGGGGCCAGCCCGCCTCAATGGAGGGCCCCGTTGGGCAGCCTGCAATCAGCCAGTGGCAGTACGACAATTTCATAGTCTATTTTGAAGGCAATCGTGTTATACACTCGGTACTGAAATTCAAGCACTGATATAACCTGTCTTACCCCTGACGATACGCCGCCCTTCGTTTAGACTGGCGGTTTTTGCAATTTTAAGGTGACTGTAAATTTTAAGGTGATTGTAAAGTGACGACCCTACGTGTGTTGCCCGCTGAGTGGGCGTCCCAAAGCGCCGTTGTGCTTACCTGGCCCCACCCGGGTACCGATTGGGCAACGATTCTTGATGAAGCCGAACCGGTATTCCTTGAAATTGCCCATTCCGTTCTCCGCTTTGAACATTTGGTTGTCAGTTGCGAACACGTCGTACGCCTGCAGGATCTCGAGCGTGATCTGAACGCCTGGGCAGCGCAACACGGACTGACCGGGCGGGTGCGGGCCGTGCCTGCACCCGCCAACGATACCTGGACTCGCGATCACGGTCCGATTACCGTCATCACGAATGGCGAGCCCACCCTGCTGGACTTTCGTTTCAACGCCTGGGGGGGGAAGTTTCCGTGGGAAAAAGACGATGCGCTCAATCGTCACCTCGCTAATTTTGGGGTATTCGGAACCACTCCCATGCAAGCCGTGGATTTTGTACTGGAAGGTGGCTCAATCGAGTCGGACGGTGAAGGCACGCTGATGGCCACAAGCGAATGTCTTCTGACGCCAACCCGCAATGCGTCCATGGATCGTGGAGCCATTGAGCAATTGTTGTCGGAGATGCTGGGGGCGCAGAGGATTCTCTGGCTCAACCACGGCTATCTGGCAGGGGATGACACCGACAGTCACATCGACACACTGGCCCGTTTTTGCGCCCCGGACCATATTTGCTACGTCGCCTGTCCCGATGTGGCTGATGAGCACTACAGTGCGTTGGCCGCCATGGAAGAAGACCTTCGGGAATTCCGTCAGCGCGATGGCAAACCCTACAAGCTGACAGCACTGCCCTGGCCCGACCCAGTACTGGACGATGAAGGCGAACGCCTTCCGGCAACCTACGCCAACTTTCTGATCATCAACGGTGCTGTTCTGGTGCCTGTGTATGACGTGCCACAGGACCAGGACGCTATCAGAATTATCAGCCAGATTTTTTCCGACCGGGAGATTATTCCCATTCGATGTCGAACGCTGGTGAAACAGCACGGAAGTTTACACTGCGTCACCATGCAGATTCCCGAAGGAGTCGTCGCCCCATGAATCAACACGCCGTGAATCAACACCCCGGCAAACCGCAGCCTTCTGGGCAGCTTGCCATTGCTGCCATTCAGCAGGCATGCAGTGAAGACAAGGCTGCCAGTCTGGCGACCACCGAAATGCTGGTTCGGGAGGCGGCTCTGGGCGGCGCTCAATTAATCGTTCTTCAGGAACTCCACGCTACGCACTACTTTTGTCAGACGGAAGACACCCGCACATTTGATCTGGCGGAGCCCATCCCGGGCCCCACCAGTGAGCGGCTTTCAGCCCTGGCTCGGGAACTCGACGTTGTCATTGTCGGTTCCGTTTTTGAGCGTCGCATGAACGGTGTCTATCACAACACCGCTTTGGTGATTGAAACCGACGGCTCCATTGCCGGCCTGTATCGAAAAATGCACATTCCGGATGATCCGGGCTTTTATGAGAAGTTTTATTTCACGCCCGGAGACGCTCAGTTCAACGATGGCCGCAGCGGGTTTTCACCCATCGAGACATCGGTGGGTAAACTGGGTGTTCTCGTATGCTGGGATCAGTGGTACCCGGAAGCGGCCCGTCTGATGGCGTTGGCGGGCGCCGAGATACTGATTTACCCCACCGCGATCGGTTGGGACACAACCGATGATCCCGACGAACAGGCTCGCCAACTGGAGGCCTGGGTTACCGTTCAGCGCGGTCACGCTGTGGCCAACAACCTGCCGGTTGTCGCACCTAACCGGGTCGGCACTGAGCCGGACCCGAGCGGGCACTCAGACGGCATCCGCTTTTGGGGCAACAGCTTTATTTGCGGGCCACAGGGCGAGTTCCTGGCTCGGGCCGACGACAGCACCGAATGCATTATGAGTGTCACAATTGATCGCCACCGCAGTGAATCGATTCGCCGCATCTGGCCGTACTTCCGAGATCGTCGAATCGACGCCTACGGCGACATTCTTAAAAGAGTGAGGGACTGAACCCCGCATGAAAAACCTGGTAGACACCGTTGTTGCCGAGCTGAACCAGATTCTGCTGGGCAAAGATCACCAGGTACGCCTGGCCCTCTGTGGCCTGCTTGCAAAGGGCCACTTGCTGATTGAAGACATCCCCGGCATGGGTAAAACCACCCTGTCCCATGCCCTGGCCAAGGCTATGGGCCTGAGCTACCAACGCATTCAGTTCACCAACGACTTGCTGCCTGCAGACGTACTGGGATATTCAATGTACGACAAACAGGCGGGCAGCCTGGTATTCCACCCAGGGCCCATTTTTGCTCAGGTTGTTCTTGCGGATGAAATCAACCGGGCGTCCCCGCGAACACAGAGCGCACTGCTCGAAGCCATGGAAGAGCGCCAGGTGTCTATTGAAGGCGAAACGCGTCCGCTGCCACACCCGTTCTTTGTGATTGCCACACAGAACCCCACGGAACAAGGCGGCACCTACCCGCTGCCGGAATCCCAGCTCGATCGCTTTCTGATGCGTATACGGCTTGGTTATCCGGACCCAAGAGCCGAGCGGGAGTTGTTGGAAGGCGAAGACCGCAGGGTCATGACTGATCGACTTGGCACTTTGCTCTCGGAAGCGGATCTGGCAACACTTCAGGACGCAGTAACCCGTGTCACCGCAAGTCCGGCGCTGCTTGACTACATTCAGCGTTTGCTGGAGCAGAGCCGCCGCATGCCCGGACTGCTGTATGGTTTGTCACCCAGAGCCGGGCTCGGATTACTCAGGGCGACAAAAGCCTGGGCGCTGATGCAAGGTCGTCAGCACGCTCTTCCGGATGACATTCAGGCGGTGTTCCCATCAATTGCCGAGCATCGTCTTGAGCAGGGCGAATCCGGGAAAAGCGCCCAGCGCGTGCGGCAGTTGCTGACCAGCGTTTCCGTACTTGCGTAAATAGCAAAGCTTTATCAACGGGATTGGCCAAAACAAATGGCAGCCTGCTGCTTTCGTGTTAGCCTTTTCATCTTCCTCGTTATATTGGCTCTTCACGAGCCCGACACATACTGATTTAGTGAGAGATACGTTCATGAGCGAAACCAGACATTCCCGCCTGATCATTCTTGGCTCCGGCCCTGCCGGATACACCGCTGCCGTCTACGCAGCCAGGGCCAACCTCAACCCGACGCTGATCACCGGCATTGAAGTTGGCGGCCAGCTCACCACCACCACCGATGTGGATAACTGGCCCGGCGACAACGATGGCGTTCAAGGCCCGGAACTGATGCAGCGCATGCTCAAACACGCCGAGCGCTTTGAAACCAGCATCGTTTACGACACCATTAACGAGGCCGACCTGCAAAGCCGTCCCTTCCGCCTCAAGGGCGACGGCGGCGAATACACCTGCGACGCCCTGATCATCGCCACCGGCGCATCTGCCATGTATCTGGGCCTGGAATCCGAAGAACGCTTCAAAGGCCAGGGCGTATCCGCCTGTGCCACCTGCGACGGTTTCTTCTATAAAAAGCAGAAAGTCGCCGTCATCGGTGGCGGCAATACCGCCGTTGAAGAAGCCTTGTACCTTTCCAACATCGCGGCAGAAGTCACCCTGGTCCACCGCCGTGACAGTTTGCGCGCTGAAAAAATCCTGCAGGACAAACTCTTCGAAAAAGCCGAAAACGGCAACGTCAATATCGTTTGGGACCACACCCTCGATGAGGTGTTGGGCGACGGCACTGGCGTAACCGGCATGCGCATCAGAAGCATGAAAAACGACGCCAAACAGGATCTCGACCTGGCCGGCGTCTTCATCGCCATCGGACACAAGCCCAACACCGGCTTGTTCGAAAATCAATTGGACATGGAAAACGGCTACATCAAGATCCGCTCGGGTCTGGAAGGTATGGCAACCCAGAGCAGCGTCCCGGGGGTTTTTGCAGCCGGCGACGTAGCCGACCATGTGTACCGCCAGGCTGTGACCTCAGCCGGCTTTGGTTGCATGGCCGCGCTGGATGCCGAAAAGTTTCTGGATCAGCAGGATTAAATCCAACGAACAGAAGGCAGGATGACCTCACTTCCCTGGCTCGACCCTGAGCAACTGTGGTTCCCCCCAGCCGAAGAAGCCCTCGACGATCCCGACGGCCTTCTCGCGCTGGGAGGCGATCTCTCCACAGAACGGCTTATCCTCGCGTATCGCAGCGGTATATTTCCCTGGTACAGCGAAGAACAGCCCATTCTCTGGTGGTCCCCGGACCCTCGCTGTGTGCTATTTCCCGAAAACATTCATATTTCCCGCAGTTTGCGCAAAACGCTGAATCAACGCCGCTTTCAGGTAACGGCCGATCAGGCCTTTGATCGCATTATTCGCCTGTGCGCCTCCACCCGAAGCGAAGGCACCTGGATAACCGACGAGATGATCGCCAGTTACTGCGCACTCCACCGCCAGGGTGTTGCCCACTCAATCGAAGTATGGGATTTGCACGGTGAACTGGCCGGCGGTATGTACGGTCTCGCCATCGGGCAGTGTTTTTTCGGCGAATCCATGTTTTCCCTGAAAACCAACGCATCCAAAGTATTGATGGTTCACTTGGCCCATCAACTGCAGGGCTGGGGCTACAGGGTGATTGACTGCCAAGTGGAGAGCGACCATCTCCTCAGCATGGGCGCACGCACCCTACCCAGACAGGATTTTTTGTCTATAATTGATGCGTACGCAAACCGAAAACCGGATCAGCCCGACTGGACATTCCACTGGCAATGGCCCGGAGGCATGAATGAGTAGTCTCGGAACCCTGGTATTTTTTGCAACACCCGGGCACGATTGCAGCTATCTCGCCGATCGTGAAGCAACCACTATGTTTGTCGATCCGCGAGCCCACATCGACAAAAAGCTCTACAGCCAACTGACATCATTGGGTTTCCGGCGCAGCGGGTCCCACTATTATCGGCCCCACTGCGAACAGTGTAATGCCTGCATTCCCGTAAGACTGAACGTAAAAGACTTCCGTGCGGATCGCAGCCAGCGCCGGGTCATGAAAAAGAACAGCGACCTCGAATGCACGCTGGTGCCCGCAACATTCACGGAGAGTTACTACCAGCTTTATGCAAACTATGTCGAGTTGAGGCACAAGGACGGTGACATGTATCCACCGTCACGGGAGCAATTCACCTCGTTTCTGGTAGAAGGCGCTACCGATTCCTGGTTTCTCGAAATGCGCATAAACGGCGAGTTAGCGGCACTGGCGGCGGTGGATTTGTTAGATGGTGCGCTATCAGCGATATATACTGTATTTGATCCTGCCCTGGAGCATCGAAGTCTGGGCACGTTCGCGGTTCTGTGGCAAATCGAAGAGGCGCGGCGGCGCGACCTGCCCCATCTCTATCTGGGTTACTGGATAGAACAGTGCCGGAAGATGAGTTACAAGACCCGGTTCAAACCCATAGAAGCACTGCAAGATGGCCAATGGCGACCTATAAATGTGGCTTAATGGGAAGTATTGGTTAAAATGCCCCAACAAAACGTGGTTGAGCGCTGTTTTACAGGGCGACCGACCAACTCACTTTGCCAAATGCCGACAATTCAGGCAAAATTGCGCAATTTAAAATTACGGAAAGTTTTCCAAAAGAGGTTTCTACTGAATGGCGAAAACAGATGCTATTGAAATGGAAGGCGTTATTCTCGATACCCTTCCAAACACCATGTTCCGGGTTGAGCTAAGCAACGGTCACGTTGTCACTGCTCACATTTCCGGCAAGATGCGTAAAAACTATATTCGCATCCTGACCGGTGACAAGGTCAAGGTTGAATTGACGCCTTACGATCTGAGCAAAGGCCGGATTGTGTACCGGGCCCGTTAAGGTTATAGCGACCTGATAAAACACAAAAAAACCGCTGTTATAATACAGCGGTTTTTTTGTGAGTAGCGTTTGGACCAGTCGGTTCAGACAGCTTCTGCCGGTTCATCCTCGTAATCGAGGACTAGCTCATCATCCTTGAGGTGGACAAATACATCACCACCCTTGTCGGATAATTCGCCAAACAGAATCTGCTCAGCAAGCGGACGCTTGATTTTGTCCTGAATCAGCCGTGCCATAGGACGCGCACCCATGGTGACGTCGTAGCCCTTGTCAGCCAGCCACAGTTTAGCCGCATCATCCACATGCAGCACCACGTGCTTCTCATCCAGTTGTGCCTGCAACTCGGTCAGGAACTTATCCACCACATGGGTGATCGTCTCTCTGCGCAAGTCGCCGAACTGAATAATGCTGTCCAGGCGATTACGAAACTCCGGCGTGAACGTTTTGCTGATGATTTCCATACCATCACTGCTGTGATCCTGCTCGCTGAATCCCATAGAGCGCCGTGCCATACTTTCAGCACCGGCGTTCGTGGTCATCACGAGAATAACGTGACGGAAGTCGGCCTTACGCCCGTTGTTATCGGTCAGGGTTCCGTGATCCATAACCTGCAGAAGCAGATTGAAGACTTCCGGATGCGCCTTCTCGATTTCATCCAGCAACAACACACAGTGCGGGTGCTTGTTCACCGATTCTGTTAACAGGCCACCCTGGTCGTAACCAACGTATCCGGGCGGTGCACCGATCAAGCGAGAGACCGTATGGCGCTCCATATACTCCGACATGTCGAATCGTACCAGCTCCACCCCAAGGGCTTTCGCCAGTTGCTTCGTTACCTCGGTCTTACCCACACCCGTGGGCCCGGCAAACAGGAAGGAGCCTTCCGGCTTCTCCGGCGCTTTCAGACCGGCCCGCGCCAGTTTGATTGCCATTGACAGAGATTCGATAGCCGGGTCTTGCCCAAACACCACCATTTTGAGATCGCGCTCCAGATTGCGCAGCAAATCCTTGTCGCTGGTGGACACGTTCTTCGGCGGAATACGGGCAATCTTGGCAACCACCTCTTCGATTTCCGGAACATCAACCGTTTTCAGGCGTTTGTCCTCGGGCATCAGCCGCTGCCGGGCACCGGCTTCGTCCATCACGTCGATGGCTTTATCCGGAAGGTGGCGATCCGTGATGTAACGATCCGCCAACTCGGCCGCCACGCGCAAGGCCCGATCTGTGTATTTCAGATCGTGGTGCTTTTCAAAGTTCGGCTTCAGCCCTTTGAGAATCTGGTAGGTATCCTCAACGCTCGGCTCATTTACATCAATCTTCTGGAAGCGCCGAGCCAGCGCACTGTCTTTTTCGAAAATGCCCCGGAACTCCTGATAGGTGGTCGACCCGATGCACCGGATTTCACCCGAGCTCAGCATGGGCTTGAGCAGGTTCGAAGCATCCATCACCCCACCGGACGCAGATCCTGCCCCTATGATGGTGTGGATTTCGTCGATGAACAAAATGGCATGCTTTTCTTTTTTAAGATCGCCAAGCAGCCCCTTCAGGCGTTTCTCGAAGTCACCGCGATATTTCGTTCCGGCAAGCAAGGCGCCAAGATCAAGCGAGTACACCACGCCATCGGAAATAATATCGGGTACCTGGCCGTCAACAATGCGTTTGGCCAGCCCTTCAGCAATAGCCGTTTTGCCCACACCGGCCTCGCCCACCAGCAAGGGATTGTTCTTGCGCCGGCGCACGAGTATCTGCACCACCCGCTCAACTTCGTGCTCGCGGCCAATCAACGGATCAATTCGACCTTGGCGAGCCTGCTCATTAAGATTGGTTGCGTAATTGTCCAAGGGCTTGGACTGACCGCCCTCTTCTCCCGTTTCTTCGTGAGAGATCTGCTCCTGGCCTTCCTGGTCCTCAGCTCCCTGAACCCGGGATATGCCGTGGGACACAAAGTTGACGACATCAATACGTGCAACATTTTGTTTCTTGAGCACGTAAACCGCTTGGCTTTCCTGTTCGCTGAAAATGGCGACCAGCACATTCGCACCGGTTACCTCTTTTTTACCGGAAGATTGCACATGAAATACCGCGCGCTGCAGTACCCTCTGAAAACCGAGTGTTGGTTGGGTCTCGCGCTCATCGTCACTGCTCGGAATCAGCGGCGTTGTGGAGTCTACAAACTCAATCAGCTCGTCGTGAAGTTGCTTGAGGTCTGCACCACAAGCTTTGAGAACACCCACAGCCGAGTCGTTATCGAGCAAGGCCAGCATTAAGTGCTCCACGGTCATGAATTCATGACGTTTGTCGCGGGCACTTTTAAAGGCTGTATTCAGCGTAATTTCAAGATCTTTGCTCAACATGGGCTACCCCAACGTCTATCAGTCTGCACATTCAATCTCGCAAAGGAGCGGATGATCGCATTCCGAGGAATACTGGTTCACCTGAGCTGCCTTTGTTTCCGCGATGTCCCGGGTATACACCCCGCATACAGCCTTTCCTTGCGTATGGACGAGCAGCATCACCTGTGTCGCCTTTTCATCATTCATTCCGAAGAATGTTGTCAGTACATCCACGACAAAATCCATGGGTGTATAATCGTCGTTCAGAAGCATCACCTTATACTGGGCCGGTCGCTTCAGTGCAGGCTTTTCGGGAGCAACGCTGAGGTCGTCGTGACGCCCCGGCTGTTCTTCCTCCCCCTGATTTAATACTAGTCGAGAATTTTCGATAGTCCGCATCATTATTTCCCGGTTATCGGTGCCTCTCCGTAATGTGGTTGTCGGGTCCCGGGTTTTCAAGTCTGACATTGGCAAGCCAGACCCGCGCCCGAGCTGAGTTACTCATTTATACGAACATGATACCGCTTCCGGACTGCGTTCAACCAACTATTACCGCGACAGAAGGAAGTTATTGACTCGAATGCGGGTTTCGTCGAAAGTTAAGCTACACTGTTAAATAATGTAAATACATGATTGCATTTTGTAATCGGAGTTTGTAACGGTAATCGAAGTTTGTAACGAAAGTGCAACCAAAATGTGTAACCGAAATCGGCAAATTACAGACGCATAAGCGGTCAGTAAATCGAACAACAATGAGTGACAGCAAAAGAACAAGGGAGTTCATCATGCCAAGAGGCAAAGTAAAGTGGTTCAACAATGCCAAAGGGTACGGTTTCATCATTGAAGATGGCTGCAGTGACGACCTGTTTGCACACTTTTCGTCAGTCCAGATGGACGGCTACAAAACATTGAAAGCGGGTCAGACAGTCAACTTCGACAAGAAGCCGAGCGACAAGGGCGTGCACGCAGTCAACATCGTGCCCGATGCTCAGTCTGCTGAAACAGCAGAGCCCGATGCTCAGTCTAATGAAACGGCAGAGCCCGAGCCCGGAGACTATTCTCCACACGCGGCAAATGGCTGAAACTCACGCAATGCATGCGGCACCCGGGCCGCAGACTGCGTGTTGACAGGGCACCTGCCGGATGAATCCGGCAGGTGCTTTGCCCGCCGCTGGGCGCAACCCACGCGGCTTGGCTCACGCTTTCAAACGCCGTAACTTCTCCGTATCCTTCACGTTGATTTAACTTCCGCCCTCCGGCCCGGACGCCTCATTCATGGCTGACCTCATCCTGTTTAACAAGCCTTTCCAGGTGCTCAGCCAATTTACCGACGAGCGCTTAACGGCTGAGCAGAACCCCCGGGCCACTCTCGCCGACTGGATTACGATTCCTGGCGTTTATCCTGCCGGACGACTGGATTACGATTCCGAGGGTCTTCTTCTGCTCACCGGGAACGGCCCCCTACAGCACCGTATTGCGTCGCCGGCCCTGAAAATGCCGAAAACCTACTGGGTTCAGGTTGAAGGTGATATTTCCGTCGGCGCTATTGCGAAGCTCACCGCGGGCGTAACGCTTAAAGATGGTCTTACCCAGCCTGCCAAAGCTCGCAGAATTGAACAGCCGAAGCTGTGGCAAAGAGTTCCGCCCGTGCGCAGGCGCGACACAATACCCACCAGCTGGCTGGAACTGACAATCACCGAGGGCCGCAACAGACAGGTGAGGCGCATGACGGCTGCCGTCGGGTTTCCAACGCTGAGGTTGATCCGCTATCGTATCGGGGACTGGTCACTGGACGGGCTTGAACCCGGAAAATATCGAACGCTCCCCGTCAACCTGCCACGGAGAAATCGAAGCTCATGACCTGGACACCCCATGCCACGGTTGCGGTGGTCGTTGAAGATGCCCACGGCCGCTTCTTGATGGTTGAAGAGCACAGTAGCGGTCGGATTGTCTTCAACCAGCCTGCCGGGCACGTTGAGGAAGACGAGGCTATTCTCGACGCCGTACGCCGGGAGGCTCTCGAGGAAACCGGTTGGGAAATCGAGCCGGAGCACTTTCTCGGGCTTTACACCTACAAGGCACCGGCGAACGGCGTAACCTATTATCGCTTTTGCTTTATCGGCAAAGCCCGCCGGCGCATCACCGACGAACTCGACACCGGCATTATTGCAGCGCATTGGCTGTCGCTGGAGGACATTCGACAGCTAGGCGACAAACTCCGCAGCCCGCTGGTCGTTAAAAGCATAGAAGATTACCGAAACGGGCGATGCTATCCACTGGATGTGATTGCAGACTCGCAGACGTAACCGGCACAAAATGATAAACTCCCGCGTTTTGCACCGGTGCACAGAATTGTCATGACAAATTCATCATCCGAAACACGCTCCCCGCAGAACACACAGGTTATTGTTGGCATGTCCGGCGGTGTCGATTCCTCGGTCGCGGCCTGCTTGCTCAAGGACCAGGGGTACCAGGTCGAAGGCCTGTTCATGAAGAACTGGGATGAGGACGACGGCACCGAATACTGCACCGCCATGACTGACCTCGCAGACGCTCAAGCCGTTGCGGATACCATCGGCATACGCCTCCATACCGCAAGCTTTGCCGCTGAGTACTGGGACCGTGTGTTTGAGCACTTTCTTGCGGAATACCAGGCCGGCCGCACGCCGAACCCGGATATTCTGTGCAATAAAGAGGTAAAATTCCGCGCCTTTCTGGACTACGCCGTTACGCTGGGGGCGGATTATATCGCCACGGGACACTACACCCGGCAGCGCCCTCTCAACGATGAGTCCGGCAACGCCCTTTTGCTCAAAGGTCTGGACGGCAACAAGGATCAGAGCTACTTCCTGCATGCGGTTTCCGGAGATCGCATTGCTCGCACTCTCTTCCCCGTCGGTGAACTGGAGAAGCCTGAGGTTCGCCGGATTGCCGAACAACAGGGATTCGTCACTCATGACAAAAAGGATTCCACCGGCATCTGCTTTATCGGCGAGCGCAAATTCAGCAATTTTCTGAAACAGTACCTGCCGGCACAACCGGGGGATATTGAAACACCGGAAGGCAAAAAGATCGGCCGGCATCAAGGGCTTATGTATCACACCATAGGCCAGCGTCAAGGCTTGGGAATTGGCGGCCTCAGCGACTTTGGTGACGACCCCTGGTACGTGGCGATAAAAGATCTGGAGCGCAACGTATTGATCGCCGTTCAGGGCAAGCACCACCCACTGCTGTTCTCCCGGGGGCTGCTGTCCGGGCCCGTTGATTGGGTAGCGGGCGCGCCACCCACAACGTCATTCCGCTGCAAGGCAAAGACACGTTACCGACAGCCTGATCAGGATTGCGACGTGACGGTTATTGATGGCGGGGTGAAGGTGGTGTTTGATGACGCCCAAAGAGCCGTTACGCCCGGGCAGTCCGTGGTCTTTTATGACGGCGACATATGCTTGGGGGGCGGCGTAATCACTGAAACCTGGCGCGACGATGACGCCCTGCCCGACCGTATTTCCCGGGCCAGTGCAAAGGAAACAAATCAATGAGCCAGTCTCTTCATGATCAGACCCTGGCGCTTGCCGGGGTATTTCAGGCCGCCAACCTGGTTCAGCAAATCGCCAATAACGGGCAGTGTAACGAAACCAGTCTGGAGACGTGCCTGCGTTCTTTGTTCGCCACCGATCCGGCAAGCACGCTGGACGTTTACGGTGGTGAACTGACCGATGTGCGTGAGGGGCTGGTTACGCTCTCAACCGTGATGAGCGAGCAAAACGAGCAACAGGATATTCAGGTACTGCGCTACGTGCTTAACCTGATTCATCTGGAATCAAAGCTCAATCGACACCGCAGTATGCTGGGAGAGATCGGTAACCGTATTGATCAGGCGCGGCACACCGCCAGCCATTTTGGTTACGTTCATTCAAACCTGATCGGCAACCTGGCCTCTATTTATGCAGATACCATCAGCACCTTCCGCTTGCGCATTCATGTGAGCGGCAATCCGTCACTGCTGCAACGGGAAGAGAATGCGGCCAAAGTTCGCGCACTCCTGCTCGCCGGCATTCGATCGGCTGTGCTCTGGAGGCAAACGGGCGGCCGCCGCTGGCAACTGGTTCTGTCGCGCCGCAAGGTTATTCAACATGCAAAGGAACTTGCGGAGCAAACCAACCGCTCGTTTGACAACTGATCCGTTACCACTGATTCACCGGCGGTGCTGGTGTATTATGGTACATCCCTTTTTCTGAACCGATTCTTTGATCATTTGAGAGGTTTTCGATGGAACTCAACGCCCTGACCGCCATTTCCCCGGTCGATGGACGCTATGGCAGCAAAGTCAGCGTTTTCCGTGACATTTTCAGTGAATATGGCCTGATCAGGAATCGCGTAACGGTTGAAATTCGATGGCTCCAGCAATTGGCTAAACACCCGGAAATTAACGAAGTTCCGGCGTTCAGCGCAGAGGCAAACGCGTTCCTTGATCAGATGATCCGCGATTTCGGCTTGCACGATGCCGAGCGCATCAAAGACATTGAGCGCACCACGAACCACGATGTGAAAGCCGTTGAGTACTTTATCAAGGAAAAAATTGCCGGCGTTCCAGAGCTTCACGCAGTCACAGAATTTGTTCACTTTGCCTGCACCTCTGAGGATATTAACAACCTGTCCCACGCCCTGATGCTCCGCGAAGGGTTGGATAACGGCCTACTCCCGGCGATGGCCCGGGTTGCCGACAAACTGAGTGAGCTTGCTCAGGAGCATGCCGAGCAGCCAATGCTTTCGCGCACACACGGCCAGACAGCCTCTCCGACCACCGTTGGCAAAGAATTCGCCAACGTCGTGTTCCGCCTGCGTCGGCAAATGAAACACATCGGAGATACCGAAATTTTTGGCAAGATTAATGGCGCGGTTGGCAACTACAACGCACACATCTCAGCGTATCCGTCCGTTGACTGGGTTGCTCACGCCAAAGCGTTTATTGAAGGCCTCGGCCTTACTCTCAATCCTTACACCACGCAGATTGAGCCACACGACTACATTGCTGAGCTCTTCGACGCCGTCGCCCGCTTTAATACCATTCTGATTGACCTTGATCGAGACATCTGGGGCTATATTTCGCTGGGCTATTTCAAACAGAAAACCATCGAAGGCGAAGTGGGTTCGTCGACCATGCCCCACAAGGTCAACCCCATCGATTTTGAAAACTCGGAAGGCAACCTGGGCATCGCCAACGCGCTGCTTGGCCACCTCTCGTCGAAGTTGCCCGTTTCACGCTGGCAGCGTGATCTGACCGACTCCACGGTGCTGCGCAACCTCGGCGTAGGTTTTTCCCACAGCCTGATCGCCTACGAGGCCACGCTCAAGGGGTTAACTAAACTCGAGATAAACCCAGCGCGCCTGAATGAAGATCTCGACAAGGCCTGGGAAGTTCTTGCGGAGCCTATCCAGACGGTGATGCGCAGGTACGACATTGAAAAGCCTTATGAAAAACTTAAGGCTCTGACCCGTGGCAAAGCCATGACCCCGGAGTTGATAAGGCGTTTTGTGGAAAGTCTTGAAATTCCTGATAGCGCGAAGACAGAACTGATGGCCCTGACACCTGGCAATTACATCGGCAATGCGGTTGATCAGGCCCGCAACATCTGAATTAAGGAAACGCAATAGTGGATATGCTTGGCGGACGCTCGCCTTCCGATTTTTTGCGGGACTACTGGCAAAAAAAACCGCTGGTCATCCATCAGGCATTTCCTGGCTTCACGTGCCCTGTTGATGCCGACGAGTTGGCCGGCCTTAGCTGTGAAGAAGGCGTTGAATCACGCATCGTCATCGAAAACGATGGCGGCAAGCCGTGGCAGTTGCACAACGGTCCGTTCTCCGAAGAGCGTTTCAGCCTGCTTCCCGAGCAGGACTGGACGTTGCTCGTGCAAGGGCTCGATCACTGGGTTCCAGAAATCGCGGATCTGCTTGAGCACTTCCGATTCGTCCCGAACTGGCGCCTTGATGACATCATGGCGAGCTATGCGCCAACAGGCGGCAGCGTTGGGCCCCATTACGACCAGTATGATGTGTTTTTACTGCAAGCTCAGGGGCGCAGACGCTGGACGTTTGGTGGCCACTGCGATCAGAACTCGCCGCGCGTAGAAGGCACACCGCTGCGCATTCTCAGCACCTGGCAAGGCGAAGAAACGGTCACCCTTGAACCCGGCGACATGCTTTACTTGCCGCCCGGCACAGGCCATCACGGCGTGGCCGAAGACGACTGCATTACCCTCTCAATAGGCTTCCGTACGCCAACAATCGACGACCTGCTCACGGGGTTTACCGACTATCTTTGCAGTCGGTCGGACGCCGCCAACCACCTGAACGACCCGGACCTTCAGGTTCAGGACAACCCAGGCACCATTGCCCCCGGCGTTATTGACCGCCTTCAAGCGGTACTCGCAGAGAAGCTTGAAGACAAACGCTCGTTGGCTTTATGGTTTGGTCAATACGCAACCACGCCAAAAAGCCTGGACGTGGTGGTGCCCGCGGCCGAGCCTATCTCTAATGACGAGTTTGCAACCGCCGCCCGATCAGGCGGGCAATTGCGCTGGAACGAGGGCTCGCGTTTTGCCTATCATGAAGAAGGCGACGAAACCGCCCTCTTTGCTGACGGAGAGCCGTTTTTGCTCAAGGGCGATGCGCGTCCGCTGGCACCCTTACTGTGTGCCGGAGCCCGTATCGACATGAGCGCACTGGCCGGGTTTACCGACGACCCGGCGCTTCTTGGCCTGCTCACAACTCTTCATAATCAAGGTTCAGTCTATTTCGAGTGATGTCATGAGCGTCCGAATCCGAAAATACAGTTGGCAACTTGCTCCGGAAGCGGTCCGAAACATTCGCCAGAGCGTGTTTGTCGAAGAGCAAAAGGTGCCCCCCGAGCTGGAATGGGACGACACCGACGACATTGCCGATCATTTTCTTGCCGTTCTGCCAGACAACACGCCCGCGGGGGTCGCTCGGCTGTTTTCAACCCTGGAAGAAACCGGACACATTGGGCGCATGGCCATTTTGCCGGAGTTCCGGGGCCAAGGTATTGGCGAGGCACTGCTCCGACACATGATTGCGGAATCAGCCGGGCGATACCAGGAGTTGAAGCTCTCTGCACAGCAACACGCCGTTGCGTTCTATCAGCGCGCCGGGTTTCACGTTTGTTCAGACCCGTATGACGACGCAGGCATACCCCACCTGGATATGCACTGCCTTGCCCCGGCGCTGCTTGAAAGCCAGGCTGGCACCGAGCGATCTCGCCCTATGTTGCTGGGCGAAGATACCCAAAGCTGGCTCTTCGACAACGAGCGCAGCCTGATTGATCTGACGGATTCCATGGTCGGCCAGGCGGACCAGCGATTGTGGCTCTATGATCGGCTGCTGGATCACGATCTCTACGATCGCCAAAGATTCAGGGAGCTTGTATCAAGCCTGGCGCGTCGTCACAGGCTCAGCGAGATCCGCTTGTTGATCCACGATGATCAACCCCTCATCAAGCGCCGACATCGATTGGTTGAACTGATGCGCAGGCTTCCCAGCCGCATCAAGCTGAGACTGGTCAACGCAGATCATCCCCATGAAGGCCAGCCGTTTATGCTCGCAGATCGGGAAGGCGTCGTGTACCGACACGATTTCACCCGCCCCTCCGGGTTTGCAGCGTTTGCTGACAGCCGTCGCGTCACGCTGCTATCAGAGCAGTTTCAGCGCATGTGGGACGTAGGCCAGCACTCACTTGAACTGCGCGAGTTGCCGCTCTGAACGTTACGCCAAGGGCAAGCCCACAGATTCAAAGCGCGCGCCGAAGGGTGCAAATTCCTCATCAACGTCTTCTGCAACGTCTGAAATCAGCCTGCGAAGCCATTGGTGGTCAGAATTGTGCTGCAACAAAGGGCTCCACGCCATTTTGAGCTCGAAAGGTGGAATGTCGAAGGGTGGCACCTTCACAACCAGGTTCACATTGTCTTTCTGCAGCCAGGCCGCCCGTGACGGAAGCGTGGCGATGAGATCGTGCTGCTCTGCCAACAGCATGGCCGACTGATAATGTCGGGTGAACACTGAAATCTGGCGTTTACGCCCCATTCTGGACAACGCCTCATCCACCCAGCCAAGACGCTGAACGTCTTTCGGATTGACCCCGACACCGACGCCAAACCCGGTTTTACTGACCCATATGTGGTTGGCATCCAGGTAGGTGTCTAACGTGAAAGGCTCTTTCAGTATCGGGTTACGAGCGTTCATCAGGCAGGCAAAATATTCGGCCCAGAGGGTTTTCTGATGAAACGACTGGGGAATCTTGTCGAACCGGTTTATAGCCATATCAACGCGGCCCTGCTCAACGTCCAGAAAGCTGACGTCGCTGGGCGTCAAAACGTCCAGCGTTACGTAAGGCGCCTCTTGCCGTATCCTTCGCAAAACCCGGGGCATAAGGCAGGATTCCGCATAATCGCTGGCCATGATGCGAAATACCCGCTGGCTATCCAATGCCGCAAAAGGCGTTTTTTCCTGCACTGCCTGCTCAATATTTGAAAGGATACTTCTGACTAGCGGTTGCAGTTCCCGCGCCCGCTCGGTAGCGGTCATACCGCCACTGGTTCGCACCAGTAAAGGATCGCTGAACACATCGCGCAACCGGCGCAGGCTGTTACTCATTGCCGGCTGGGTTATGCCAAGATGGTTGGCGGCCTTGGTGACATTGCGCTCCCTGAGCAATACATCCAGGTAAACAAGAAGGTTGAGATCGATACGTGAAATATCCATGAACAGCTCCGGAGCAGAATAAAAGCCATGGGTTGGGCAACGCCTGACCACCCATTCATACAAGCAATATACAGAACAAAACTAATTCATAAAATAAATATAAAAGCGGAAGTTTCACATTTGATTCCGGATTCAACGCCGGATTTCTGCTAATCTTTTCGGTAGTTGTCGTGGATATTGGCCTAACAGATCTGAATTCTGAAACAGGCATGACGTATTTAAAAGCCAGAGCTATTTCATAAAAGCCACTACATAAGAGCCATTACGCAAACATGAATACCATCACCATTGTCGTTGCGTTAGCGGTCATCGTTTTCATCTCGATTGCCGCTATTGTGATCAGCCAGATGCGCGAGAAAGCTAAAATTGAGCGTGGTCGTAAAATTACGGCGCTGGAGGACAGCTATAAGAGGTGCAGCCGTCTGCTGTCCGAACTTCCCGGACAGTATCTGACGCCAGACCTGAAGCTGTTACTCATCAAGCGCATGGAAGATGTCTGTAACGATCTCGCGGGGCTTAAATCCGGGTTGCCGGTGACACAGTGGCGGGAGGCCGCATTAGAGCGGAAAACCCTGATTCGTGAAAATCGTGATGACGTAAGGCCGGTCAAGATAGACTCGGCCGAAAAATCCACGTACGTACAAGAGCTGTTGCAGAATCTGTTCAAGATGATCGAGTCCATGCATAAAAGCGGTCGCATAGACGGTGCAACTGCCAAGAATAACCTTAAGTATGTTTTGTTTCTGGTTCACAAAACCCACGCCGATCTTCATGTTTTCCAGGCCCGCGACCACATCCGTCAGAACCAGATACGAAAAGCGATCCATTCCTACCATATGGCAAGCACCGAAATGGGCAAGTCCCGGGACAATCCGCTTGCCATGAAAGCGGTTAAAAGTTTTCGCACCCGAATAAAAGAACTGGAAGCGGTGAACGCAAGCGCAGACGGCAACGACTCGCCAGAATCCCAGTCGAACATGGACAAACAGTGGGACAACTTTCTTCACGATGAAGAATGGAAGAAAAAAGCCGACTACGACGATTGAATGCGTGAACCGGGCGATGTACTTGCCCGAAAACAGGGATTGTGACACCCGTGACCAGAGGCTTTAAGCACCGACTTTCATACCGGCTCACCCGCGACACGGTGCTGATCGCTATGGTGCTGGGGCTTGTTCTCAATGTTGTACAAATCACCCTGGATTACTTCAACGCTCGTCAGTCCATGGAGGAGGACGTTCAGGCACTCATTGAAATCAGCCACAACCCCGCTGCCCAGATTGCCTACAATATTGATGTGCGCCTGGCAGAAGAACTGCTTGATGGTCTCTTGAAACACCCAGCTACGATCGACGCACGCATCGTTGACAGTGAAAACAGCACCATGGCTGCCGCCAGCAAACACAGCAACGTTTCGCCGTACCGCTGGATCAGTGACGAGCTGTTTGGCCCAAGCCGGGTGTTCAGCAAGGAACTGCATGTGTCACAGCTCAACAACCTACCTCTGGGGCGGCTTGTTGTGACAATTGATACCTACCATTACGGTTTTCAGTTTCTGGAACGGGCAAGCTACACGCTGCTCAGCGGGCTGTTGAAAAGCCTGATTCTGTCTGCCTCGCTACTGGGCATCTTCTATCTGATTCTTACGCGACCGATGCTCAGCGTTATTGACGCTCTGAGTCAGGTTAAGGCCAGCTCGCCAGAAAAGGTACGACTGCCAATACCCTCCAGTCATCAGGAGGATGAAATAGGCACAATGGTGAGGATAATCAATCAGCACCTGGAAACCGTCGATTCCGGCTTGGCTCAGTTGCGCATCGCGAAAGTTGCCATGCAAAATCATTCCAGTGAACTGGAACAGGAAGTCGAAAACCGAACCCGGGAAATATCGGATAAAAATCAGGCGCTGCAAAGGGGTAACCGGGCACTGGTAAAGGCCAAGGAAGATGCCATGCGCAAGGCCAAAGCCCGGGCCAACTTTTTGGCCGGCATGAGCCACGAAATACGTACGCCACTGAGCGGCGTGCTCGGCATGCTGGGGCTTGCCCTGGAGGCTGAACCGGAACCCTCAAAACGCCACCGCCTTCAGATTGCACTGTCATCCGGCGAAAGCCTGTTGGGTATACTCAACGACATTCTGGACATTTCCAAAGTAGAAGCCGGAAAACTCAACCTTGAGCACATTCCGTTTGCCATACATGAGCTAATAGAAGAATGCGCAACTCTGCATACCCAACAGGCTCATAAGAAAGGCATCAGCCTGATTGAAGAAACCGACGTGAACGTTCCAAACCAGTTTCTGGGCGACCCCACTCGTATTCGGCAGATTCTCAATAACCTGCTGAGCAATGCCATCAAATTTACCAACGTCGGAAGCGTGCGCATCGCAGCTCACTATTCCGCCGACGTGCTGACCATTGAAGTGAGCGATACCGGCATTGGAATCAGCGAAGAAGGCCTGCGCAGAATATTCTCACCCTTTTCACAGGCCGATACGCGAACCACCCGCCTGTATGGCGGCACCGGACTGGGTTTAACCCTTTGTCGTCAGTTGGCTGAGCGCATGCATGGCGATATAAAAGTCGATTCACAGGAGCAGCAGGGAACCCGGTTTACGGTCACGTTGCCCTTGCCTGTCTATCGCGCCCCGAGCATTGATGGCTACTATCGAAATCAAGATCAAGGTCAAGATGCGTATAAGAGCCCTCAACGGCATGTTGAACAACCCTCTGAGCAAACCGACCGTGAGCTTTCGGAGCCGCAACAAGGCGCGCTTCGGATATTGGTGGTCGAAGACAACGAAGTAAACCAGATGGTTGCGAGCGCCTTGCTCCGAAAAATGGGGCACTACGCTGATGTAAAAGAAAACGGTGAGCTGGCCATTGAGGCGCTCTCGCAACGGCATTACGATTTGGTGCTTATGGACTGCCAAATGCCGGTCATGGACGGCTTTGAAACCACCCGCCAGATCCGCCAAAATCCGGAGTGGCGTGACCTGCCCATAATAGCCGTTACCGCAAACGTGATGCAGGGCGACCGGGATAATTGCCTGGCCTGCGGCATGAACGACTACATCACCAAACCTTACAACCGCCGTCAGCTGAACGACGCGATCTTACGCTGGACCCAGGCGCCTGAGCCGCAATAGCCCTGAGCGTCAACAGCCCTGAGCATCAATAGCCTCAAGCACTGCGTGGAGCTCGCTACGCCGCATGCAGGCTGAAACAGATCTGGTTGTCGAGCCCGTGCAAATCGTTCACACATCAGCTCAGCAGAAGCGTTTCGATATCGGACTTAATGCTTTCAGGTTTGGTTGTGGGTGGGTAACGACGCACCACCTTGCCTTCGCGGCTGATCAGAAATTTGGTGAAGTTCCATTTTACTTTTTCCGAACCTAAAAGCCCTTTTGCCTCCGCCTTCAAAAACTTGAACAAGGGGTGAGCGCTCTCTCCGTTCACATCGATCTTCGAGAACATGGGGAAATCTACCCCATAGTTCAGACTGCAGAACTGGCTGATGACATCGTCATCCGCGGGATCCTGGTTCAGGAACTGATTGCAGGGAAATCCAAGAATCTCCAAGCCTCGTTCCCCAAGCTCTTTGTGCAACGACTGCAGCCCTTCAAACTGAGGCGTGAAACCGCACTTGCTCGCGGTATTCACAATCAGTAGCACTTTGCCCTGATAGTCAGCCATCTTCTTTTCGTTACCCTTTATATCCTGAACTTCAAAGTCATAAACCGAATGACTGGCCATGGGTTTCTCCTTGGCAAAACCACGAATGCCGGCCTTTGGCAGGGTGGTATTAGAATGTTGCGCTTTTAACTTGGGCACACTGTATGTGAAGGCTATGCGGGGAAACTCAGCCACGCAATGGATTTATGACTCATGAATTGATGGAGTATAAAGCTAACCCGCCATAATTGATCACAATTACCCTGTTGTCGTTGGCGCCGCCTCCGCTAGAATAGTGGTTTGCCTGAACGGCAAGTGTCTGTTTCACGTTTACTGACCAAGGAAGCCTGTGTCTTATGCAGAACTACTACAAATCCGCCAAACTGGATAACGTGTGCTATGAAATACGTGGCGTAGTGATGCGCGAGGCGCGCCGTCTCGAAGAAGAAGGCCATCGGGTGCTCAAACTCAATATCGGCAACCCGGCCGCGTTTGAGCTGGACATACCCGAAGAAATCCAGCAAGACGTGATTTACAACATGCTTCAGGCGCAAGGCTATGTGGAATCAAAAGGCCTGTTTTCGGCCCGCAAGGCGGTCATGCACTATTGCCAGCAGCGGGGCATCGCCAAAGTTGATATTGATGATATTTTTCTGGGCAATGGCGTCAGCGAGCTGATCGTGATGTCTATGCAGGCCATGCTTAACACGGGCGATGAAGTACTTATTCCGGCACCGGACTACCCTCTGTGGACGGCAGCTGTGACGCTCTCAAGCGGCAAGCCTGTGCACTATCACTGTGATGAAGAACAGAACTGGTTCCCGGATATTGATGATATCCGCAAGAAAATAACCAATCGTACCCGTGCGATTGTACTGATCAACCCGAACAATCCGACCGGTGCCGTTTACAGCCAGGAACTGCTTGAACAGGTGATCGAACTGGCGCGCAAACACAATTTGATCATTCTCTCCGATGAGATCTACGACAAGATTCTCTATGACGGCACCCAGCACGTATCCACAGCGTCGTTGGCAGACGACGTGCTTTTTTTCACCTACAACGGGCTCTCCAAGAATTATCGTGCTGCGGGTTACCGTTCTGGCTGGATGATCATCAGCGGTGCCAAACACTTGGCAAAGGACCTGATCGAAGGCATCGATATGCTGTCTAACATGCGCCTGTGCGCTAACGTTCCGGCCCAGTTGGCCATACAGACAGCCCTGGGCGGTTATCAGTCAATCAACGATCTGGTTGCGCCGGGTGGGCGACTGTACGAACAAAGAGAAACCGCCTGGCGGATGCTGAACGACATTCCCGGTGTCAGCTGCGTGAAACCCCAGGGCGCCCTGTATCTCTTTCCCAAACTGGATCCGAAAAAATTTCCGGTTGTGAGTGACGAGAAGCTGGTTCTGGATCTTCTGCTACAGGAAAAGATTCTTCTGGTTCAGGGCTCTGCGTTCAACATTGGGGATAAACAGCACCTTCGGGTGGTGTTCCTGCCCCGCAAAGACACCCTGGAAGATGCCATGGGCAGGCTGGGGAATTTTCTGACCCAATACCGGCAGTAACTCGCTGATATCAAGGCACTGACAAAAAAGGACACTGCTTGTGGCTGACATCCACGTTGAAGAGTTTTACAAAGACGCGGCCATAGCCTTGATACAGCTTTACAGCGCCTTCCCCAGGCGGGTGAATCTGTTTGTAGAGGACATTGCCGGCCCGGACGAGCCGGATGAATTCGGCCTGCACAGCAAACGCCATATGGCGTGCTTTGGCGCCCTGCTCTGGTTGGCTGAGGAAGGATTTTTGCGTTACGTAGACACCATCAGACAAGACGCCCTGGACCAGGCGGTGCTTACGCAAGAAGCGCTTACGCGCCTGATTGCTCCGGCGCCCGACGCTCTTGTTCAGGGGCGCCAACGTTCGGCAGATACCCCGGGAGCACCCTTACCACCGTCTTTGCAGGAAGACCTGTCCACCCACATCCATCTGCTAAGGACTGCGCTGAAAAGCGGGCATTCTGTGCGGATAAGCCATGCGGTTCAGGCCACGCTCTTCGCGAACAAACACGATGGTTAAATCGATCAAGACCGGGCGTTAAGATTTGCCAGAACGTTCAGATTTTCAACTTGAACCCGATGGCACGGAAACTGTCTTGCAGGGATTTGCTTGTGCCTTTCAACTGAACTTTCAGGCTGGAGCATTCCCGACGCACGGGGTAATCCCGCCGCAGGCCGTCAAAAATGACACCGCGCTCGTCTGCCGGGGCTTTCATGGCATGACGAAGACGTGCATCATCCTGTCTCGGATCGTAGCAGGCTCGTAGTGCCATTCTGATTGCCGCACATTCGTCCGCTGCGCTGGTGAAGGAGACTTTACTGAGCGCAGGCTCCGGAAGAAACTGGCCCGCTTTTTTACGTATTGGTAACCCCAGAAATCGGCTCAACGCCTGGTAAATCATCTCCGTTCCCTGAACCTTGCCTTCAAGGCTATAGCCTGCGATATGCGGCGTGCCCAGCCAAACCCGGTTTAACACATCCGGATTGATTCGAGGTTCCTGCTCCCAGACATCAAGCGCGACCAGAGGCGCGTTGTCGCGATCCAGCCGCTTGCACAGTGCAGCGTTGTCAATCACCTCTCCCCGCCCTGAATTGATCAGCAGCTGCTCAGACGTCAGCATGGCAAGCTCACGCTCACCGACCAGGTGATAGGTGGGGAAGGCCGAGTCGCGGGTTAACGGCGTGTGAAACGAGACCACGTCGCACGCAAGCGCCTCGTCCAGATCAACAAAGGTGGTACTATCGTCTGATTGCTGCGCGGCCCTCGGCGGATCACACAGTTTAACGCTGAAACCGAGGCGAACGAGCGTTTCTGCCAGTTCTCCACCCACATTGCCAACGCCAACAATGCCTACGGTGAGCTGCGACCAGTCAGCCAGCACGCGACGCTCTGCATAAAGAGATAAAACCGACAGCACATATTCAACAACACTGTTGGCGTTGCAACCGGGCGCTGCCGAAAAACCGATCGCATTGTCGTCAAGCCAGCCCAGATCAATATGATCGGTTCCAATGGTGGTTGTGCCTACGAAACGCACGCGGCTGCCCTCAAGCAACTCGCGATTTACCCGGGTAACGGATCGCACAAGAAGCACATCGGCGTCGTGAACGTCTTCAGGGCTCATCGTTCGCCCGGACACGCGCCGAACCTCGCCTACGTCGCCAAAAAAGGCCTCCAGCAGTGGGATATTCTCGTCTGCGACGATCAACATACTCATTTCTCGTGGTATCAGTTCCGGCGTGGGCGTGGGCTACGACCGACTGGCCTGCGTCCGCCCTGCCCCTGTGACGGGCGACGACCGCGCTTGCGGGTGATGGGCGGATTATCCATTTCGACCATCAACGCCTCTTCCGGCACGCCGGTTTTAAGCTTCTGGCTGATATAAGACTCAATGGCCGGGAGTGCAAAGGAATCGTCCTCGCCGGCAAAGCTGACAGAAACGCCGGTTTTGCCAGCGCGACCTGTGCGTCCAATACGGTGAACGTAGTCTTCCGCGTTGTCGGGCAAGTTATAATTGAACACGTGGGTGACGCCGTTCACATGGATACCGCGGCCAGCGACGTCTGTTGCGACAAGTACCTGAATACTGCCCTCTTTGAACTGCTCCAGGGTTTTCAGCCGCTTGTTCTGGGCAATTTCGCCCGACATCAGTGACACCTTGACGCCCTGGTTGCGCAGATCTTCTTCAAGATCCCGGCATTGGTCGCGTCGGTTGGCAAACACCAGCGCCTTTTCGACTTCCGGGCGCTTCAGGTAATTCACCAGCACGGGCAATTTTTCGTCGTCACCCACCAGATAAACCGTCTGTTCAACTCGCTCAGCGGTTTTTTGCTCCGGCTCAATTTCCACAAATTCAGCGTTGGTGGTCCACATGGACGCAAGATTGAGCACGTCCTGGTTGAACGTTGCACTGAACAGCAACGTTTGGCGCTCATCTTTGGGGGTACATTTACGGATAATGCGTTTCACATCCGGGATGAAGCCCATATCGAGCATCCGATCTGCTTCGTCCAGGATAAGAATGTCGATCTGGTCGAGGAACACATCCTGCGAGCCCAGGAAGTCGATCAAACGGCCGGGGGTAGCCACCAGAATATCCACAACGCCGTTGTGCAGCTGTTCGCGCTGTTTGTCGTAGTGCATGCCTCCCACCACCGTCACAACCTTGTGACCGGTATGCTTGCATAGCTCCTCGGCATCCTTGGCAATCTGCATGGCAAGTTCGCGGGTCGGTGCCAGTGCCAGAACACGGGGCTCAGACGCAAAGCGGTCGGCCTCGGGTATGGGTGTCTCCAGCAAACTCTGGATCGCTGTGATAAGAAACGCCGCTGTTTTACCGGTTCCGGTCTGGGCCTGGCCAATCAGGTCTTCGCACGCCAGGGTCCAGGGTAAGGTTTCTGCCTGAATCGGGGTGCAATATTCAAAACCAATGGCAGCAATGGCGTCCAGCAGGCGCTTGTCCAGATTCAAATCGCTGAATCTCAGATCGCCGGTGTGCTTTGGGTCAGATGTCATGGAGTCTCAGTTTGCCTCATAGTGTTCTTTTGCAAAATATAACGGAACCACCCGCCCGACATCATCACGCCAGGCTGCTTTGAACGTATCACGGGTTCCATAAAACGCTTTCAGCGTATCAAAAAAGGACTGCGCTCGCTGCGGCAAGCCTTTGTCAAGGTAGTCTTCGGCCTGGTCCCGCACGCTGCAACAAAATTTGCCGGCGTCCGATGCGCCGTCTCCGGACAGGTTATCCACGCTGATGTGAAAGCGCCAACCGGCGGCTACTGACAGCAGCCATTCGATCGCCTGCGGCTTAACCTCGGCCTGTTCAAAGGCTCGCTGTTGCGCGGGTGTCCGGCCGTCCGGGCAGTACCAGTATCCATAATCAAGAAGTGTGCGCCTGTGCTCACCTGCAACACACCAGTGACTTATTTCGTGCAAAGCACTGGAATAGTAGCCATGGGCAAAAGCAATCTGGGCATACTCACCAGTGTTGCCTGCGGGTCGGTATTCGGGCTCTGCGCTGCCCCTGACCAGAGTCGTTCGGAAAACTTCCCGAAACAGGTCATTAAACAGCATGATAAGATCGTTTGGACTGTGATTCATTGGTTGTCTATTGTGCGTCTTTAACGCGCCTAATGCCAGAAGGAACTTTCGCGGGGCCACTGTGTCCATGGGCTTCGTAAACCATTGTGAACCGGCGGCTTATTTGTAGGAGTTGCCGGTTCTTCAAGACATGACATAAATCGGGAAACTGCGCATTCCATGAGAGCTTTATTCACCGCACCTGGCAGTATTCGCAAGCTCACGGGGCCATACAGCCTTTTTCTCGTGTTGGCGTTGTTGCTGACGGGCGCCAATGCAGCCTGGGCCGTTGGCAACAGCAACTCGCTTTTCGGGAGCCAGGATAATCAGTTTCTGCCGGTGGATGAGGCGCTGCCATTCAGTTCCACCACGGAAGGCAGTGCCGTGGTGTTGTCCTGGAACATTGCCCCCGGGCATTACCTGTATCGGGATCGTATCAGCATCAAGGCTCTTGATGAGGGCGTCAGCACCGGTGCGCTAGAGTTTTCAAGCTCGGGAACTGAGACCGAGGATGAATATTTCGGCAAAACCACCGTTTTCTTCGATCCTGTTCAAGCACGGGTTCCGGTTACCCTGCCGGCCAACGTTCGTGAAGCGCGCTTCGAGGTGACGTATCAAGGCTGTGCAGAGGCCGGGCTTTGCTATCCGCCGCAAACTCGTGACGTGCTCTTTTACCAGAGCCAGGATTCCGACGCCGGGTTACCGCAGCCCGGTCAGAGTGACGCGGGTCAGACTGGCAACACGCCCGGGGTAGACGCCAGTTCCGCAACCGGGCTTGCCGGCTTTCTTTCAGAGCAATCAATTCTGGTCATAGCCGGTGTTTTTCTCTTGCTGGGCCTGGGGTTAACGTTCACACCTTGCGTACTGCCGATGGTTCCGATTATTTCCTCGCTGGTGTCCGGGCAAAACACACGAACAACGGGGCACGCGCTGCTGCTCTCGGGCAGTTACGTTCTGGGAATGGCACTGACGTATGCGGGTGCCGGCGTGCTGACGGGGCTTCTGGGCGCGAGTTTTAACATGCAGGCGCAGCTTCAGTCACCTTGGGTACTCGGCATTTTTGCGTTTATGTTTGTGGTATTTGCGCTCTCAATGTTTGGCCTGTTCGAGATTCAACTTCCGCGCTTTATCCGTGAGCGTTTGAACGACGCAAGCCAACGGCTCACCGGCGGCCGGGTGGTGAGCATTTTCGGTATCGGCGCCCTCTCCGCGTTAATTGTTTCGCCCTGTGTGTCCGCTCCGCTGGCGGGCAGTCTTCTGTATATATCCACCACGCAGAACGCTGTTATCGGCGGCACCGCACTGTTCGCTCTTGGGCTGGGCATGGGCATTCCGCTTATTCTTGTGGCCGTTGGTGGGCGAACGCTTCTACCGCACACCGGCCATTGGATGACCACCGTTAAACATTTTTACGGTGTTATGCTTATTGCGGTCGCCATCTGGCTGGTTGAACGCCTGGTTCCGGGTTGGCTCAGCCTGATCCTCTGGGGCGCGCTGCTTGCCATAACCGGCGTGCAACTGGGGGCCTTTGATGCGGCCAAAGCTGGCTGGGGGCGCACTCGCAAAGGTCTTGGGTTGATCTTCTTCGCCTACGGTCTGGCGTTGCTGGCAGGCGCCGCAGGCGGTGCCAATGACCCACTGGCTCCGCTGGATCCGTTTATTGCCAAAACCTTCACTGCGGGCTTATCAACAGGGCCATCCGTCGACGCGGCAGCTGCTGACCCCCGCCACGCGGAGTTCATCCGGGTGGAGAGCCCTTCGGACATCGAGGCCATGCTGGCGCAGGCGAAACAGGAAGGTCTGCCCGTTGTGCTGGATTTCTACGCCGACTGGTGCATTTCCTGCAAAGTCATGGAGCGGAATGTATTCAGTGATGCGAGCGTGGTTCGTGCGCTACGCCCTTTCACATTGCTGCAGATTGACCTGACCGACAACACGCCAGCACAGCAAGCCATGCTGGACAGCCTGGGGCTGTTTGGGCCTCCAGCCATTATTTTTTATAACAGCAACGGCGAGGAGTTAGCGCAACACAGGGTGCTTGGGGAAATGAATCGGGATCAGTTTCTGGATCACATTAACGGGTTGATCCCTGCCATCAGCCCTGCCACCTGATCGCCCGGAAACCGTTTTAACCCGATGACAGCCGGCCTAAGCGCCGCGGCGTATGAGATAAATGAAACGGTCATCCTGCTCGGTATGGCTGATGAGTTCATGCCCCAGAAACTGACAGAACCTGGGCACATCGCGGGTTGTTGAGGGATCGGTTGCCGTTATTCGGAGAATTTTCCCCGGCGCCACATCCTTGATGCGGGCATGAAGCATCATGACGGGCTCCGGGCAAAACAATCCGCAGGCATCCAGCTCGGCATCGTATTCAACAGCGCTCACTTATCCACTCCTCTTCATGGAAATCCAAAATAATTCGCATCACTGCGAACAGCTTAACCGCCTAATGTGTCAACGCTCACAACGCGCCCACATCGCAACGTTTATTAACGCGGTTGACGTTCGTCATTGCCTGTCCGTTTATTTCTTGATTTTTGACAAGTCTAACCTGAGCGGCTATGGGCAATTACCGAAAACCTTCGCGCAAAACGTTGAAAAAGCGCGCCATGCTACTGATTCGGGCGACTTTGATGGATATTCGTAGTTACCCCGAATCATTGCAAACAGCTAATGCTTTGTCCATAATTGCGCCCGCATATTCCCCACTCTGAACCCATTGGTAAGGCTATGAGCACACAAAATCCGAACCTCACATACAACTACAAAGTGGTGAGACAGTTCGCCATAATGACGGTGGTATGGGGTGTTGTTGGCATGTCACTGGGTGTGTTGATTGCAGCACAACTGGTCTGGCCATCCCTTAATCTAGATCTGCCCTTTACCCACTTCGGCCGTCTCAGACCGCTGCACACCAATGCCGTCATTTTCGGCTTTGGCGGCAGTGCTTTGTTTGCAACGTCTTATTACGTGGTTCAGCGCACCTGCCAGGCACGTCTTATTTCTGACAAACTGGCAGCCTTTACATTCTGGGGCTGGACCGCGGTCATTGTTTCAGCTGCAATCACCCTGCCAATGGGCCTCACCAGTACCAAAGAATATGCCGAGCTGGAATGGCCGATCGATATACTGATCGCCGTGGTCTGGATCACTTATGGCGTCGTGTTTTTCGGCACCATTACCAAGCGGAGCATGCCACACATATACGTCGCCAACTGGTTTTATGGCGGGTTCATCCTCACCATTGGCGTGTTGCACATCCTCAACAACCTCGCACTTCCGGTTAGCGCATTCAAATCCTACTCGGCCTACGCGGGTGTTACGGATGCCATGATGCAGTGGTGGTACGGCCATAACGCGGTTGGTTTCTTCCTCACCGCCGGTTTCCTGGGCATGATGTACTACTTCGTTCCCAAGCAGGCCGGGCGGCCTGTTTACTCTTATCGTCTGTCTATCGTTCACTTTTGGGCGCTTATTGCGACGTACGTATGGGCCGGTGGCCACCACCTGCACTATTCCGCGCTACCCGATTGGGCCCAGACGGCCAGCATGGTCATGTCCCTGATTCTGCTCGCGCCATCCTGGGGTGGCATGATCAACGGCATGATGACGCTGTCAGGTGCCTGGCACAAACTGCGCACCGACCCCATCCTTCGCTTCCTGGTGGTTTCCCTGTCGTTCTACGGCATGTCTACCTTCGAAGGCCCGATGATGGCCATAAAAACCGTCAACGCCTTGTCTCACAATACCGACTGGACAATCGGTCATGTCCACTCAGGTGCGCTTGGCTGGGTTGCGATGATCAGTTTCGGTGCGGTCTATCACATGGTTCCCAAACTCTGGGGGCTCAAAGAAATGTACAGCATAAGCCTGATCAACGTTCACTTCTGGCTGGCCACCATTGGCACCGTGTTGTACATCGTCGCCATGTGGGTGAACGGCATCATGCAGGGCCTTATGTGGCGCGCAATTAACGAAGACGGCACCCTGACCTACAGTTTCGTTGAAGCTCTTGAAGCGTCTTACCCCGGGTATTTTGTGCGCTTCCTCGGCGGCGTCATCTTCCTGAGCGGTATGCTGATCATGGCTTATAACGTCTACATGACCGTGCGCCAAAAAGAAGCGGTTGCCCAAGACAGTGCGGCAGTTCAGGCGGCG
Source organism: Marinobacter antarcticus (assembly GCF_011049865.1). Lineage (GTDB taxonomy): Bacteria > Pseudomonadota > Gammaproteobacteria > Pseudomonadales > Oleiphilaceae > Marinobacter > Marinobacter antarcticus_A. The sequence continues at coordinate 9,032 of NZ_DRGY01000070.1, read as the reverse complement.
TAACGGAGAGAGAACAGATGAAACACGATATTGTCGAAAAAAATATTGGCCTGATGATCGTTTTTATCATGCTGACCATCAGTGGCGGCTTTCTGGCGGAGGTGCTACCGCTCTTTTTCCTGAAAGAAGTCAACGAGCCCATCGAAGGTCTCGAACCCTTGTCGGCGCTTGAGCTGGAAGGACGTGATATCTACATCCGTGAAGGATGCCACGTCTGTCACACCCAACAAATCCGCCCGTTCCGCGCCGAAACAGAGCGCTATGGGCACTACTCCGTGGCCGGCGAATTCGTTTACGATCGCCCGTTCCTGTGGGGTTCCAAGCGCACCGGGCCAGACCTTGCCCGTGTTGGCGGTCGCTACTCAGATGCCTGGCAGCGCCAACATCTGTACAACCCGCGCAGCGTTGTTCCTGAATCAAACATGCCCGCGTTTCCATGGCTGTTTGAGGATTATGTGAATCACCAGGGGACCGCGGCCAAGCTCTCGGCCATGAAAACCCTGGGCGTTCCCTACACAGAGGACCAAATCGCCAGCGCGGCCGATGACGTAGACGGCAAGTTTGAAATCGAGGCCCTGGTTGCGTACCTGCAGCAGCTGGGCACCGTCATTTCAGACAGACGGTGATCTGATGGATATAAACGACATACGGGGCCTTCATACCCTTCTGATAATGGCCGTGTTCATAGGCATCATCTGGTGGGCGTTCAGCGCCCATCGTAAAAAAGCGAACGACGAAGCCGCCCACCTCCCGTTCGATGATGACGAAGTGGACAAGCGTACTCTTGAACAGGAAAAAACGGAGAAAAAACAATGAGTACCTTCTGGAGCATCTGGGTCAGCGTGATCACGCTCGGCACGATCTTTGGCTGCTGGTGGCTGTTGCTCGCGACGCGTAAGGGCCAGACCAGCGACGCAGAAACCGAGCGCACCACCGGCCATTCCTTCGATGGGATCGAAGAGTATGACAATCCCCTGCCAAAGTGGTGGTTCTATCTCTTTGTGGCTACCTGCGTGTTCTCCCTCGGTTATCTTGCGCTTTACCCGGGTTTGGGCAACTACAACGGCCTGTTGAACTGGACATCCACAAATCAGTGGGAGGCCGAAGTGGCCGCTGCTGACGAGAAGTATGGTGAAATCTACGCGCAGTATGGCCAGACACCCGTTCCGGAATTGGCAAAAACCGACGACGCATTGAAGATTGGTCAGCGACTGTTTGCCAACAACTGCGCGGTTTGCCACGGCTCTGCCGCGCGGGGCCAGGTTGGCTTTCCCAACCTCACCGATAACGACTGGCTTTACGGCGGAACACCCGACGCCATTTTGGCAACCTTGCACAACGGCCGAATGGGGAATATGCCGGCAAAAGGCGTCATGCCAAACATGACCAGCGAGCAGGTTGATCAGGTGGTGAACTACGTGCTGAGCTTCAGCGGTCGGGAGAAGGACGCGGCAGCAGCAGAAGCCGGCAAAGCGGTGTTCGCCCAGGGCTGTGTTGCCTGTCACGGGCCGGAGGCCAAAGGCAACCAAGCCATCGGTGCTCCAAATCTGACCGACAACGTCTGGCTTTACGGCTCCACCTATAAGTGGATCAGGGAAACCGTCGTAAACGGTCGTCAGAACCAGATGCCAGCCCAGGGCGGACGTCTTTCTGAAGATCAGATCCAGATTCTGGCGGCGTATGTTTACAGCCTCTCCAATTGAGTTTTTCGCCGGGCTTAACGCCCGGCGCGCCCCCGCTTTGTGACTCCTTCTGGAGGTATCCATGAGCAATGAAATTCCGGTTACGCAGGTCGACCCCTCCTCGGGGCCTCCGAACGAAAAGAAGAAGCCGGAAACGATTGAGCTCTACGCCAGTCGCAAAAAGATCTACGCGAAAGAAGTAAAAGGACTGTTTCAGCGCATCCGGACCGTGAGCCTTTTGCTGCTCATGGGCATGTACTTTCTGTTTGTCTGGCTGACGCTCGACGGCGCTCCGCTGATCCACTTTGATTTGCCCGCCCGGGAGTTTCATCTTTACGGCGCTACGTTTTATCCCAAAGACTTTTTCCTGCTCTCAGGCTTGCTGATTATTTGCGCCTTCGGCCTGTTCTTTATCACCACGCTGTTTGGCAGGGTATGGTGCGGTTACACCTGCCCTCAAACCGTGTGGACGTTCATCTTTATGTGGGTTGAAGAGCGAATCGAAGGCAGCCGCAACAAGCGCATGAAGCTCGACAAAACACCAAACTCCACCGAAAAGATGGTAAAAAAAACAACCAAGCATCTGATATGGCTAATTATCTCCTTATTGACCGGGCTCACATTCATTGGGTACTTCTATCCGATTCGTGAACTTATTACCGATATTTTCACCTTTCAGGCTAATGGGTGGGCTTACTTCTGGGTCGCGTTTTTCACCATAGCCACCTATCTGAACGCCGGTTGGATGCGCGAACAAGTGTGCCTGTACATGTGCCCGTACGCGCGCTTCCAGTCGGTCATGTTTGATCCGAACACACGCATCGTTTCCTATGATCCAAATCGGGGAGAGCCCCGCGGTGGTCGCAAAAAAGAGGTCAAGCCCGAGGAAGCCGGCCTGGGAGACTGCATTGACTGTGGACAATGTGTGCATGTGTGCCCAACCGGTATCGATATTCGCGACGGCCTGCAATATGAATGCATCGGCTGTGCTCTGTGTATTGACGCCTGCGATGAGATCATGGACAAAATGAACTACCCGCGCGGGCTGATTCGTTACACCACCGAGAACGAACTGGAAGGCAAGCCCTCCAAGCTGTTACGGCCACGGACGTTTGGGTACGGCATTGTGCTGGCCGCCATGATCGTCGCAATCGGTTATATAATCGCCACTCGGGTGCCAGCCCAGTTGGATGTTCTCCGTGACCGGGGCGCTTTGTTCAGTTTCAACGGCGAAGGTCGAATCGAAAATTCTTACACGTTGAAAATCGTCAATATGTCAGAAGTGCCACAGATCTTTACGCTATCTGTCGAGGGTATGGATGGCATTCGCATTCTGACCAAGACTCAGATATCCGTAGACAGCGGAGAGAATCGATCGCTGCCCACGGTCGTGGACGTGTTGCCGGAGTCCATTGAGCAATCCAACAATGAAATCATCTTCCACGCACGGTCTGAAACGGATGCGTCGCTGAAGCTGGAAACTGAAAGCCGCTTTGTCGGTCCAACGCAGTGATCCTTCCGGGGATCACCGCTGGCACTCTGTAAAAAGACGAGACTGTGTATTATGAATGAAGACGTTCCCGTAGCACCCTGGTATCGCCAGCCCTGGTTCTGGTTTCTGACCATATTTCCGCTTTCTGCAATCATTTTCAGCATGGGCATGCTCGTGGTGGCGTCGAATATGGACGATACGATGGTGTCGGATGATTATTCCAAAGAAGGCCGTGGTATTAACCTGGAAATTGCTCGCGATCAGAAAGCCACGGAAATGAAATTGCACGGCGACCTGGCCCTCGAAGGCCGAACCATGATGTTGAACCTCAGTACCGATCAAGGCCCGGCGGATTTTCCCTATCTGGTGCTCAACCTGTTCCATCCCACACTGGCCCAGAACGACCGTACCATCCAGTTCCGTAACAATGGCAACGGCCATTACACGGGAACCCTGCTGGACGACATAGAGGGTCGCTGGTATTACGACCTTCGCGGGCCGGAAAACCAATGGCGCCTGAAAGGCGAAGCCTGGCTTCCGGGCAAAGACACACTGCGTATGAGCGCAAAAGGCGCCGCACAAGGGTGACCCCACTGGATTGTTTTCATTGCGGTGAAGCGGCTAACGGCGAACCGCCGATTACACTTCAGCTCGACGGGCAAACCCGGTTTTTCTGCTGCCACGGCTGCAAAGCCGTGTGCGATATTATCCACAGCGAGGGCCTTACCGGGTTCTACCAACTGCGCACCGAGGCCGCCGTCAAACCCCGCACGCTCACCGACGGGGAGATTGACCGCCTCCGGGAGTTGGATCACCCCTTGGTTCAACAGGCCTTTGTATCGCCGGTCACGAGCGGCCAGGAAGCCCAGTTGCTGATTGGCGGAATTACCTGCGCCGCCTGCATCTGGTTGCTTGAAAACCATCTGAAGCAACAGCCAGGCGTTATTTCGTTCTCCGTAAATCACACAACACAGCGTGCCAGACTTCTCTGGGCACAGGATAAAGCCGCCCTCAGTCGTCTGTTGATTGCCATTCACGAGCTCGGCTACAGCGCCCGACCCTATCAACCGGATGCGGCAGAAGACCAACTGAAAGCCGAACATCGCTCCATGCTGATCCGTTTGGCGGTCGCAGGCATCGGTACCTTTCAAAGCATGATGCTGGCTTTGCCCCTGTACTTCGGGTTGATCAGCGGCTTATCGCCTGAGTTTGTGGCGTTTTTTCGCTGGTTCAGCCTGCTGGTCACAACCCCGGTTGTGCTATACAGCGCAGCGCCGTTTTTTCGCAACGCACAGCGCGATATCCGAACCCGACACCTCACTATGGACGTGCCCGTTGCCATTGCCATTGGCCTTGCCTACCTGGCCAGCGCCTGGGTAACCGTTATGGGGGGTGAGGAGGTCTACTTTGAATCCGTGTGCATGTTCACCTTTTTCCTGCTGCTGGGGCGTTACATCGAAGTGCAGGCCCGGTACCGTGCCGGGCTTACCGGCAATGCCCTGGCCGGTTTTCACCCCGCAGTAGCCACGCGAGTCACCGGGGAACACACCGACGTTGTACCGGCGCATCAGGTGAAGCCCGGCGATGTCATTCGGATTCGGCCCGGCGAAACCTTGCCCGTTGACGGCGTTATTCTGCGGGGGCAATCCACCCTTAACGAATCCGCACTTACCGGAGAGTATCTGCCTGAGACCCGGGTGCCCGGGGAGGTCGTCCATGCCGGAAGCATCAACGGAGAAAATCCGTTGGACGTTCAGGTCGAGAAATCCGGCGCCCAAACACGCCTTTCCGGCATTCTGCGAATACTGGACCGGGTGCAGTCAGAAAAGCCCCCTGTGGCGCTCATGGCAGACCGCATTGCCGGCAAGTTCGTGGGGCGCATTCTCATTCTGGCGCCGATAGTGTGGATAGGTTGGTGGCTGGCGGGGGCGGACAATGCCTTCGATATTACGCTGTCGGTTCTTGTTGTGACCTGTCCTTGCGCTTTGTCGCTTGCAACGCCTACCGCTATTACATCGGCCACAGTTAAACTGCGGCGCCTGGGTTTTTTGCCCACCCGGGGCCACGCTCTGGAATCCATGAACGCCATCGATACGGTGGTTTTCGATAAAACCGGCACGCTGACCCGGGGCGAGCTTAGCCTGATCAACACTCGCACGGTAGGCAGTAAAGATAAAAGCACCTGCCTGCAGTTGGCCGGGGGGCTGGAGCAGCATTCAGAGCATCCGATTGCGCGGGTTTTCCACAACCGGCCCGCCGCCTTGGTAGATCACGTCAACAACCATTTGGGCGGAGGGCTCTCTGGAAAGCTCGGTGATCGGTCTTTATTCATAGGTCACAGAGAGTTTGTTGCGCAACACACGAAAGCCCCCGAGCCAAAGCCGGAGCCAGAATTAGAACAAGAGTCGGAACAAGAGCCGAAACCCTACACGGGCATGGAAATCTGGCTGGCGTCGGATGAGGAGTGGCTGGCCTGTTTCCAACTCGATGATCAGCCCAGAGAAGATGCCGCGCGGGCGATCAATGCGCTACAGGATGCAGGCATCCGGACACTGCTTTTGAGTGGCGATCGTTCAGGCCATGTTCGCAAGATCGCCGACATGCTCGGTATTGACGACGCTATTGGTCAGGCCTCTCCAGAGCAAAAACTGGACGTTCTGAACCGATTACGAGCGCAAGGGCATCAGGTAATGATGGTCGGAGACGGCCTTAACGACCTTCCCTCAATGGCGGGAGCTGGTGTATCCGTTGCTATGGGCACGGCGGCCGATCTGACCCAGCTCAAAGCAGACGCCGTGTTGCTCAATGGCCAACTGATGCAGTTGGTCGAGGCGCTCAACACCAGCAAGCGCACGCGGAAAATCATTCGCCAAAACATGGCCTGGGCGCTGGTTTATAACGTTTGCGCCCTCCCTCTTGCAGCCGCAGGCCTGGTTCCACCCTGGCTCGCCGCTATCGGCATGTCGATCAGTTCGCTGATTGTTGTATTGAACGCTTTGCGCCTTGGCACTGAAACCCGCCCGGTCAAGGCTGGCCGCGCCCCAAAATTTGGCGCGCGAGTCACGCCCTGATACCGTCATCGTGTGGCGTTAACTATGAGGTTTACCCGTGGAAATCGTAATGTTGCTGGTGCCCGTTATGCTGATCCTGGTCGCGATGGGCATATTCCTGTTTTCCTGGGCGGTTAAAAATGGCCAATACGACGATCTTGAGGGCCCGGCACACCGGATTCTGTACGACGACGACAAAGACATGATTCCCGAAGAAGCCCGCGTAATGGATTCAGAACCGACAAAGCCCCAGCCCGGCGATCAGGAAAACCACCAGGATAAGCCCGACCCTTCATGAGCCCTGAACTGTACCTTAGCTATCCCAGCGCCTTTATCATTGGCCTGCTCGGCAGCACTCATTGCCTGGGCATGTGCGGTGGCATCAGCGCGTCACTGTCCATGGCGCTGCCTGTGGGTAAAGGATTCCGCTTGCGGCAATCGCTCATGCTGCTTGCGTTTAACTCAGGGCGAATCGCAAGCTACGCCCTGATCGCTGCGCTGGTCGCAGTGCTGAGCACCACGGCGGCGGATCAATGGGCACAGCTTGCCACGGTTTTGCGCTCCATTGCGGGGCTTTTGCTGATTGTCATGGGATTATCCATGGGACAATGGTGGCAGGGTATTCGCTATGTAGAGCGCATCGGAGCACCCCTGTGGAAGCACCTTTCCCCCATTACTCGCCGGTTTCTGCCGGTTAATCACGCGGGCCACGCGCTCGCGCTCGGAGCGCTTTGGGGATGGTTACCCTGTGGCCTGGTTTACAGCACGCTGGGCTGGGCAGCCTTGCAGCCCACCGTAGGTTCTGCGGCGCTAACAATGGTGTTTTTCGGGTTAGGCACCCTGCCTTCGATGCTGGGAACCGGTTACGCGGCAAGCTGGATCAGCGGGCTGAAGAGCAATAAGACGTTCCGGAAGTTTACCGGCATCCTGCTGATCTTTTTCGGGCTTTGGACCCTGCCGATGCTGACGATGACCAGCCATTGAACCGGCTCTGACTCCTTCAGGCTGGCCGATCCAACCTCAGATATTGAGAACGTTCAGGCGGCCAAAGCTCTGCTCTGGTTTTAGTTCTGGCTCTAATTCTGATTCCGGCACGGCCGCCTGCACGGTTTGGCGCTTTTCGCCTAAACGTTTGCCCTCGCGAAAATCGTAAAGATCGGGATCCGCAAGGTGAGAAGGTTCCACATTGCACAGGGCCCGGAACATGGATTCAAGCCTGCCCGGGTGCTGCGTATCCCATTGCTGAAACATATCCTTGATAACCTGACGTTGCAGGTTTTCCTGGGAGCCGCACAGATTGCAGGGAATGATCGGAAACTGTCGGAGCTCGGCGTACCGGGCAAGGTCCTTCTCGCGGCTGTACGCCAGCGGGCGAATCACCGTATTCCGGCCATCGTCGCTGTGCAGAACCGGCGGCATGGTTTTAAGTTTTCCGCCATAAAACATATTCAGAAACAGGGTTTCCAGCAGATCGTCACGGTGGTGTCCCAATGCAATCTTGGTAACGCCATGGTCTTCCGCGAAATTGTAAAGAATACCGCGACGCAACCGTGAGCAGAGGCCGCACGTCGTTTTCCCTTCTGGAACCTTGTCTTTAACAATGCTGTAGGTATCTCTCTCAATGATGTGATATTCGATTCCCATGTCAGCGAGATAGGCCGGCAGGACATCTTCGGGGAAACCCGGCTGTTTTTGATCCAGATTGACCGCAATCAGCTCAAACGATATGGGCGCGCTTTTCTGCAAATTGAGCAGAATGTCCAGCATGGCGTAGGAGTCCTTGCCACCGGACAAACAACACATCACCTTGTCGCCCGCCTCAATCATCGAGAAATCAGCAATGGCCTGGCCGACTTGTCGGCGCAGACGCTTTTGCAATTTATTCTGTTCAGGTTTCAGACCGCGTTCGTGTTCAGTACGGTGTGTCTGCTCAGTTCTATTCATTATCGCGTCGGGCATATCAACTGTGTTCAGTGAAAGAGTGGTACATGGATTGTACGCACCCATTGCGTTTGAGGACAGGTCATACCCGGATGAATATGTTAAGTTCAGCGAACGCAACCACTGCACTGATAGAAGTCCACAGCCGCCCATGAAAAACGTTTCCAAGCCGTTAGGCCCCTCTCGAACGGTCTCCCAAAAAGCCTATGAAGACACGCTGGAACAACAGATTCAGCATCTGTCAGTGGCCGTGGAGCATGAACTTCGCCATTCGCCCGGTGGTCTGGACGAACTGACGCTGATCAAAAAATTGCAAAAGTCGCCCTGGAAGCTGATCGGAGAGCTTGAATTTCACGACCCGAAAGCCCTCTACCCTGCGCATTTTCTGCTTTTTCACGTGCTGTACCGTTTACGGGATACTCTGGCTGCGGCCGGTGAAAACCTGCACATCTCGCCCATGCGGATCGGCATTGAACGCCAGGATACGATCGGTGGAAACGGTTTGCCGGATGCCGTAGACACGCTTCGCCAGTTCTACCTGGACCTGTCGCAGTACGAACTCCCCGAGGAGGCTATCGCGCAGATGATGGAAAGTTTCTGGGCCGGCTACCAAAACCCGGCACCCACCCGGCCGGACGCTCTGGCAGCGGCGAACAAGCTGGGGTTTGACGGGATTCCTGAGAGTTTTTCCGCGGCAAAACAGGCGTTTCGTCGTGCTGTCATGCAGGCACATCCGGATCGGGGCGGCGATACAGAAGCAGTTCAGGCACTTAACGAGGCGTTCGCGGTTTTGAAAGCGCATTTCAATCGGATAATGGAGAAGACATGAGAGCACAAAAACTCTGGATCTCAGCGGCGCTGTTCTCT
>NZ_DRGY01000069.1 GCF_011049865.1 Marinobacter antarcticus | reverse complement strand
GGGTGGTTCTTGTTTTGTGTTCCGGCAGCGCGTAAGGCGGTGTGTTCGTGGCGTGGTAGGTTCGGCCGGTAATGATGGGCTGATCCGGGTCGCCGTCCAGGAACGAGACGATGACTTCGTTGCCGATTCTGGGTAAGGCCATAAAGCCATACTGGCCGCCAGCCCAGCCCTGGCTGACTCGCAGCCAGGCGCTGCTGTGTTCGTTGTTCTTACTGTATCTGTCCCAGGGAAACCGTACTTTTACCCGGCCAAATTCATCGCAGTGAATTTCTTCGCCTTCCGGGCCGGTAACAATGGCCATCTGTGGGCCGTCCATCAGTGGGCGCTGGGGTATGTTCGGGCGCCAGGTTTTGTCAGCAGGAATGGCACTGAACCTGTTGTGATAGGTAGTGGGTTTGGAACCGCCCTCTTCTTCCATGGCCTGGGGTTGTTTGCCGGTGTGGGTAACAGCGGTGAGAAGCCAGTCGCGGTTTAAATGGGGGTTGTCGTGTTCGGTCAGCTCGGCTTTGGCACCGCAGGTAAAGTCGGCGCGGTTGCTTTCGCCGTGAGCGGTGCTGGCATCGTTTCTGAGGGCGTCGAGTTTCGCGTCGGTAAACGGCTGACCGCTGGCGTCGGCTTTGAAGCGGCCCGGGTAGTCGAAGTGTTGGTAGTCAGAGCGTTGGGTAGTGCTGGCGTCGCTCTGTTCGTGCATCAGGGCGTAGGCAGGGTTTTTGAAGGTGTAATCTTTCAGGGCCACGGAGGCAACACGAACCCGTTCTTCGTAGCGGAAGCGGAACACGGCCGGTTGGCTGGTACTGCCGCCGGCTTTGCCGTTGTATTCGGCGGCGTCTAATCTGGGCGCATCGCCGTGGTGGTCGGCAAGGATCAAGCCGGGCTGCTCGCTTCCATCTACACGGCCGTGCTCAAAGCGGTAATGCCAGCCTTCCTCTGCGGCCAACCGCTCAACAAACGCCAGATCGCTTTCCCGGTGCTGTACGCAGTATTCCCGCTCCTGGGGCGCACGTTTTAAATCAAACACCGAATTCACTATGCCCCGTTCTTCTAATAACGTGCGCACGAGGGTGTCTGTGGTCTGGGTTTGAAAGATGCGGCTGTTGTGCATCAGCCCTAACCGCCATAACGGCGGCTGAATGATGAGTTCGTAGCGGATGCGACGGTGGCCGGTGTCACCCCGGGCAAACTCGTTAACCACGCCGGTGAAGCGGCGAAGCGGCACCCCATCCTGCCACACCACCAGATCCACCGGCTGCTCCAGAACCTCCGCAGCATCCAGGTCTGGATCCGTGCTGGCCAATTCAAGGCGGCCGTGGAATAGCTCGGAAAGCCGTTCGGTGAGCGTAAAGCCAACCACGGAAAATAGATCAGAGGGGAGTTCGCCAACACGGGCGGTAAACTGCAGTCCGTTTGCCTGGGGCATATCTTCAATCCTTGAAGGTATGGTTTTGTAAAAGTCCGGGCGCAGATTCTGTCGCAAAAACGCCCGTTAATCAAACGCCCACTGCGTTAACAATACATCCGACGGTCAAAACAGCTTGTTCTTGTTAACCCACACTGAAACAATCGGTGCCATCATTACCTTGTCATATGGTCCATCATGAAACTATTAGTCCGCAACCTCGCTCGCACAATAACAGAACAGGAAATTCGGGAGCTGTTTGCTGCTCACGGCACTGTCACTGAATGCACATTGGTTTTAGATAAAGAAACGGGTACGTCAAAGGGTTTTGGCTTCGTGGAAATGCCGGATCCAAAGGAGGCCAAGATGGCCAAGGCGCGTTTGAACGACGCCCGTATCAGTAAAAGCAAAATACGGGTGAAATTCTCCCCGGAGCCAGAAGCCCCCGCACAGCCGTAATATGAACGCGGCATTTTAGGCTATCGGAACATTGGCGGCGCGCTCAGCTATGCACTCGTAGCCGCCCATTTCGAACTCCCGGCAGATAAACGGCCGCTTCTCGTATATCGAGCACGACATGGTTTTGCGATCCAGCGCTGCACACCAGCCATCGTCTGATCGCGCCATGGTTTGGCCGCCCCACTGATCCGTTGCGATGAATCGCTCTGGCACGCCTGTCTCCGTGATCAGCATCACTTCCAGGCGGCAACAGCAAGCCTGGCAGCTTGTGCAGCTAACGCTGGGATCTGGAACGGTTATCGAATCTATCATCATTCGCTTCTGCGCACTTTTCGGATGTGCTATTCAAAATAGAGCAACCAGACAAAGTCACTCCAATGTGGCAACCGGCAATGACAAGTCACTACCCCAGTCAGCCCAGGAGCCATCGTACAGCACATTGTTTTTGTAGCCGGCAATCACTGCGGCCATCAATATAATGCAGGCGGTTATGCCCGAACCGCAAGAAAACACGGTTTGCTCGCTTTCCGCAGGCAAGGTTCGCGCAAAAATCTCTTTTAGCTGCTCTGCACTTTTGAAGATATGCCCATCCAGAACGTGTAAGAACGGCAGGTTACAAGAGCCGGGGATATGCCCGCTGCGCACACCTGCTCTCGGCTCTGGCGCTGTTCCATGAAAACGCTCGGATGAGCGCGCATCAACGGCCGTTGCCTGCCCTTCATCAAGCGCTTTCAGCAGATAATCGGAATCGCATACCGTGCCTGCATGCAACACGCCACTGATATTCCCTGGCTCGGTCAGCTCCTTTGCCAGGCTGGAAGACGTCTCTCTTTTTTCAGCCAGCCACTTGGGTAAGCCACCATCGAGAACAAAGGTGTTTTCATGGCCCATGGACTGAAACATCCACCAGGCTCTCGGCGAGGAATAAACGCCCTGGTTATCATAAATAATGACAATACTATCGGCGTTCATTCCCAGCTTGCGAGCCTCCCCCGTGAACTGCTCGTCCGTTGGAAAGGCGTGAATCATCGTTGAGTTCAAATCACTAAAATTCTTTTCCAGATCCAACTTTCTGGAACCCGGGATAAACACGGGTTGGTCATACACAATGGGCGCTCGTCCAACCACTTTAGCCATGCTGGCATCGAGAAGGACAAGGTCTTTTCTGGCCGAGTTGTTTGCCAGCCAGTCCGTTGTGACAAGCGGAAAGTTCATGTGGCTTTACTCGTGGGGCGGAGGATTCGCACTACCCGCTGCAATTTCTCTTTGGGCACTATGACCAATAGATTACCGGCAAGTACCAGGGAGACGCCAGCCACGGCCTCGGTCGTCCAGCGATAGTTTTCAAATACGGTTGAAAGCGCAAGCGCTACGATCGGGAACAGCACCATACAATAGGCTGCGCGCTCGGGCCCAATTCGCCCCAGCAGAGTGAGAAAACTCCCAAAGCCAAGCACCGATCCGATCAAGGCCAGATACACCAGAGAACCCGTGTATGTCCATGTGGCTTCGAACACGAACGGCTCTCCCCTACCCCAAGCAATAAGCGCCAGCACAAGGGCTCCGTAGGCCATACCGTAGGCGTTGCTCTGCATAACGGGTAGTTTTGCTGACTGATTGCGGGCAGAGAACATGTTACCGAACGAGGTGATAAAGGTTCCCACCAGGCTCAAGATCATGGCGCGCAAGGTGGTACCGTCTGCGTCCAGTGCGCGAACTTCCGGCAGAAACACCAGGCAAATACCCACCAACCCCAAAGCGGCGCCGGCCATGACGGAACGTGGCACGCGGTTACCGAAAAACAGCGCACCGTTAACGATGTTCATGACGATGATTGTAGAAAACACCACCGCGATCAATCCGCTGGTGATATCAGCGGCGGCCTGATAAACCAACAGATAATTAAAACCGAACAACATCAGGCCCTGGCCTGCTATCCAGCAATGCTGACTAAGGCTGAATTTCATATTACGCCGGGTCAGACAGCACCACAGCATCAAAACCAGCGCGGCCAACCCGAACCGGTAAGCAATGGACACATCGCCCGGCACTTCACCCAGTTGCAGAGGTATCGCAATAAACGTCGATCCCCAGATCAACACCGTCGATAAATAGAGTACAAAGGTATTCGTCAACATAGATAGAAGAACTCGCGACCGTGACCAGAATGTCGGGGCCCGGAAAACCGTGCCCCAATCTGTATTATTCCGGTTTGTAGAGGCGCTGGATACTGGAGAAATCCAGTGCGCCGTTGCCCTGCCCGGCGTGGAGTTCAAACAGGTTGCGAGCGAGAGAGCCCATTGGAATTGCAGCGTGATTCTTTACGGCGTTATCGAAGGCCAGGCCAAGATCCTTGTTCATCAGGTTGACCAGAAAGCCACCTTCGTATCCCCGTGACGCGGGCGCGGCTTCCATTACGCCCGGCCATGGATTGTATACATTCAACGCCCAGTTGCCCCCGGAACTCTGCTTCATGACTTCCGACAGAACCGCCGGATCCAGGCCGTTTTTCACGCCCAGAGCCAGAGCCTCACTGGTGCCTGCCATCAGAATGGCCAGCAGCATGTTGTTGCAGATCTTAGCAACCTGACCGGCACCGTGTTCGCCCGCAAGGAAGATATTTTTGCCCATGGTTTCCAGAATCGGCTTCGCCTTATTGAAGGTCTCTTCAGCGCCGCCACAGATGAAGGTCAATGTTCCGGCTTTGGCCCCGCCCACTCCACCGGAGACTGGGGCATCAATGAACGGAATGTTTTTGGCCGTAGCCTGCTCCGCAACAGCGCGCGCGGTTTCCGGCGAAATGGTGGAGGAATCAATCACCAGCGTACCTGCGGGAAGTTTCGCTAGCAGGCCGTCATCTCCAAGATACACCGCCTCAACGTGCTGGCCGGCCGGCAGCATGGTGATCACACATTCTGCGCCCGCCGCCGCTTCGTGGGCCGTGGCTGCAGACTTAGCCCCTTCGGAGACCAACGCCGCTACCGCCTCTTTTGACAGATCAAATACGGTTACGGTATGCCCGGCCTTTACAAGGTTGCTGGCCATAGGCCCGCCCATATTGCCCAAACCAATAAAGGTAATTGCCGCCATAATAATCCCCTTGTTCTTGTATTAGGTTGAGTAGGCCGCCGCTCTTGATCAGCGAGCTGGCCCTTTGATCAGTGTTTGAAAAAGCTGTCAATCCACGCGCTGTCCATTTCCGCCAGCGATGCGTAACGCCATCTGGGCTGCTTGTCCTTGTCAATCAAAAGTGCGCGCACCCCTTCCACAAACTCTCCTTTTTTCAGGCAGTTTCCGGAAAGCGTGACCTCTTTATCAAGAACCTCGCGAAGGCTGTCCAGACGGCAATTACGCAGGTGCTGCCAGCACAGCGCAAGTGACGTTGGCGAAGCCGACTCCAGCGGTCGGGTTGCTTTGGCGAGCCATCCTTCGCCGTTCGAAAGCGCCTTCATCTGCGCGACCATATCGGTCAGGCTGTCTGCATCGGTTACACGATTGATCTCATCGAAGTGCGTCCGCACAGGCGATTCCGGCAAAGCGTCAGCGCTTTGATTCTCGTGCTGGCGAAGCACGCTGCCGACCAGGGCGAACGCATCTTCGCCCTGCCAATTTTGAGCAATCAGGTCGGCGACCACAGCAGATTTCCGTTCATGTTTCACGAATCGGTCTGCTAGCCCGATAAACAAAGCATCGGCAGCATTCATGCGGGCGCCTGTCAGCCCGAGAAACAACCCCGTGCGTCCGGGTGCGCGATTGAGAAACCAGCCAGCGGCAACGTCCGGATAGAGCCCGATACTGCTCTCGGGCATGGCCAGCTTGGACGCTTCGGTTACCACTCGGTGGGACGCCCCAGCCATGATGCCAATGCCGCCTCCCATCACAATGCCGTGCGCCCAGCACACCACCGGCTTCGGGAACGAGTGGATCAGATAGTCCAACTCGTACTCTTCGATGAAGAAAGCCTCACCTTCGCTCGCACCGCTTCCACTTTGGGGTTCGGTCATGCTTCGGTACAGCGCCACAATATCGCCGCCGGCACAAAACGCCTTGTCGCCCTCTGCTTCTATCCAGACGGCCCGAACGTTGTCGTCCTGTGCCCAGCGTTTGAGCTGAGGGGTTAACAGCCGAATCATCTCGAGGGAAAGTGAATTGAGTGCTTTCGGCGTGTTCAGCCGGGCTACGGCAATCAATGCGCCATCAGCGGTTTTCCACTCTTCAAAAACAATCGGGTGGTTACTCATTTTAGATCCTTAAACCGGTATGCCGGAGGGTTTTAGCGATTTTTCCATTCCGGTTTGCGCTTTTCCAGGAAGGCGTTCACGCCCTCTTTCTGATCGTCTGTTGAGAACAGTTCAACGAACAGTTCGCGCTCCATGCGCCAGCTATCGGTATGGCTGCGGCCATCGCGGGAACTCATCACCAGGGTCTTGCAACGGGCAACGGACGAAGGGCTTTGCTTGCACGCCATTTCTGCCAGCTCCAACGCCTTTTCCAACCCCTTGCCACTGGCGACAACTTCTTCAACCAAGCCAATTTGCAACGCTTTGTCAGATTTTACCCGCTCACCGCACAGGATCATGCGTTTGGCCCAGCCCTCACCGACTATCCAGGGCAAATTCTGAGTACCGCCAGCGCACGGCAGCAAACCAACAGAGGCTTCCGGCAGTGCCATCTGCGCCTGTTCTTCGGCAATGCGGATATCACAGGCCAGCGCGCACTCAAGGCCACCGCCCATGGCGTAACCGTTGATCGCGGCGATGGAAACACCGCGAAACGCGGTTAATGCCGCAAACGCTTCCCCAAAGAGCTGAGCCATATCGTTGGCCCGGGCTTTGTCACCATCGGCAAAGGTTTTGAGATCGGCACCGGCGGAGAAAAACTTCTCGCCCTGCCCGGTCAGAACCAGCGCAAAAATGTTGGTGTCCTGGTTGAGTTCGTGAACGGTTTTTGTCAGTGCTATCAGCGAATCGGCGGTCCAGGTATTGGCCGGCGGGTTATTAATGGTCAGTATCGCAATGTGTTCGCGTTTTTCGAGCTGAATCAGATCGCTCATCCTCATTCTCCTGTTCGTTTTTGTCGCTTATTGAATGGCCTCGGCCACGCCGTTATCCAGCACGCGACGCGCAATGATCAAACGCATGATTTCGTTGGTACCTTCCAGAATCTGGTGCACGCGCAGGTCGCGTAAATAGCGCTCCAGCGGGTATTCTCGAATATAACCATAGCCGCCGTGCAGTTGCAGTGCGTCGTTCACCACGTCAAAGCACGCATCGGTGGCAAAACGCTTGGCCATGGCACAGTGCAATGTTGCTTCTGTGTCGCCACTATCCAGCTTGAAAGCACCGAGACGAACCATTTGCCGGGCCGCCACCAGGTTGGTTGCCATGTCCGCCAGCTTGAACTGCAAGGCCTGAAAGGCAGCCAGCGGTTTGCCGAACTGTTCACGTTCGTGCATGTAGTTGCGGGCCCTCAGCAGAGCGGCTTGCGCGCCGCCCAATGAGCAGGTGGCAATATTGAGACGACCGCCATCAAGCCCTTTCATGGCGATAGCAAAACCGTCGCCCTCATCACCCAGGCGGCTGGTTGCAGGAACACGTACGTTCTCAAGATTGATCGTGCGCGTTGGTTGGCTGTGCCAGCCCATTTTTTCTTCATTCTTGCCGTAGGAAACGCCCTCGGCGTCGGCGGGAATAACAAACGTCGAAATACCTTTGGCCCCGGAGTCTGCTGCACCGGTGCGCGCCATTAACACAAGGATATTGGTATCACCGGCACCGGAGATGAAAACTTTGCTGCCGTTGATCACGTAGTGGTCGCCATCACGAACCGCTTTGGTTCTCAAGCTCGCAGCGTCTGAGCCTGCACCGGGTTCCGTGAGGCAGTAGGAGGCAAGCCATTCACCGCTGGCCAGCTTCGGCACAACGTTCTGCTTGAGATCGTCAGGCGCAAAGCTTGCAACCATCCAGGTTGCCATGTTGTGAATGGTTATGAACGCGGCCGTTGAGGGGCAGGCAGCCGCCAGCTCTTCCACAATAACGGAGGTGTCGAGCCGGGAAAGCCCCATACCGCCCAGCGTTTCCGGGGTGTAGATGCTCATAAAGCCCATTTCACCGGCTTCTTTCAGCGTGTCTACCGGAAAGATATGCTCGTTGTCCCATTTGGCTGCATGGGGCGCCATGGATTTTTCAGCAAACGTGCGGGCAGCTTCACGGAAGGCGAGTTGATCTTCAGTCAGGTTAAAATCCATCGTCAGGCTCCAGATTCAAGAGTCTTGGCTCACTCAGGACGACCAGGTCTGGCCGTCTCTGGTCATCCCTGGTCATCCCTAGTCATCAAAACGTCAACGCGATTAACGTAACTGGATAGAGAAGTTCGCTTCCGCCGTTGTCTCACTGGAGAACCAGCGTGACGTGACCGTTTTGGTCTCGGTATAGAAACGCACTGCCTGCTTGCCGTAAGCGTGCTGGTCGCCGTAGAACGATCCTTTCCACCCGGTGAATGAGAAGAAAGGCAGAGGCACAGGAATGGGAATGTTCACACCCACCTGGCCTACTTCAATCTCATGCTGGAAGCGACGCGCCGCGCCGCCGGAGCTGGTGAAGATCGATACACCGTTACCGTATGGGCTTTTGTTGATGAGCGCGATGGCATCCGCCAGGCTTTCCTCTTCCATGCAGGTGAGCACAGGGCCGAAGATTTCTTCGTTGTAGATGTCCATTTCAGTGGTGACACCTGAAAACAAAGTCGGGCCAACCCAGTTTCCGTCAGGCAGTCCTTCCACGGTGCAGCCGCGGCCGTCCAGCAGCAGATTGGCGCCCTGGGCTTCGCCGGTGGCAATCAGTGACTCCACACGGTCCTTCGCTTTGGCTGAGATGACCGGGCCATAGCTAGCGTCTGAATCGTTCCAGGCACCCGGGCGAACGTTCGCCATGGCATCTTTGAGTTCCGGAATCCAGGCTTGAGCTTCACCAACAAACACGGCGACCGAAATGGCCATGCAACGCTGGCCGGCGGCGCCCACAGAAGCACCAACCAGAGCATTGATCACCTGCTTCTTGTCTGCATCCGGCATGATAACCATGTGGTTCTTGGCGCCTGCAAAGCTCTGAACACGCTTCATGTTGCGGGTGCCGGTTTCGTAGATATAACGGCCAACCGGCACAGAGCCTACAAAAGAAACGGCTTTGATAGCGGGATCGGTAAGGAGCACATCGACTTGCTCTTTCCCACCGTGAACGACCTGAAGCACACCTTTGGGCGCGCCAGCTTCTTCAAACAGTTCAGCAAGGCGGGTCGGGGTGAGCGGGTCCTGTTCGGACGGCTTTAAAATAAAGGTATTACCGCAGGCAATGGCCATTGGGAACATCCACAGCGGAATCATCGCTGGGAAGTTGAACGGCGTAATGCCCGCACACACGCCCAGAGGCTGAACCCAGGAATGGGTGTCCACAGCCCGCGCTACGTTCTCAACGGTCTCGCCCATCATCATGGAGGCCACGTTAGCGGCGTGCTCAACCACTTCAATGCCGCGCCAAACATCACCCTTGGCATCTTCGAAGGTCTTGCCGGTTTCCTGGGACAGAATCTCTGCAATGCCGTCATGGTGCTCTTTCAAAAGCGCTTGGTAACGCAGCATTACCCGAGCACGCTCTGAAACCGGAACTTCTTTCCAGGTTTTGAACACCTCTCCGGCGGTTTCAATCGCTTTACGCATCTCCGCATCGGTGGTGCACGGCGCCCGAGCTATCACTTCGTTCGTGGCCGGGTTGGTCACGTCAATCCATTCGTTGGTCTGGCTCTGAACGAATTCACCTGCCAGGTACAGTGGAACGTTTTTCATCTCAAAACCCCTGTTTATTGTCGTGCGAAAGACGGGCCAAAGCACGATTGCTTTGGCGAGTGTATGCACAAACCTTAGCACGCCCTTGAGCACTTGATGATTGACTAAATTTCGCTCGTAATGGATTATCTTTCGATCACTATACCTTCACCGACCGTGGACAACATGACACAGACCTCCCTGTGGCCAGTGCCCAAGAACAGCATTCGCTATGTGGTGCCAGCACCCATCATCAGGCTTTTGTCTGAACACCCTCTTACCCGCGATCTCTATCCGCTGGCTTTTGGCCATTACCGCCGGGCGACAGGCCATCACATGCACCGCGAGCATCATCGCGACAATCTTTTGATTTACTGCACCGAGGGAAAGGCGTTTCTGAACGTACAGGGTGAGCCTTACACGATGGAAGCGGGAGACCTTTTGTTGCTGCCTGCTGGCGCAAGCCACCGCTACACGGCTGACCCGGAGAACCCCTGGACTATTCACTGGGTGCACTACACCGGGCCACTGGCAGAGGAGTTTCGCAAATACATGGGGTTTGACGACGCCACGCCAATCCGCCATTTGGGCCGGCAACCCAGATTACTGGTGGATTTTAACGGCTTGCTCTCCGTTCGCCAGACCGGCTTCCGCGCCCGCGGCCTGATTCACGCCGCCAACCGGCTACGACAGTTGTTAGCGGCCGTTCCCATCAGCGTTGATGAAACCAGCCATAAGCACCAGGCGGAGCTGGATACCATCAACAACTATATGCATGAGCGCCTTGATGAGCGCATTACGCTGGAACAGCTTGCCGATCTTGCGGGGCTTTCCCCGGCTCACTTTGCGACACGCTACAAAGAGCAGACCGGCACCTCACCCATTCAGCATTTCCTTCATCTGAAAGTTGAAAGGGCGTGTCAGATGCTGGACGCCACAAGCCTGAGCTTTACCGAGATAAGCCATCGCCTGGGCTATGACGACGCCTATTATTTCTCCCGGCTGTTCAAAAAAGTAATGGGACAGGCACCCAGAGACTATCGCCACACGCCAAGGCATTAACCTGCCGCCAAGCGCGGCTTTTTTTGTAAAGATTAAACCGTTAGTCTTTAGATCAAAGACAACAACAAGAGCGTGCCGATGGCCACACATACTTTTGAGATTGACGAAACCTTCGACGTGCCCCGCGGCAAAGTGTTTGCCCTGTTTGCTGACCATCGACGCTTCGGAAAAATCCTCGGAGCGCCCGTGAAGCGAATAAAAGACAGCAACCAGGCGGATCCCAACGGTCTTGGCTCGGTACGCTGGCTTGGTCTCGGACCTATCGGGTTGGAAGAGACCATTACGGTTTTCGAGCCAGATTCACTGATTGAATACACCATCACCAGCTTCAGCCCGATACGAAATCATCTGGGTTGCATTCGGTTTGAAGAAACGCCAGAGGGGCACACGCGCGTTCGCTATCGCATCGCATTTGACGATATTGTGCCATTCACCGGAAAACTGGTCAGCTCGTGCCTTGAGTGGGCGATTCGCCGGGGCGTAAGGCAGGTACCCCGATTGGCATAACGTGGGTTGTCGGGCCATGGCATCTCGACACTGCAAAACAGCCCATTAAATAGGCCTGTCCCAAATGGCTATTCTTGCGTAAAATCCGGCCTTTTCCCCAGCAAATATGAGGCAGCGCAAAATGGGCAGAGCCTACCAGAACCGCAAACAATCCATGGCCAAAACCGCGGAAGCCAAAACCAAGGTCTACAGCAAGTACGGGCGCGAGATCTACATGAGCGCCAAGTCTGGCGGAACAGACCCTGACGGCAATCTGTCCCTACGCGGACTGATTGAACGCGCGAAGAAAGATCAGGTGCCAACTCACGTTATCGACAAAGCCATAGACAAAGCCCGTGGTGGCGCAGGCGAAGACTATTCACCCGCGCGCTATGAAGGTTATGGCCCCGGCAACTGCATGGTCATCGTAGATTGCCTGACAGATAATCCCAACCGCACCTTCGGCGATGTTCGCCAGGCCTTCACCAAAACCAAAGCCAGGATCGGCACACCGGGCACGGTTGCCCACATGTTTGACCACAGCGCAATTTTTGTATTCAAAGGTGAGGAGGAAGCCGCACTTGAAGCCCTGATGGAAGCGGATGTCGACGTTACGGATATTGAAAACGAGGACGGCCAAATTACAGTCTTCACACCTAACACCGAATACGCCAAAGCCCGCCAGGCACTGATCGACACCTTCGCCGACATTGACTTCGACGTAGACGATATTCAGTTCCTGCCAAAAACCACAACCCCTGTGGAAGGCGACGACATTCCCATGTTCGAGAAGTTCTGCGACATGCTGAACGAGCTGGACGACGTGCAGAACATTTTCCACAACGCGGAACTACCAGAGCAGTGAGCCAACCAATCCCGAGAGTGGTCATCCTTAAAACAGGCAGCACCTATCCGAGCATCAAAGAACAGTTCGGTGATTTCGACGAATGGTTCGTTCGCGGGCTTTCACCCCGGCTCGACATTACCGTGCTCGACACGGAAGCCGGAGAGTTGCCAACAGACCCGACCGACTGGGACGGCATTGTTGTCACAGGCTCCCCCGCTATGGTCAGTGACCGCGAGCCCTGGAGCGAAAATGCGGCAAAATGGCTAGCGCGAGCGGTGGACAAGGCTGTTCCTTTGCTCGGTGTCTGCTATGGACACCAGCTTTTGGCCCACGCCTTGGGTGGCGAGGTCGGCTATCATCCCTTCGGGCGTGAGAGCGGTACACGAGATGTCGAGATGCTAGCCAGCGCCCAGGATGACCCACTTTTTCGCGACTTCCCCGGAAGCTTTCGCGCGCAGCTTACCCACAAACAGTCCGTGTTGCGCCTGCCACAAGGTGCCGTTCTGCTTGGCCGCAACGAGTTTGAACCGCATCAGGCATTTCGGATGGGCACATGCGCCTGGGGCGTACAATTCCATCCAGAATTTTCGGAAGCTATCATGAGGGCTTATCTTGGCGTGCAAGCGCCAGATCTGGAGCGAGAGGGGTTTGACTCAAGCGCCATGATCGATTCGGTTACCGGCGCGCCGGAAGCATCCGCGTTACTTGAGCGCTTTTCCATTTTGGTCACGAAAAACAAAACCGGCTGAAGCCGTCACACGGCCTGGGGTTTCATAAAGGCTTATGAAAAATCGCCACATCCTTTCGGGGCACGAACATTGTCCAGCCCCTTTTTTTGGCAATGAACGCCAGTGTCGCCTCGCGATAAAATACGACGTGCGTGGGGTCCCGCCGGTAATGCCAGTTGTCGAACCGCTCATCGTTGGTCTGAAAGCACGTCATCAGGCCAAGCCACCCTCCGGGCTTTAACAAACCATCCAGTTGACCAAACACCTTTGCCGGATAATGCAGGTGCTCCACCACCTCGGAACACGTGATGAAATCATACGGGTGGCTGAGGGCCGCCGGCGCCGGGTAGAAAAAGGGATCGTAAAGCGCAACGTCCATCCCCGCTTCGCGCAATATCTTTGCAAGCGCCGGGCCTGGCCCGCAACCGAAATCCAACCCGAAGGCGCCCGGATAAATACGATCAAGCAGAGGCAATGCGAGCTTTTCGAGAAAAGCACGATAACCCGGGGCGCCTGGATCATTATTGTGAAGCGCGTAAACCGCCCGCTCCTCTTCTGGTGTAAGCCAGCCTGGCTGCGCCATCAGTGTGGCTTCGCAATTCGGGCAACGCAGGTATTCCTGCCCTTTCACTACTCGAAAGCGCTCCAGCACTCCTTGCTCGCAAACGGTGCAAGCCTCACCTTCGTAAACGCCGGCTTCACGCACTAGAGGCACAGTTTGCAAGCGCGCTCCAGAGCACTGGAGAATGCCTCGAGAAGCTCGGCAGACGTTTCAGGGCTGAACGCCAGATAGATTAGGCCACCACTGACCGGCTTCTCGGAAGCGTTGATGCGGTCTGCAATATCCATGCGCTCGGCCTGAACCCGCACAACGTGGCGGTTAGCGAGCATCGCATCAATTCGTCCAAGCAACAGCATCTTCAACCCCGACTCAATAGACGGCATGTTCACCCGCTCAAACTGCTTCGACTCGGTAATTTCGGGTGAATATTTATAGCCGGGAGAGACACCCACTTTCATGCCACTCAAAGAAGCCGGATTTTCATACTGAAATTCCCGCTCCTGCTTTGTATGCACCGCTGTTTCACTAACCAGGAGAGCTCGCTTGGGAAAGTTGAACCTTGACTCCCGCTCGGCGGTAAGGCCAATGCCAAGGATACCGTCGCGATCATTTCCCAGCACCAGACGCTGCGCGCGTTTCCAGGGCACAAACTCCAGCGTTACCTCATACCCCATACTCTCAAGCGCGTCTTTCGAGATATCCCAAAGCACACCGCTTGGGCCTTGCGGCGTATCGTTGATTAATCCGGGCCATTCCTCAGTAACCAAATGAAGGGTCTGGGCTGAGGCGGGCAATGCAAACAACAAAAACAGACCGGCACAGGTTTTGCGAAAATTCGCCCAACACACCGGGTAGAAAAAACGGTGAGACACCATGGTTCATGACAACCTTAAAACGACAAAATACACTGTAAAAGAATGGCGAACCCGACTCCAAATAGCGAATCCACGGTTGGCGCGGTTGCTGCGAGAGTAGCAGGCGCCTGCTATGATGCCCACACCCTGCCAAGCAACGGACCATAAATGACCCGCAACCACTCCACCCGTCTTAATAAATACATCAGCGAAAGCGGCATGTGCTCACGCCGGGAGGCAGATCGTTACATTGAGCAACGCAATGTTTTTATTAATGGCAAGCGGGCCAGTGTAGGCGACCAGGTGTTACCCACCGATACCGTTACCGTAAACGGCCAGGTTATCGAACCTCGCGCGGAAGAAGATCTGGTGTTTATTGCCTTGAACAAGCCGGTTGGCATTGTCAGCACCACCGATGACGCGGAGAAATACAACATCCAGCGTTTTGTGGGTCACAGTGCGCGCATTTTTCCGATTGGGCGCCTGGACAAGGATTCCCAGGGGCTCATTTTCATGACCAGCGACGGCGATCTGGTGAATAAAATTCTGCGCGCTGGCAACAACCACGAAAAGGAATACGTTGTAACGGTCGACAAGCCCATTACCCAATCGTTTATACAGGGAATGGCCGGAGGCGTGCCGGTTCTCGGCACCACCACGAAAAAATGCAAAGTGGTTCAGGAGAGTCGGTTTGTCTTCCGCATCACACTGGTGCAAGGGCTGAACCGGCAGATCCGCAGAATGAGCGAGCATTTCGGGTTTGACGTCACCCGGCTGGAGCGGGTGCGCATTATGAACGTCAATTTGAAGGGCCTGGCCACAGGCGAGTGGAGAGATCTTACGGCGAAAGAACTGGCCAGCCTGTTTGACGCGATTCGCGACTCATCGTCTGACGACACGTCAAATAAGCCTGTGATCGCGCAAAAAAAATCCGCCGGCAAACCAAAGCGCTCACCAAGACCGTCCGGCGCTAAACCCGCGGCTGGCCCAAAGCCCAAATCGGCAAAGCGCCCGAAAGCCGGAAAACCTCGCCAACGCAGCGTCAAACGATAGGCAAGGCTGAGCCGGCGCGGTTGTTGTTGCTGCTATTCCGCAGGCGTTGGTCGTACCAGAATTTCGTTTACATCCACGTGGGAAGGCTGAGACACCGCGTAGATCACCGCGCGAGCAATGTCATCCGGCATCAGTGCATGAGCCGGGGGCTTATCAAAAAACGGTGTGTCCACCATACCGGGTTCTATCAACGTTACCCGCACTCCGGAGCCTCGCAGCTCTTCCCGCGCGCCATAACCGATCGCGGAAACCGCCCACTTGGTTGCGCTGTACATTGAACCGGGAATTGTCACCCTGCCTGCCGCAGAGCCAGTCAATAGCAGATGACCTTTGCTTTTTCGCAAGGCTGGCAAGCAATGTTGAATGGTCAGGCCTACTCCGTAAATGTTCGTGAGGATCATATCTTTCCAAACCTCTGGATCAGCCTCGCTGAAGCCGCCAGGCTCACCACCCCGGCCGGCATTCGCAAAGACAGAATCGATACGACCAAAGGTTTTGAGTGCCTGCTCAACCATTGCTTTCTGGTCATCACCGTTCTGTACATCGCACTGAACAATCAACACGTCGTTGGCACCACCAAGCTCTGCCTGCAGGGCTTTAAGCTTGTCTGAGGTGCGGGCGGCGAGAACAAGACGATAGCCTTCTTTCGCCGCCGCCCGGGCCGTCGCAGCGCCAATGCCGGAAGATGCGCCGGTAATTAACATAACGAGATTGTCTGACATAACCATTGTGCTCCATCTATCCATCGGGTTTCGAGTGTTTGCACTTATCGAAGATTCAGCCAGATCAATGCCAACGACGCCACAGCCACTAAAAACCATCGGGCATAGGAATTCGGCTTGTTGTCATTCCTCTGGGGCGCCTGGGTAACACGACCACTTGCCTCATACTCGGCAACCAGTTGTCGGGCCGGGTAAAGGTCTTCATCCTCGACATGGACATTGCTGAAACCGGCTGCGCCAATTTCGCCCATTGCTCCTTGTAGATAGTGGCCACCTACGTGACTTTCAATACCGTTAGCTTTTAGTAACCCGGCAACAATGTGTGCTTCAGTGATGTCTCTGGCCCGATAGGCAATTTGCAACGCCCTTCTCCTTTTGTGACATTTGAGGACAGAGATCGCAACAATCTGCGATGTTTTATACTCAAAGCATAGTACCCAAAGCATAGTACCCAAAGCATAGTACCCAAAGCATAGTACCCAAAGCATAGTACCCAAAGCATAGTACCTAAAGCATAGTGCGCCCACGCTATCACGGCCAATTTTCACTATACGGAAAACTCATGTTCTGGATTATCAGTACCGTTGTTTTACTCATCGTTGTTTTACTGATCGTTGCATTAACCCTGCTGTTGTTTCGCATTGAAGATTTGTCTTATCTGGACGACGCAGAGTATTCGGTTAGGGAGGCAATCCCCAGTGACGAGAACATGAAAGTTCTGACACGCATTCGGGAAATGGGCCGGATTTCCAAAGGTCTCCATGGAAAAACGAGACTGATGGCAGTAAGAAAGCACATGGATGGCTTGAGTGACGGCCTGAACCTGACATCGGAGTTCCGACACTGCGAAAACCCGAATGGTGAATGGGTCGTCGCTCCCGGCGCGGACACCCAGCGGCGAATTCTCTACATCCATGGGGGCGCGTGGGTAGCCGGCAGTTCGCTCAGCCATCGCGCTATTACAAACCGTCTGTCCCACATTGCCAAAGCAGCCGTTTTTGCAGTGGACTATCGATTGATGCCGGAGCATCGGTTTATGGACGGCGTGCGCGATTGCCGTAAAGCCTATACCTGGCTGGCCGACAACGGGCCGAATGGCGAAGAGGGCGCTGATTTCATGCTGGTCGCGGGAGACTCCGCCGGCGGTAGCCACGCCCTTGGATTACTGGCCTGGCTCCGTGAAAGCGGTTTGCGCCAGGCTGATGGTGCCATTGCGTTTTCGCCTTCCACAGATCTCATGCTCACAGCGCCCAGCAACCGCAGCAACATCGCGACAGACCCTCTTCTGGGTCCGGCATTTGGTGGCTTGTCGAAGGTTCCCCGCCCGGTTATCTGGTGGGCAGCACTCGCGGCATTTCGCATTTCCCCGGCCAGCCCCGTGGCATCGCCGCTGCGGGGCAATCTCGCCAACTTGCCCCCTACACTGATCCAGGCCAGCAACTCCGAAATGCTTTTAGACAACGCCCGACGATACACAGCCAAAGCAAAAGCCCAAGGCTCGCAGGTAGATCTGCACATCTGGCCCGGAATGATTCACGTTTGGCAGATTTTCACGCCATTATTGCCCGAAGCCGAAGAAGCATTTGCCGATGTGGCCTTGTTTATTGACGAAATTGACGAGCGTAGACGCAAATGCGAGGAAGCTTAAACATCAACCTTGCCGCGCAGGGCTTTGGTTTTACCTTTCTGGGTTTTGTGGTCAACCCGTTTACGTCGGGCCGATTTTGAGGGTCGAGTGGCACGACGCGCTTTTTGCACCTTAACCGCTTCCTGTATCAATTCCTTCAGGCGCTCAAGTGCATCGTTCTTGTTCAGCTCCAGCGTGCGGAACGACTGGGCTTTGATAATAATAACGCCCTCCTTGCTGATGCGCCGATCCTGAAGCGCCATAAGACGTTGCTTATAAAACGGCGGCAAAGCAGAGTTCTGCACATCGAAGCGCAAATGCACCGCTGACGCGACTTTATTCACGTTCTGCCCTCCGGCGCCCTGGGCTCGGATTTGGGTAATTTCTATTTCCCACTCAGCAATTTCAACAGCATTGGATAGTTTCAGCATGGTACAAGGATAACAAATCCTGCAAATCGTAACCTGACATCCTCGCAATTCAATAATACAGTGGGCACAAAGAACAGCAGCTCTGGAATGCGCATGGCTCAGTCTTTCAACTATGTTTTGGTTTTGGTCTTTTCTGCCCTTGTGTTAGGCGGCTGCGCCAGTAATCAGCGCCTCCAGCCAAGCGCTGCCGCACGCCAGTACTCCCCTGTTGAGTTTGCACCGGGTTCCGAGAAAGCTGAAAAGCTCTGGCAAGCCTTTCAACGCTACCAAGGGGTGCCTTATCAATACGGCGGCACGACCGCCAGTGGCTTTGATTGCTCAGGCTTTATCATGACCGCCTATCGCGAAGGTCTGGGGCAGCGCCTGCCGCGCACCACATCGCAAATGCTGCGTTACGGCGATGTCGTTCAGCCCGGAGACGTTAAGCCCGGGGATATTGTGTTCTTCAGGATCGCCGGCAAAGACCAGCACGCGGGCATCTATATGGGAGGCAATCGCTTTATCCATGCGTCAACGTCGGCAGGCGTTACCATGTCGGAATTAAACGGCTACTACTGGAGAGACCGCCTTTCCGGCGCCAGACGATTTGAATAGCGCTGAAATTGAATAGTCCTGAAAGTGCATAGCCCTGAAAAGACATAGTCCTACAAGACGCCGTTGAGCGCGAGATTAAGCGCTATGGCCGCCATCATTACGCCAATGACGCCGTCGATAACCCGCCATGCCAGAGGGCGCGACAGAACAGGCGCCAGCGCCGACCCACTCCAGGCCAGCAAACCGAACCACAGAACAGACGCGCTGCTGGCGCCGGCCACAAAGGTGGTTGCGTTTTTTTGCTGTGCGCCCACTGCCGGAATCAACAGCAGGGTATCCAGATACACCTGAGGGTTCAGCAGGGTAACGGCAAGCGTGGTAATCAGAACGCCCTTCAGGCTTCTGCGCGACACGTTTCCCGTATCAAGTGCCACCCTGCCCCGGCTGGCTCGCACGAAAGCCTGAAGCGCCAACCAGCCGAGGAACACCACCCCAAGCCAGCGCAGGATTTCCAGTGCCTGTGGCATGGCCATCAGAGCCGCGCTCACCCCGAACATGCCAAGCGTAAACAAGGTCACATCCGCCACCATGCACAGGCCGGCCGCCCACCAGTGGTGCTCACGCCGGATCGCTTGGCTCAGCACATAGGCATTCTGCGCGCCAATGGCAACGATAATGCCGCCGCACACAATCAATCCTGTCAGATAGCTTTCAATCACGGCTTTACGCTCCATTTTTGATGCCGCAAGAATAGCGACTTGCCGCTATACTTGAAATTCATATTAGTAATGACACATCAGTTTTTCTTATGATTGATTACAAATTGCTGGAAGCCCTTGCCACGGTTATCGAAACCGGTGGTTTCGAACGTGCAGGCGCTGTGCTTGGCCTGAGTCAATCCGCCATTTCACAGCGCATCCGTAACCTGGAAATTCGCACCGGGCAGCCGGTTCTCCTGCGCAGCCCCGTTCCCAAAGCCACGCCGGCCGGACAACAACTGTTGAATCACGTGCAACAGGTTCAGCTACTTGAACGGGATTTGGCGAAATCACTTCCCGCCCTTTCCGAGCCCGCCACACGGCTGCGCATCGCTCTTAATGCCGACAGCCTGGCGACCTGGTGGGCATATGCCGTGGGGGAGTTCTGCCTCGAAGAAGCGTTATTGCTGGATATGGTGGTAGAGGATCAGGATATTGCATTGCGCCAAATGCGCGAAGGTGACGTGGCCGCCTGCATATGCAGCAATCCGCAACCTGTCGCTGGAGCACGCTGCGTTCCGCTTGGCACCATGACCTATCTGCCGCTGGCCACGCCCGAATACATAGAACGATACTTCAGCCAAGGCTTCAATGAACTCAGCCTGCGGTCAGCGCCCGCCATTATTTTCGGTCCAAATGACCAGTTGCAGCACCGGTTTCTGGCTCAGAGTGGTTACCATGGCGCCTTCCCGTATCACCTGTGCCCTTCTTCAGAAGGCTTTGTGAAATTGGCTCTGGCGGGCATGGGTTACGGCATGATTCCGGAGGTTCAGGCCCGGCTGGAAATCAAGGCGGGGAGATTGGTCAGGATTGCGCCGGGTCAATCACTTGATGTTGAGCTCTACTGGCACTTCTGGCGCAATAGCGGAGGCGTTATTGCGCGCCTGACGACCGCACTGAAAGCGGCACACACGTAATCTTTTTATCGCACGCTGATACCAAACCACCCGGGAAATCGGAGCAGGCAGAACAGCGCTATGATGTCGTAAACGCCGTGCCAGATCATAACCAGAAGGAGGCTGTCGGTTAACGCGTAAGCACATCCAAGCACCAGCCCAAGGCCTGTAGCAATCACAAAGTACGCAAAGGATGCATAGTGCACCAGGCCAAA
Organism: Marinobacter antarcticus; assembly: GCF_011049865.1. Lineage (GTDB taxonomy): Bacteria > Pseudomonadota > Gammaproteobacteria > Pseudomonadales > Oleiphilaceae > Marinobacter > Marinobacter antarcticus_A. The sequence continues at coordinate 19,295 of NZ_DRGY01000069.1, read as the reverse complement.
GAGCACGGATGCGACCAGCACGGCGGTAGTGACATCCATATGCAGCGCAATCCAACCCTGCACAGCGCCCCGGAAAAGCAGCTCTTCGCCGACACCGGCGAAGACCGAGAGCAGAAAAAGTACGGGCCAGGAATAACCGGAGGCAAACCTGTAAAGACCACGCATTTGCCGGTCGAGGCTATCCGGGAACAAACGGGGAATCTGGGTGAGCAGTATCAGCAGGACGTACGTGCACACGGCACCCAAGAGGCCATAGAGCACGCTTGGCATAAGCCCGGCGCCAAATATCTCTACAGGAATGCCCGCCACCAGAATCGCCAAAAGTCCAACTGCACCGATCCCGCCCTGAAACACCAGCGCGATCACCGGAGACAGCTTCGATTTACGCCGATTATTCACCGCTATTTACGACTCAAAAAGGTTTTTTACGGCGAACAAATCATCATACTGAGGCGCCTGTTTTTGAGCCTTGGCCTGAAAGGTTTTCACCATGTCGGTTGGACGAAACATGCCAGCCTGCCAGGTAGCCATGTATTTGAGGCTGTCGGCGACGCTGTGATCGCGACTGTAATTCAGCATTTCCTTGCAACCGGTGACGGCAAGCGGCGAGTTTGCCGCTATCTGAGCAGCAATGTCCATAACGCCTGCAATCAGCGCTTCGCGATCTGCGTATAGCGCATTCACAAAGCCCACGCCTTGCGCTTCCTGCGCAGAAAACTTGCGACCGGTGTACGCCAGTTCACGCACAACACCTTCGGGCATCAGCTTGGGTAAACGCTGAAGAGTGCCAACATCTGCGGTCATACCAAGCTCGGTTTCCTTGATGGTGAAGTACGCATCTTCTGTGCAGTAGCGGCTGTCGGCCGCGCAAACCATGTCCAGTGCACCACCGATACAGCCTCCGTGAATGGCCGCCAATACCGGCAGACGAATAGCCTCCAGCGACGTCAGAGTCTCTTGCAGTTGCAGAACAACACGCCGAAGGTTTTCCGCCATGCGGCCCGGGTCGCCATTCATGGGAACGGCTTTTGAATCTGTAAAAACACCGAGATCCATACCCGCAGAGAAATGTTTACCCGTGGATGAGACCACAATCACTCGCGCATCTGTGCTCGATTCAATTTCCTGCATGCACTTCGGCAACTCAAGCCAGAAAGCCTTTGTCATGGTATTCAGCGCTTCGGGGCGGCTGAGCACCACGTGGGCGATCTTGTTTTCAACGCTGACAGAAAAACTTTCATAAATGGATAGATCAGACAAGGAAAGCCTCCTTCGGTGATTCGCACGAATTCCGGAATGTTGAGCCAAACATACCTCATGTTGCTGAAAATGTCGGGTTTATGCCTACAAGAAAATGCTTTGCTTTTTCGCCGGCAGCAGGTAAAGTAAGCCCCGTTGGAAAGATTTAGCAAAGCACTTCATCAATAAGACGCATCTCTGTAGTAATAAGTAGTGCATCGTCCTGTTTTTGATCACGCCCGTTTTTTGTTTCCGCATACCGCTGACCAGTCATCAAGATGATGTCTTGGCGGCACTTTAAAAGATTGAATTCAGGATTTATTATTATGTCTACTGTTACCGGTACTGTTAAGTTCTTCAACGAAGCTAAAGGCTTTGGCTTTATCACTCGTGAAGGCGGCCCGGACGTATTCGTTCACTACAGCGCTATTCAAGGCGGCGGATTCAAGACTCTGGCTGAAGGCCAGCAAGTTGATTTCACCGTAACTCAGGGCCAGAAAGGTCCTCAGGCAGAGAACGTTGTTGCTGTTTAATTAACAGACAACGTTAGAAAAAGGCAGCTTAAGCTGCCTTTTTTATTGCCCGCCTTTTGTTGATCAAAAGCCTCTCTTTACTGCTCAACCCGATTTCGACCTCCAGCCTTACCACGATAAAGCGCCTGATCCGCACGACTGACCACAGACGCCATATCATCATTCTGACCAAGCTCACTGACACCCGCGCTTATGGTGACCTCTACCGACTCGCCTGTAGCCGATGTCCACTTATAGCTGCGAAACGCTTTCCTGACTCGTTCGGCACTCGCCAGCGCACTCTCAATTCCGGTATCCGGAAGAATAACCAGAAACTCCTCGCCACCCCAGCGCGCAACGATGTCCTGGGTTCGCAACTGTGCCGGGATTAGTCGTCCTATCTCGCATAGGATCTTGTCTCCCATCTCATGCCCATATCGATCGTTAATTAATTTGAAGTGATCCACATCGAACAACAAGAACGCCACAGGATGACCAGCTCGCTGGAAACGTGCGATTTCCTTTTCCGCCATATCACTGCCGTGGCGGCGATTGAACAGACCCGTCAGCGAATCGACAGTGGCCAATTTGCGAAGTTTGCGTTGCGCCGAAACCACCATGTTCATATAAAAGAATGACAGATAACTGAACATGGCAAATACGATGCTCAAATTGAACAGATGAACGCCAAGCAAAGCACCGGACGAAACCGGCTGAACCGGGTCGATAAACCACATGAGAATATCAAGCGCTATGTAATAGCCCCAGAGCACCACGACTAAAGACAAAATGGCAAAGCGACGCATCGAGCTGACACACAACGCCGGGATGAACATCAATAAGTAATAGTGAAAGCCACTGCCCCATCCGATCAATATGGTGCCTAGCGCCGAGTGAACAATAACCTCAAACCAGATCAGCGAGATGGCCAGTCGATTGAGCCTGCGCTGGAGGGCGTAATAGGCACCCGCGTATATAGCGACACTGCCAACATTGATCCACGCCAGGATAGGCGACTCAAGAATATGAAACAGGAAGAAAAAGGAAATATCGACAGCCGCGGCAAGCTGACATGCGCGTCGGGCAACCTGCCAGAATTGAACCCCACGCGCGCGCCGCGACATGGGATTGACAGTACTATCTTGATGATCCATCTACTGCAAATCCCCTACTACAGAGCGGTCTGTGCCGCCTAAGCTACTATCACAACCATTCAGGGCGAAAAGGCGCAATAAGCATCGAAAACCCCAAGCGCGAGCGATAAGCAAATTCAGCCGAGACTGTAGCACACATAAACAATTCTGAATCTTTTTCCGCGAGCTTGCATCCGCCGCGCAAACCACCAAGACACCGAAAAGCACTGAAAGAGAAACTGCAATGAAGGGTAAACACGGAGATCCGGGCGCCTGCTGCGGTGGCTGCTCATAAGCGCGAGCCTTTCAAAAGGACGGTACCAGTGACGTTTAAAAGAACGCCAGTGGCCCATCTAGTGCTCTGAATGAGTCGTTTCAGGCTCTTTCATATCAGCATCCAGGAACTGTACTTTTAACTCAACCTGCATCCTTTCCGCACCCTCAAACTCCAGAGTCAAAGGAATGCTTTCGCCTGCTTTTAAGGGTTCTGCGAGCTTTTCCAGCATTAAATGATAGCTGCTCGGTTTAAGCTCTACGGTTTCTCCAGCCGGTATAGTCAGCCCGCTCTCAAGCCACCGCATACTCATAACATCCGCTTTCATCCGCGTTTCATGAATCGAAACACGAACGGCTCTGGGCGTGCTCGCGCCAACCAACGAAATTTCTTTGTCGCTGTTATTTCTGATCACCAAATAGCCGACGCCCATGGGTGTACCCGGCGGTGTTGGACGACTCCACGGATGTTCGATATCAACTCCCCCATGGGAGTACTCATGGGCCACCGCTACGTTAGCAAAGACCAGCGCGATCAGCGCACTGCTGGCAAACAGCCGTGCGATTAATTTTTTCATGGTGCCCCGCATCGTTAGTGTCAAAATGATAATAGTAGCACCACTTTGCCGGCTTCCGAGCTTCGCCAAGAGCGGGTAAACTGCACGGCAGAACCAAACTGCTTGAGGAACCTGATATGCCGATCTGGGTCGACGCCGACGCTTGCCCCGTGCCCATCCGGGAAATTCTTTGCCGCGCCGCTACCCGCTGGCACGTTCAAACAACGTTCATTGCCAACCACGTCATCAAACTGCCGCCCAGCGCTCATATTAATGCCAGGCAGGTTATGCAGGGGTTCGACGTGGCCGATAACGAAATAATGGACCAACTCAGCGCTGGCGATCTTGTGATTACTCAAGACATTCCGCTGGCGGCCGAAGCCATTGAGAAAGGCGCAGACGTGTTCAATCCAAGAGGCCAGGCCTTCACCCGGGAAAACATTCGCCAGCGCCTTGCCATGAGAAACTTCATGGAAGAAATGCGCAATGCCGGACAGGTTACCGGTGGCCCGGCTCCGTTCAGCCAAACCGACCGAAAAGAATTCGCCGACAAGCTGGATCGATGGTTACAGCGCAACCTCAAACCCGGCAATAACGCCTCCACAACCTGATGTCCCTGGCTCTGGACGGAATTCAGCTCCCGATCCCGGAGCCCAATAGCAAGCCGGCAACAACCACTGCGATAAACACACCAGCGCCAGCCGCGATCTTCAACCCTTCCATCATTTCCTGTTCTGCCGTCATGGCCACATCTCCCTTGATTTATGATGCAAACGCCCCCGCGAAGAGCGCTTGTAACGCACTTCAGGTGAATACATTGGAGATATTAATGGTAATGATTATTATTTGCAATAAATACCAATACGCTTTCAGTGAGGATCGCCGGTGCGCTCGGTTTTTTCGAACTGGGGCAGAGCATCGGTAATGTCAAACCAGTCTGACTTTGAACCGGTATAGACATGCTGCGCAGCGCCTTTGCCCAAGGGCTCATTTATAACGCCCACGCGTAAACGGAGAATGCCAGGAATCGCATCCACGCGGCTATAAACCTGGCTCCCGCAGCGGCTGCAGAAGGCCCGATATTTTCCCGGGCGTGATTCATATTCCGTCAGCTTTTCTTGTCCTGACAAAAATTGAAAGCGCACTTTCTGCACCGGAGAACTGGCCGAAAACGCGCTGCCATGGGCACGGCGGCACTGACTGCAATGGCACAGAGACAGCGGGCCCAGAGGACCGTCGTATTCAAAGGTAATATCGCCACACAGGCACTGCCCGGTATACATAATCGCTACTCTTGACTTAGGGGATTGCATCGATTCAGCGCTGATAATACCCGCAGGCCACTTGAAGAACCAGAGAACCACCACCACGTTAACAGGACACAGATTTAACAGGAGGACAGCATGTCATTCAGCAAACTTCCAGACATCGGTATGGGGACCTTCCGCTTGAAGGGAAATGACGCGCGGGATGCTGTTAAAAGCGCCCTGTCAGTGGGTTATCGTCACATTGATACCGCGCAGATGTACGACAATGAGGCAGACGTTGGCGAAGGCATTTCTGCCAGCGGCGTCCCCCGCGACGACATTTTCCTTACCACCAAAATCTGGCATGACCAACTGCATGCAAACGACCTGATCAGAAGCCTGCGAGACAGTCTCGCACGCCTGAAAACAGACTATGTTGACCTGGCGCTTATTCACTGGCCCTCGCCGAACAACGATGTCCCCATGGAAGAATACCTGGGTGCCCTGCGGGACGCGCAAAAAGAAGGGCTCGCAAAGCACATCGGCATTTCCAACTTCACCTGCGCACAAATGGACCAGGCGATCGAGATTCTGGGAGAAAACACCATTTTTACCAATCAGGTGGAGGTGCACCCCTTCCTGACGAATCGTAAAGTTGTGGAACACGCCCAAAAGCTCGGCATTACCGTCACCGGCTATATGCCGCTGGCCGTTGGCAAGGTGATGGAAGATGAAACACTGCAACGCATCGGCCAAGGGCATAACGCAACGCCGGCCCAGATTGCGATCGCCTGGGTTGCCGCTCGCGGCTTGGTGCCCATACCCTCATCGACCCGCGCTGCACACCAAACTGCCAACCTTGATGCGCTAAAGATCACATTAAGCGACGACGAAGTCCGGGCTATTGATCACCTGGATCGGTGCGAGAGAATAGCAAATCCCGGCTTTGCTCCAGACTGGGATTGAGCCCCGGAGAAATGCCGGGCTCATCGCCCGGCACGGGTGCTTACACTTGATGACAAAATCCCTCTACAAACAAACAAGCTACTGGCATTTATTAACGTCATGTAGAGGTTTTCTGCATAGTACAATCCGCAAAGATGGGCTATTGTTCATCTACAAGATTTCTTAGCAAATCGCATCAAACAGCCACCATGGTGATTTCGGGTATGCCGCACTTAAACAGCGCAGGAAACGTCGGTCTTCGGCAAAGGCGCCCAGCGCTGGCTTTCGTCGCGGCTCTTGTCCTGGCCCCTGCGCTGGCAAACCTGCCATCAGCGCTGGCGGCTGACAACAACGATGCGGGCTACAGTGGTAATCGTCTCTGGGCCAGCCAGATGCGCGACTACGCCACGAAATCCCTTGATAGTGACGAAGCGCTGAGCATGTCTGCCGTGCCCCTGAACGGCCCGGGGCTTGATCAGAACATCAATTCCGATGTGCCCATGAGCCCTGGCTCTATAATGAAGGTGATCACAACCTACGCAGCTCTGGAAATTCTTGGGCCCACCTATCGCTGGGATACCGATTTTCTGACCGACGGGGAAATGGTGGGTGATACGCTCCACGGCAATCTCTACGTTCGCTTTGGCGGCGATCCGAAGCTCACCTTCGAACGACTCTGGACCACACTGCGGGAACTCCGCGACATGGGAATTACCCGCATCGATGGCAATCTGGTGCTCGACGGCAGTTACTTTAAAATCGACGGTGGTTTTCCGGCATTTGAAGACAATGGCGATAACCCTTACGCGCCTTTTCTGGTTGAGCCATCGGCCTACCTGACGAATCTCAATCTCGTTCATTTTCAAATACGCGCCGACGAACGCGGCACTCAAGCCTGGAGCACGCCAGCGCTGAGCGAGATTGTCATCGATAATCGCGTAACCGCCGTTGCCGAAGGATCCTGCCCGGCGCGCCGTAACTTTGACTGGGAGCCGGTATTTCAGGAAGGCGGCAGGGTTACTGTGCGAGTAACCGGTGAACTGCCGCAGGGCTGTCGCACAACAACCTATTTGTCTCTGCTGCCCCACGACCAATACAGCGCCTCAATGATTCGCTCACTGCTCGGCGAGATGGGCATCATCGTATCCGGTGGAAACTCGAACGGGTTAACGCCGGAAAATGCCCGCTTGGTCATGAAAACCACCTCGCCAGACCTGGTTACCATGGTACGGGACATCAACAAGTGGAGCAGTAATGTGATGGCGCGCCAGCTATTGCTGACCATCGGCGCCCAAAACCGCTTGGAGAAAGAGCAAGACGACCGGGTTGCGGGCATACGCGTGATCTATGACTGGCTGGAGAGCAAAGGTGTCGACACAACCGGGATGGTGATTGATAACGGCGCCGGGCTGACCCGCTACGCCAGAATCACAACCCGGCAGGGCACAAAGATTTTACAGCAGGCGTGGAACAGCCCCTACTCCTCAGATCTTATGACCTCCATGCCCATCATCGCGATGGATGGCACCATGACCCGGCGCTTGCGCAACACCGGTATGGCCGGTGAGGGACGTATTAAAACCGGCTATCTCGAAAACGTTCGCTCTATCGCCGGTTTTGCCCGGGATGAAAATAATACTACCTGGGCCGTTGTAGGCATCGTTAATAATGATCCTGCCTGGAACGGCCAAGCGGTACTGGACCGGGTGCTTTACTCTCTGCATTTTCGGCCGCCTACCGCCACGGCTCTGTCTCAAATGGATTCGGCCAGCTCACGCACGGCCATTCGGTAAACCAGAACGCCCCGGTTAAGTCGGGGCCGTTTGTTCACGTACCCTCGTTTCCCTCACGCAGTGGTCTTAACGTCATTTCGGTGAGCTGCACTGCTATGGGTGCGGAACTTCAGATAGCCACATCTGAAATCCTCGTGATATCGTAATCTTGTACTCTTTTTTCGATAAGCTCTTCTACCACGTAAGGCGCGATATGGATCAGTACAGGTGCTCGTTTCAGGTAAGCGCCAGGCGCTGGCTTATGATCCTGCTTGCGATCACTCTGATTATGGTCACCTTGCTTACGTCAGGATGCAGCTCAACCCGCCTCGCCTACCGTTACGCCGACTGGGGCGCGGTCTGGTGGGTAGAAGATCGGGTTACGCTTACGCCGCCTCAGAAGCAGCAATTGAATGTTGATCTTGAGAGCCTGAAGAAATGGCACTGCAGCAAGGAGTTGCCGCGCTACAGTGCGTGGCTGGACAGCCTGCAAGGCACTCTGGCTTCCGGTGATCTGGGCCCCACTGAAATCAACAACCTCCAGATTCAAATGATGACGTTCATTCCACCGCTGTTGAAGCAGATAACGCCCGCCGCGGTTAACCTGTTCTCCAGCCTTAGCGATGAGCAGGTGAACGAGCTGGCGGGCAATATGGTTGAGAAACGCCGAAAATTTGAAGAAAAATTTCTTGTTGGGGACGCGGAAGAGATCGCAAAGGCACGCTCAGAACGAACTGCTGAGCGTGCGGAGCAATGGCTAGGCAGCCTGAACAGCACCCAGCAACGCATCATAAAAGACTGGTCAGAAGACCGCATCGGGCAGACCAGAATCTGGCTGGAGGGGCGCCGAAATTGGCAAAAAGCCCTGTTGAATGCTCTCGACAACCGCCACGAGCCCGGTTTCAAAGACACCATCACCGAGCTGATCAACAATTCTGCAGTCGCGCGGGGCGATGGCTACACTGAAATAATGAATAGAAGCATAGAGGCCATGGCTTCGCTGATTCAGGATCTGTTGCTGGCAAGTGAGCCGTCTCACCTCGACCACCTTGCCGAACGCGCATCGAAATTGCACGGCGACTTCGAAGCCCTCACATGCACACAGGACTTCTAGATCGCACTGCCTGCATAAGAACCGTCAGATCGTAAGATACCCACCGTCTACATTAATACAGGTACCCGTGGTGTAGCTGGACGCATCCGATGCCAGATACAGCACCGTACCGGCCATCTCACTCGGATCGGCCACACGTTTCATGGGGATGTGCGCCATAGCCTGCTTTTTGATCGCTTCATTGGAGGTCAGAGCACTGGCGAACTTGGTGTCTGTAAGCCCCGGCAGCAAGGCGTTCACACGAACGTTCTGTTGACCAAGTTCCATGGCAAACGATTTGGTCATGGAGATAACCGCGGCTTTGGTGACCGAGTAAATGCCCTGGAAATGCCCTGGATTTACGCCGTTAACCGATGCAACGTTGACGATAGAACCACCACCGTTTTTCTTCATCAACTGCGCACCACGGGCGCACATGAAGAAATAGCCGCGTATGTTTACGTCTACCGTTTTCTGGAAAGCACCGAGATCTGTGTCCTCAATCGGGCCGAAATACGGGTTGGCTGCGGCGTTGTTTACCAGAATATCCAGTTTGTCATGCGCTTTGTCAATGTGAGCCCAGATGGCTTCGATCTGCTCCATTTCGCCAATATGGCAGGCATAGGCCTCAGCGCTGCCGCCTGCTTCGCGAATGCTACCGGCCACGGCTTCACAGGCGTCGATCTTGCGACTGGTCACAATCACGTGGGCGCCATACTCCGCCAGAGTGCGGGCAATGCTCTCGCCAATGCCACGGCTGGCGCCGGTAATCAGGGCCGTCTTGCCGGTCAGATCAAACAGGTCTTTCTTGCTCATTCGTACACCTCAATGGGTCATCGGAACGTCACCAGGGCGGGGTCTTCCGCTTCCAGGTGGCTGTAATTATTGAAAACAGACAGGCTGCGGCGACCTTTGGAATACAGGACTCTTGTGACACTGGTATTGGCGATGACTGCGTTCAATCCCAGCGCCCGCTCGTCATCAAGGCCCAGAAGGTGTTGGCACATAACGGCAATAGGGCCGCCAGACGTAGACACCAAGACATCACCACCGTCTGCGTACTCAATCATTTCATCAAACGCCGCAAGAACCCGGGTTTTGAACTCTGTCCAGGTCTCGTCGTACTCCCCGTCATAGTCTGCGGATATCCAGCGGCGAACAGCTTCAACAAAGGTTTGCTGAAAGGCTGCTGCGGGTTTCGGATAGGACGCAAGATCCCTCGCCATAACCTGCCTGTCGCACCATTCGGGGCGATAACGGTTAACAATGGAGACATGATCAAATTCATTGAAGCCGGGCGCCACCTGCATGTCGGGCAAGCGCATTCCATAACCGGTCGCAACGGCCTCAACCGTTTCCCGGTGGCGCTGCAAATTGCCGCCAAAAATTGCCGCCGGCTTTATCTTATCGACCATCCAGCGGCCCAGCACCCTTCCCTGCGCCCAGCCTTGGGGCGAAAGCTGATCGTAGTTTTCCTTGCCAAAACTGGCTTGGCCGTGGCGCATCAGGTACACCGTGGCCACTACAAGGAACTCTCTAAGGAACTCTTTAAGGAACTCTCTGAGATCAGACGCAGACAGCGTTTCTCAAGATAGTTGGCCGCATGGCCAAAGGCGGCAAACCGTTTGTCGCCTGTCTGGCCATGATAAAAACGGTAATAGATCTGCTGAACAATCACCGCTAAGCGGAAAAGTCCGTAGATCTCATAGAAATCGAAGTTATCAGCCCGAAAGCCAGACTTTTCCATGTAGTATTCCACCACTTCTTTCCGGCTAAGCATGCCTGGGCGATGCGTTGGCTGGCGGCGCAGCATCTGGAACGGGCCTTCGTCGTCTGCCTCAATCCAGTAGGCAAGCGTATTGCCCAGATCCATCAGCGGATCGCCGATCGTCGCCATTTCCCAATCCAGAACCCCGAGTACTTCAAAGGGGTTGTCCGGGTTCAGCACCAGGTTGTCAAAGCGGAAGTCGTTGTGGATCACAACCTGTGCCCTGTCGTTTGGCATCTTGTCGTCAAGCCAGGACATAACAGCCTCAAAATCGCCGACATCTTCTGTACGGGACTTGCGAAAGCGATCACTCCAGCCGCCGATCTGACGCTGAATATACCCGTCGCCCTTGCCCAGCTTGTCCAATCCGGCCGCTTTGGCGTCAACCCGATGCAGGTCAACGAGCTTGTCGATCACGCTCAGGCACAGCTTGCGCGTGTCGGCTTCATTCAACGAAAAATCTTCAGGGAAGTCCTGGCGCAAGATGATGCCTTGCACCCGTTCCATCACATAGAAATCGCAACCCAGCACGCTGTGATCGTCGCAAATAGCGAGAATGTCGGGCACGTAAGGATAAACCGGCTTCAACGCCTGCATCACGTTCGCTTCGCGCAGCATGTCGTGGGCAGATTTTGCGATCTTGCCAAACGGCGGACGTCGCAGTACATAGGAGCGCTCGCCGTAGTCCACCTGATACGTCAGATTGGAAGCACCCCCGGGGTATTGGCGCACCATCGGCTCGCCGCTGAGCTCCGGTATCGAGCTTTTCATGAATCGGTCGACTGCCGACACGTCCAGCTCCTCACCTTCGCGGATGTCCGCGGCCTGATCAATCTGGGTCATTCATGGCTCTCCTGTGATTCTCGCGTTCGGTTCAGGCTTTGGCCTTACCGCCCATCTTCTTCATCCAGCGCTTGCTCTCTTCGTACATCAGTTTGTCAAACGCCCAGGGTGCGTAGCGCTTGAGCATCCACATGCGGCGCTCTTTCACATGGGGCAACACCCAGAAATCCTTGTTTTTCACCGAGCGCACAATGTCCTCAGCAACATGGTCTGCTGAAATAGTCGAGCGCTTCATCAGCTTGTTTACATTCTGTTGAATACCGGGAATATCAGAACGCATGCTGCTGGTGAGATTGGTCTGGAAGAACGCCGGGCACACACAACTGACGTGAATGCCGTCACCCCGCAACTCCTGGCTCAATGTCTCAGACAAAGCAATCACCCCCGCCTTGGACACATTGTAGCTATCCATAAGCGGAGCCAGCATCAGGCCCGCCATGGACGCAATGTTCACAAACGCACCTGAGCCCTGCTTCTTAAACTGCGGCGTAAACGCCTTACAGCCCCGCACGACGCCAAGGACGTTGATATCCAGAATCCACTCCCAATCGCCCATGGTGGTGTCTTCAATAGAGCCTGCAGACGCAACACCGGCGTTGTTCACGACCACATCCACACCGCCCCACTTGTCTGTGAGATCAGCACAAACCTTTTCCAGATCCGTCAGGCGCCGGACATCGCACTCCACAAAGTAGCCTTCGCCACCGGCGTTGTTGATCTCTTGCTCAACGCCAACACCCTGCTCCGGATTGATATCACCGATACAGACCTTCGCACCCTCTTTGGCGTAGCGCAGCGCAATGGCCCGGCCAAGGCCGCTTGCGCCGCCTGTTACGAATACTCGCTGTGTCATAATGTTTCCCGTTATATGGTTTTTAATCAGCTTTTGTATTTGCGCAACTCAATGCGAGCCACGGTAGCTCGGTGCACTTCATCCGGCCCGTCGGCCAACCGCAATACTCGAGCATAAGCAAACAACTGGGTCAGCGGGAAGTCATCATCACTCACACCCCCGCCACCGTGAATCTGAATGGCCTGATCAACCAGAGTTTGCAGCATTAACGGAACAACCGCCTTGATCATGGCAACTTCCTGAATGGCACCCACAATGCCTTTGGTATCGAGAGCCCAAGCGCATTTAAGCGTGAGCAAACGCGCCTGCTCAATCGCCATACGCGCATTGGCAATGATATCCGGATTCCCGCCAAGTTTTGCTAACGGGCGGCCAAACGCCTCTCGGCTGGTTGCTCTTTTAATCAGCAACTCAAGCGTACGCTCGGCGGCTCCAATGGCACGCATACAGTGGTGCACACGGCCAGGCCCCAAGCGCCCTTGCGCAATTTCAAAACCCCGACCCGGACCGGCGATGAAGGCACTCTTGGGCAGGCGCACATTGGTGAACGAGACCTCTCCGTGCCCGTATGGCTCATCGTACTCACCAAACACCGAAAGCATGCGTTCAATCTTTACGCCCGGCGTGTCCAGCGGAACCAGAACCATGGAATGGCGCCGGTGCTTGTCTGCATCCGGGTCAGAAAGGCCCATAAAGACGGCGACCTTGCAGTCAGGGTGTCCGATGCCGGTGCTCCACCATTTGCGGCCGTTCAGCACCACTTCCTCACCGTCAACCACCGCAGTCGCCTCCATATTGGTTGCATCCGATGAGGCGACGTCCGGCTCGGTCATGCAGAACGCAGAGCGGATTTCGCCACTGAGCAAACGTGGCAGCCATTCGGCTTTCTGCCCTTCTGAACCATAGTGGATCAGCACTTCCATATTGCCGGTATCCGGCGCGTTGCAGTTAAAGATTTCAGGCGCAATAAAGCTGCGGCCCGTCTCTTCAGCGATCAGGGCGTAATCCGAGTTGAGCAGGCCACAACCGTGGGTCTCATCCGGAAAGAACATGTTCCAGAGACCTTGGGCCTTGGCTTTTTCCTTCAGCTCTTTGATGATCGGCAACACAACCCAGCGATTTTCGAGAGACGCCAACTCTTTAGAATACTGAGCTTCAATCGGGAAAATCTCTTCCGCCATAAACACTTTTACACGGTTGAGATAATCCTGGCCTTTCTCGGAGATACTAAAATCCATTGCCAAATCCTCACAGAAATTACACAGGCTGGTGCGGAACGGAACAAGCACGATAACGTTGGTCTACGACTAGTCTATGGCTGCGGTTACTATTACGCGACTGAATTATTCTTATCGTTTACTATTAGCCTGATTTATTCACTGTGAGCGTAATGTCTATGACCGGGACTCGCCTGGATCTCAACCTTTTGCACGTATTCGACACCATCTATCGGGAGAACAGCCTCACCCGGGCCGCAAAGGCACTGCACCTTACTCAGCCGGCTGTGAGTCATTCCCTGTCACGCCTTCGAGATCATTTTGATGATCCACTATTTACTCGCCAGGGTAACCAGATGGTGCCAACGCCTTTGGCGCGACGCTTTCTTGAATCCATGAAACCCGGGCTTACCCAGATCCAGAGCGCGGTCAACCAGTTTCATGCATTCGATCCGGCAAATCACCGCAAAACTTACGCCCTGGGCCTGCGGGATGTTCTCGAAGCAACGTTTCTACCACAACTGATGGGGCGACTGGATCCCTATCCGGAACTGGAAATCGTGAGTAAGCGCATTCCACGGCGGGATATGGAAACCCAATTGGCCGCCGGTAAACTGGACTTTGCAGTCGATGTTCTGCTTCCGGTCAGCCGACAGACGTCCCATGAACTTCTGAGGCGGGACAGGCTTGTGGTTCTGGCTCGTGAGGGCCATCCGCTTGCAGGGCAGGCACTGGATATGGAGGGCTATCTTTCAGCGCAGCACGTACTGGTTTCGTCGCGCACGGAAGGTCCGGGAATTGAGGATTTTGAGCTGTCGAGACTGGGGGTTCAACGCAGCATCCGCTTGCGTTGCCAACACTACTACGCAGCGTGCCGGGTGGTGGAAGCCACCGACCTTTTGCTGACCATGCCGGAAACCTACGCCCGAATTATTTCGGAACGAGCCAGTATTACCACCCTGAATCCACCGACGGACCTGCCCTCTCTCGATGTGCACCTGTATTGGCACAAAGCCTACACTCAGGAGCCGGCCCTGATATGGTTCAAAGAGCAGCTGAAAGCCATTCAATAGGCGCCAACGGCGACCAGGAAACCGAAAAAAGCGATGGCGACCAGCCCAAGGGATGCCACCACAATACCAAACCCCCACCACACGGCGGCACCGTCAGAGACCGCCACATTTTGACTGCGCAGGGTACGGTAGAATGCCAGGGGACCAAGCACAAATGCACCCACAATCGCGAACACAAGCCCCACGCTGATACCGGCAAAGGTCCCGGTCGCAAGCGCCGTAGTGCGTTCCGAAAGCTGTTCGGTAATACCCTGGCGTTCCAGGAACCTCTTGCAGAAGAACCAAAGTAGCGCAAAGAGCGCGACAACGAACACCAGGCCACCAATAATAATCAGAACTCGGTAAAGCACAGTCAGTCTTCCTGTCGGTTAGGGGAATCTTCAGACCGGGTAATGCGGCTCTGGCAAGCACTCGAAACCTGGTCTCGCAAACAGATAGCCCTGGTAAAGAGTGATGCCCTGAGCCCGTAGCCAGAAATATTCTTCGTTTGTTTCAACGCCCTCGGCTACGATCGTTCCGCCCAATTGGCTCATCATGGTGATGATTCCCGCCACAACAGCCTGCTTATTAGGCTCATCATGAATATCACGAACCAGCGTCATATCCAGTTTGAGCAGATTGGGCGGGCTGATCATCATGATGTTGTACCGGGAGTAACCCGCGCCAAAATCATCGATCGCCGTACTGAACCCCATCTCCTGATACGCATCAATAATGGAGGCAAGGTGCTCAACTGAGGTCAGATCTTCACCTTCCGTCAGCTCAAAAATGAGCTTGCTGGTGTCAAAATTATAGGTTTTCGCTGCGGCCAACGTTGTGCGAATGCAGTATTCCGCTTTGTAGACGGCGTTGGGCATGAAATTTATGCTCAGACGGGTATTCATACCAAGCTTGGAGGCGAGCTTAACGGCCTTGACCCTGCAAATCTGATCGAAGGCGTAGCGGTTGCGCTCATTTACCTTGTTGAGAATGCTCAGAGCACCCTCCCCCTCTGGGCCCCTGACTAGAGCCTCGTATGCGTAGACCGTTTTGTTGACAACGTCAACAATAGGCTGGAAAGCAAAGGTAAAAGAAAAATCCAACCCTTCTCCACAGGCGCATTGCTCACAGTGGGATTCGTCAAACAGAACGTCTGGCTTGATCACGTTAACTCCAGTGCTTTAAATCGGGCTTGGTGGCAGGATAATTAATAGCGTACTCGTGCGCCACTTTTGTGTGTGCGCCACTGTCTGTGCGCCACTATAGTCCCGAACACCAGACACGAACAACCTGTGGCAAACAGCTTAGGGTAAAAGTATGTCAAATGCTGGCATCCACGAGTCACACAACTACACTGGGCTCTAACACTCATTCGAGCCTTCCAATTTAAAGGAGTTTCCGCAATGGCCCAAACGACACGCATCGCAGTAACCCCGGGCGACGGTATTGGTCCGGAAGTTGTGGCAGAAGCCATACGCTGCCTGGAGGTCCTGCGCGCCAAGCACAATCTGGCCCTTGAGTGGAGCCACTTTCCCTGGCCTTCCCATGCCTGGCACCAGGCGCACGGCGAGTCCATGCCTGATGACGCCCTGGCTCAGCTCAGAGCCTACGACGCCATATTACTGGGGGCCCTGGGTGATCCTGGCCCGATAGACGACCCCGACCGCTACCTATTAACCGACAGCGTTTCACTAGCACCCTTGCTGGACATGCGCAAAGGCTTCGATCAATGGGTCTGCGAGCGCCCTGCCCGCCTGTTACCCGGCGCACGTCAGTACCTTGCTGACGAACGTGCAAAAGATATTGATATGTTGGTGATTCGTGAAAACTCCGAAGGCGAGTATGTAGGCCAGGGTGGACGCTTGCGTAAGGGAACCGAGGACGAGATCGCAACCCAGATGGAGGTGTTCAGCCGTAAGGCGACCAATCGCATTATCCGCTACGGGTTCGAGCAGGCTCGCACCAGGGCTTCAGATCGTGAACAGCAAAGCCGCGCCCGAAGCTTTCGCACTCTTGATGGTCGCCACTGTGCAAGCCAGGTGTGCCTGGTCACCAAACGCAATGCCCTGCGTTATTGGGGTGATATGTACACCGAAGCGTTCGAGGACATCAGCAAGGAGTTTCCAGACGTAGCCACCCACCACGAACTGGTGGATGCTGCCTGTATGAAATTTGTACAAAGCCCATGGGCATTCGATGTGGTGGTCGCCAGCAACCTGCAAGGCGACATTCTCACCGACCTTGCTGCCGTGCTATCGGGCGGCATGGGCGTTGCGCCATCGTGCAACCTGAACCCGACGGACCCGGACATGCCCTCCATGTTTGAGCCCACCCACGGCAGCGCTCCGGATATTGCCGGCCAGGGCCTGGCGGACCCAACAGCCATGCTGTTTACCACAGCCCGAATGCTCGAGTGGCTGGGGCGCAAAGATCCTGTTCTGGCGGCGGCCGGCAAGGAGCTATTTGACGCTGTGGCAGCGGATTTGGCAGACAGCGCTGGCGCGCGGCGGAAAACACAGGAGATAGGTGACGCTATTTGCCAACGCCTGTCAGCCTGAGCGGGGTTGGACGCAGGGCCAGAAAACCGTATCTGGCCCTGATTTACGGATAAGCGGTTATTTATCCGACATCACGAATTCGAGGCGACCTGGCACTACGCGCACATCCAGAGGCACCATACCAAACATGCGCTGAGCCAGATTGGAGTCATCCAGGCGATAAACCGGCATGGTTTCCAGCATCTGGGCCACAACTCTCATTACGCTGCTTGTGACCGGCGCGAGATCGCCTTTGAAAAACCCGGAGTCAACACTGCTTTCAAGCAGCTTAAGTCTGCGAATGTAGATCGCTTTTTCTTTGCTGTCGTATACCGGCGCACCTTCAACCTTCAAGGCAATATCAACCGGGAGTTTGGTCAGAAAGGCATTCAGGGCAACCTGCCCCTTCAGATCAATCACCGCCACATCACGCCCATCTGGCCCCAGGGTGATATCTGCCTCTTTAAGGCTAAGGCTTAGGGGCGAGCCATTCTTCAACTGCATGCGATCGTAATCACGAACCACATCCTGCAGATGGCTCTCCAATTCTCCTTCGGAAATTGCATAAGGGGACAGGCTGGCACAGCCGCTGGACAGCGCAAGCACCACTAACACAAAGCCCCAAAGGCCGCTCAGGCGCAGGCGTCGTTTATCCATTTTTTCTCTCCGTGAGTCAGGCGTTTATCCGGCGCCAGAGCGGATGATTTACTCGTTCTCGGCCCGGGCTTCTACATGAGGCGTGAGATTATCATCGAAAACAACCCGCAATAGAATGGGCTGACAACAGACTTGGCAGTCTTCCACGTATTCCTGCTCCACCACCGAGGGATCGACGCTGATGTCCAGCGTCTCCCAACAGTAGGGGCACTGGACAAGCACAGAATCCAGAGCCGACATAAAGGCACCTCAAAATTGCTGTTTGGCCATCCACGGAATAATGCGATCGAACGCGGCATCCAGCTTCTCACAAGTCGTTGAAAAACTGATACGAACCGCGTTGGTACAACCCTCGCCAAATGCATCGCCCGGCACCACGCACACGCCCGTTTCCTTCAGCAAGCGCAACGCAAGATCCGACCCGTCAACGTGGGGTGGCAAATCCGGAAACGCGAAAAAAGCGCCTCCCGGCTTGTAACCGGTCATGTACGGCGTCTGGTCGATCAACTCCACGACTTTATCGCGGCGCTCCTTATAGATTCCCACCATGTCTTTCACACACTGCTGATCGCCCGTAAGCGCCGCCACACCCGCGAACTGGGAAGGCGTGTTGGCAACCGAGGTGGTGAACATATGATAGCGGCGCAGGGATTTGATCGCCGCCTGGCTGGAGATCACCCACCCTATACGAAGCCCTGCCATGCTATAGGTTTTCGAGAAGCTGCTGATGCACATGATGTTGTCCAGATCCATGGAGCAGTTCAGGACACTGGCAAAATCATCGTCGTCAAAAATCAGGTGGTCATACACCTCGTCGGCATAAACCTGTATGCCGCGGTAGGCGCATTCTTCGAGAATGGTTTCCACGGTACTGCGTGGGTATACCGCGCCGGTCGGATTATTCGGGTTATTGAGTATCAGCGCGAAGGTGCGCGACCCCATCGCTCGAATCACCTCATCAGGATCAAGCTGATGGTCGTTTTCTGCACGAGTCGGGACGAATTTAACCTCACCCCCGTTCATGCGGATTAGAGGCGCGTACAGCAGGAAGGAAGGGTCCGTCACAATAAACTGTCGCCCAGGTGCCGCTGTCGCCGAGATCGCCAAATACATGGCCTCTGTGGCGCCACTGGTAACCAGAATGTTGTCCCGGGTCAACTTGCGGTTGTATCGTTTGCCGTAATAATCCCTCAGAGCCACCAGCAACTCCGGCAGGCCGGCATCCATGGTGTACCCCGTTTGCCCCGCGTGCAGAGCGTCAACGTACGCATCAATAATGTGCTTGGGCGTTGGCAAATCCGGCTGACCGATGGACAGATGAATAACATCCTTCATGGTCGCCGCCATATTAACCATCCGCCGGATACCTGGCACTGGAACCGCCTGCATGGCAGGGTTCCAACTGGCCTTGGTTTTCCGGTACTTCACTTTCCGCGCTTCGTACTGACCGGTATCTTTGTTGGTGGCGCCTGCCATAACAATCTCCTGCAACGGGAACGGGGCAAAACATAACTACCCCTGCAGGTTAGCCAGTAAGGTCAGGGCATACAAGACAAAACCAGACAAACATCGTGTAAGTAAAAGTACGCGTCAAAAT